>NZ_QRKI01000007.1:102395-277296 GCF_003471885.1 Bacteroides sp. AM16-24
AGCAGGCAGTTTTTATCAGAACTATCGGGAGGTGCGCCTCCTGGTAGTTCATTGCAGCGCAACACGCTGCGACCGGAATTTCCCGGTAGAAGCTCTTCATCGCTGTCATCTGGCAAGAGGCTTCGCAAGCATCGGCTATCATTTCTACATCACACGGGATGGAGAAGTTCACGTCTGTCGACCGGTTCATCAGATCGGGGCGCACGCCACAGGATGGAATGATAAAAGCGTCGGCATCTGTTATGAAGGCGGGCTCAACGAGGACGGGCAACCGGCGGATACAAGGACCTATGCGCAGAAATGTTCGCTACTCGATTTGCTAAGGCAACTGAAAACGGATTATCCAAAGGCGAAGATACTGGGGCATTATCAACTCAGCAGGTCAGTGCATAAGGCGTGTCCGTGCTTCGATGCAAAGTCAACATACAGTGAATTATAAAACGGAAAGACTCTGTTCTATCGGATTACAAATCCGATGGAACGTCTAGTCCAGTCTACTCTATCTTCCAAACTCCCAGCGCCCACCGTTCACTATCACATATCTTCCAGGCTCAGGCAGGCTGTCACAATTTCATATTCATTTATCTCTTCATGCTGAAGGCTGATTTTATATCGTCCCTGAATCCACATGAATATTCTGACCGGTTATTGAGCAAGCCTTATCAGATAATAAGAAAACAACAGTTTCGGCAACAGAACGGATTGACGTCGCTTTTTTCAAAGATGTACGTTTATAAATTCTATCTTTTTGATCTTGTGATAGAGTAGAACTCATTGCCGTTTCCATAAATCCAGGTACCACAACATTGGAACGGATACCCAGTTCGCCCCATTCTCGGGCTGTATCTTTTGAGAATGCCTCCAAAGCTCCTTTACTCGACGCATACATTGCCAATCCTTTATAGCCGGTATGGGCACTGATGGAAGAGATATGAACAATACACCCGCAAGTATGATGCAGCAACATATTCCTTAATACATATTTGGTTATCATCATGGGGGTAAACACATTGACCGCATACATAGTCTGCAACTTAGGCAAACTCAAATTAGTGACAATATCATCGTAAGCCATTGCCGCATTGTTTACAAAGCCATGCAATTGAATTTTACCGGATATGAACTCCTTAAAAATAGAGATACGAATGCAGTCCGAATCGCTCAAATCAACGCTTTTAAAAAACAGCCTGCCAGAATATGTTTTTTCTAAAGCAATGAATTCGTCCGAATAGCCGCGAGCCACTCCATATACACAATGCCCTTGCGCCAGTAATATCTCGCAGATTTCAAGTCCTACGCCACGCGAACAGCCTGTTACTAAATAATTCATAATCTTTTCAATTTTCCCGTACGGGTCAGTGACAGAGTTTCTACAAATTTAAAATAACGGGGTATCTTGAAGTCTTGCAGGCGGTCCTTCAACTGATTCCGGATTTCTACTTCTTCCAACACAGAAGATGGTTCCAACCTTACTTCCGCACAAAGTATATTCCCCAAAACGGAATTTGACCTACCGTATACCCTGACCTGGCTTATTCCGGCAATGGAGAGCAAAGCGCTTTCCACTTCACCCGGATTAACCTTATAACCTCCTATATTGATCAGTTCATTTTTACGACTTTTAAACTTAAAAGTGTTTCGCTCATCATCCTGCCATTCTACCAAATCGCCTGAGGGATAATAATCGCCTATCAATTGAAAATGCTCCGACTTACCCAATAACGATTTATGGATGAACAGTTCGTCTTCTTCCACCCTGATTTTATTTCTGATGGCTTCGGGTATCCGAAAACAATCGCCTTGGGCTACGAACAAGCTCCCCGCCTCTGTAGAGGCATAGATATTATTTATCTTCGCCATCGGAAATATTTTTTTGATGGAGTCGTACAACTGGCTCTCCGACCTTTCACCTCCCAATGTTACTCTGACTACCGACGGATAAGCAGATTCACAGGGAAGCAATAAACGATAAAAGGTAGGCGTGGCGGAAATGTGGGTTACTTGAAACTCATGAATCAACCGGTATATTTCCGAACGGGAAAAATTGAATACATTAATCAACGTATTGCCATTCGCAAAAGCTTGAAAAAAGACCTGTAATCCCGCCATATGTGTAGGATTATAAGCATAAGCCCATGTCTGTTCCTTATAACAGTTTCCAGTCCTCAAAAATCGTGTTAAAGAAGAAATAGTATGTACCACTTTTTTAGGTTGCCCCGTTGTCCCGGATGTGAATATGGTTATTTCCGAACTTGAATGCAAAATAGCTTTTACTATTTCTTCCGCCGAATTGTAATGGCAAGGCTCTAAGGGAAAGGCCACATTCACATCTCTTTCCTTTACATCCTCTATCTCATCCGAATTCAGATCGGCATCCAATAGAACCAATGGTTGATTGGAAGCTAACGCACTCAACAGATTTACAAAATAGGGAAATAAATCTTTATTCTTGAATAAAGGATAATATTCCTGTTTCCGGTTAATCGCATCTACCAAATCAGCGTAAGTGAAATGTCGGGACTTATCTATCAGAAAGAATTCCATTTATTTTTCTAATTTAGCAAGCACTTCACCAACGGTATTTACTAAACCGTCTTCAAAAATATCAATTTCAAATTCATCTTCGATATGTACGGTTAATTCAGCCAAATCGAAAGAGGTAAGTCCCAAATCATTGCGCAGGTTGGATGAAGCGTCTAATGATTGAAGCGTGGTCAGACCTTTTGAAACTCTTATCCGATTTACGATCGATAAAACTTTTTCTTCCATTTTTTTAATTAGCTATTAATAGGTACGTAAAATTTCGTTGTTGATAGATTTGCGGCTACACTCCCCCACGACAAACCTACTCCGAAACCGCTCATGAGAACCTTCGATAAGTCATAGCCATGTTCACGGGAACACAGGTCGCTCAGTAGTAATGGAATCGATGACGGACCGGTATTCCCATAATTCGCTACATTTACAGGAACCTTATCTACAGGTACTTTCAATCGCTTGCGAACATTGTCGACCATAAACTTATTGGCTTGATGAAGTGCGAACAAACCTACAGTTTCTTTATCCCATCGCATGTCTTCCAACAGTCCGTTTACATTTTTCGGAACATTACTAATAGCAAAATTGAATAATCCCAACCCATCCATATACAAATCATTGAGAGTGCGTCCATTTTGATCTTCATCCCATGCTAACGCAGAGGATTGTTCCGAAACGGGAGTCCTGAAACCACCGGCAAGTACAATCAGACGATTGGCCCCACTGCCATCCGACTGAATATGAAATCCCATCGAATGACTTCCTTGTGTTACCATAGTTGCCGTACCACAATCGCCGAATACCATCCTTAATGACTTATCGTGTTCATTGATGATTCGGGAGGTCGTATCGCCGGTCAGTAACAAAACATTCGCACATGCGCCGCTATGAATCCACAAAGCGGCCTGAAACAGCCCATAGATATAGCCGGAACATCCATAGTGCACATCCATACAGACGGTATCCTTTGTCAGTCCCAACCGTTCCTGAAGACATATAGAAGTAGAGGGTAGCAAATAGTCGCAAGTTTGAGAGACAAAAACAATTCCATCGATTGTCGATTTATCAATCGATTCTTGACTTATGAGATATTCCGCCGCCTTCCGGCACATATCCGAAGATGTCATATCCTCACTGGCAATGCGCACTCTTTCCACTCCGGTAGCTTTCATTATATTGTTAACTTCCGAATGGCCGTAAATATCCGCATAGGATGTCATTTCAACGCTATTCTCCGGAAGCCAAGCCATCAAGGAACTTATTTGAATATTGTTTACTATTATTTTCATTTTAACTACTGCAATGTAAACCCTCCATCCATCACCAACTCTGCCCCGGTAGTAAATCCGGATGCGTCACTCAACAAATAAACAATGCCATAAGCCACTTCTTCGGGACGTCCGAACCTTTTCAGGGGGTATTGTTGGCGCTCTACATCCAAGTCTTCTTTTGTAACCATTCCTCCATCCAGAATATGCGTTTCTATCATGCCGGGACAGACAGAGTTTACACGAATCTGCCTTGCCGCCAGTTCCAGTGCCGCATTCTTCACAAAGCCGCAGATGGCGGATTTACTGGTGCTATAGAGCGTATTCCCGGGCGCCGCAATGTATTTGCCGGAGATAGAAGAAGTAAATACAACGGAAGCCCCCTTCACAAGCTTCTTTTTCCGGAGCAGGCGTTGCATCAGTAAAATGGGGGCGACGGTGTTAATCTCCAACATACGGGACAATTCTTCTCTATTAATAAAAAGGACCGGGAACAGATCGTTAATTCCCGCATTGTTGACCAGCCCGTCCAGCACCGGAGTCTGTTCCACCAGACGATCCAGTTGGGCGTCGTCGGACAGGTCGGCCACGATCATCGCATGTCCTTCTCCTTCCAATTGCCCAAGTGTCTCTTTCAGGCGTTCTTCATTCCTGCCGGTTACTATGACCCTTGCTCCCATACGCGAACATTCGATGGCGGCGGCCCGGCCGATGCCGGAAGAAGCGCCTGTAACAAGGATGGTTTTGCCTTGCAGGGTGAAAGGATTGTACATTACCGTTTATTCTTTAAGATTTGATACAACTCATTCACGGTGCCCGCCTTACGTATGTCTTCCCCTTTCAGAAGGATTTCATATTCATCAGCCACCATCGCCATTACCGACAAGGCCGTCAGTGACGACCATTCATACAATTCTCTAAAATTCGTATCCGCCTGGATTTCATTGGGGTCAGTATCCTCAAAGAGCTCCGCGAACTTTTTGATAAATTCTTGTAATTCCATATTTATCTATTTTTATTGATTCTCCTACTTACTTCTCTTCCCCTTCACCACAATGTTTCCCACTGCCTTCCAGAAATACCTCCAATCCGTAAGGAAGGGATTTTGAAAATAAGCCTCCAGATAACGCCGTTCGCTTTCCTGTATTTCCTGTAGCGTCTCAGGCATGTCGGCATAAAAGGGGGGAAGAAGCCCCGGCTTGGTACGGATGCGTAGTTCCTGTAGTTCCCGGGAATAGAGGCTGAAATAATGGTTGCTCAGCGGGCGGACGCCCACCAGCTTCAGGTCGCCTTTGAGCCAGTTCAGAAGCATGGGGAGCTCGTCCAGCCAGGTTTTGCGCAAGAATTTCCCCAGCGTGCTCACCCGGTAGTCGTCGGCAATCTTGCCACCGGCACAAAGTCCCTCTTGCTTATAAATATAAGGTTGAAGATATTCGGAATAAGCGTGCATGGTGCGGAACTTGTAAACACCGATAGTCTCGCCATTCTTCCCCTTACGCTTCAGGCGGATCAGGAGCCCATTGGAAGGGGTGTCGTCCCGAATAGGGTCTTTCACTTTAATGGCTATCACATAAAACTCCCCTTGGGTGATTTCCTCATGCACCACGTCGAAACCCGCCCGATAGAGTCTTCCCAGTACCTCCACACGGGTGAGGGCTCGCTTCGTCCCATGGGTCACCCTATAATAGAGCCCTCTGGTGAGGGACATTTTAGGAAATATCCGATGCCAGCAATAATCCAACACATAGAGGATGTGATTGATGACCGGAGGCGTCTGCCGCATGATTTTCTCTCTGCGGATGCCGGAAGTGGTGCAATGACAAGCAATGCCTCCCCCGGCATCGAGGCAATAGTTAGAATAGGAAAAAAAAGTATTCAAATGCCGGATTTTATTCAGGGAACACACATGGACAATCAATGCGGGAGTTCTGGTCTTGTGGGCAAGAATGGCTTCCGGATTGGATGAGTCGAGCAGAATCGTATCCGGAGCAAACAAGTGCGGGTGCTCTTTGAGCCACGCCACCACTCCTTGTTCTCCTTTTTTCTCCCGGGTGAGGCTCAACAGCCTGTCAATATCCTGAATCCGGATTTTTTCTGCCATTTCATTTTCACTCCGCACACCCGCCTCCGTCACATCTTCAAGCAAAGGCTCTTCGTAGAAATAAGGAATCTTCCTGTACACGAAGGTACGGAGCAGCCCATAAAGGCTCCACTCAAGCAGGGTAATGATTCCCGTAGCTACGAGTATGGAATGGTCCGCCTCATAGCCCAGAACAAAATGCCGGTAAAGAAAGTAAATGAATAAACCGGAGAAGACATTCAGCGTAAAGACTCCCAGCAGCGCATAGCGAATCCGCTTATAGGAATCGAATTGCAGCTTCCGGGATACGCCTCCCAAAATCACCCATACTACAGCCGACAGCACCAACCAATACCAACGGGGCAAAGTACCGAAATAACGGGCCAGCCAGAAAGCAAACAGGGCGATCAGAAGGTCGAGACAGAGGATGCCGGATTCACGACGGAAAGAGAAATGCATAAAGAGAGAATGATTCTGAACTCTAAGTATTTATCACAAATTTACAATCTATTTTTTGGCAATAAAGGTCAGGATACCTTCGCAGACACTATCGATGTCTTCCTCGCTGATGTAGGGATGAATGGGCAGGGACAAGACGGTGTGGCATAGTTGTTCGGCTACGGGACAACTGCCGACGGGAACCTTCAAGTTCTTATAAGCCGTCTGGTCATGCATGGGCGTAGGGTAATAAACCATCGTGGGAATGCCTTGCTCCTTCAGTACGGCCTGCAGGGCGTCACGCTGCTCTTTGCTGTCCAGACGAATGGTGTATTGCGCCCAGCTGGAATAATAGCCTTCGGGAACGACCGGAGTTTTGACTTTACCCTGCAACTTTTCCGTATATCGGGCGGCTGCCCGGTTGATGTCAGCCACTTCATATTCACGGAACGCTTTCAGCTTGATCTTCAGAACCGCCGCTTGCAAAGTGTCCAGACGGGAATTCATGCCAATGCGGACATTGTCGTACTTAAACTGTCCCTTCCCATGCACACGATAGGAGTCGAGCAACGCCGCCCACTCATCGTTATCGGTAAATACGGCACCGCCATCGCCATAACATCCCAAAGGCTTGGCGGGAAAAAAAGAGGTGGTGGAAATATCTCCGAAGCCGCAGGCTTTTTTCCCGCTGATTTCTCCGCCGAAACCTTGCGCTCCGTCTTCCAGAATCAATAAACGATAGGTATCGGCTATTTTTCTGATTCTCGGATAATCAGCCGGCAACCCGAACAAATCGACCGTGATAATAACCTTCGGGGTCAATTCCCCTTTAGCCACCGTTTCTCCTATTTTTTCTTCCAGGTCGGCGGCATCGAGGTTGAAAGTGTCTTTATCCACATCTACGAAAACGGGAGTGGCGCCTTCCAGGGAAACGACTTCGGCGGAAGAGAAAAAGGTGAAGTCCGGAACAAACACGGCATCTCCCTTGCCGATGCCCCACGTTTTGAGGGCAAGGGTGAGGGCATCCGTGCCGTTGGCACAGGAAACGCAGTGTTTCACGCCTACATAAGCCGCCAATTCGGCTTCCAACTCTTTCACCGGCTTGCCCATAATGAAAGCAGCGGAAGCTGCCGTATCTGTCAGGGCAGCGTCCATATCTTGTTTCAGTACCTGGTACTGCTTCTTTAAATCTCTGAATTGCATAATTTTATATAGTTTTATTTATGGGAATCAATCGTTCGTTTTCTTCCTTGTATTTCCGGCCGCACTTGCAAACGAGGGAAGCATCGAGCCGCTCGCCACATTCGCACACCCATCCTATCCGGCGGGCAGGCACGCCTGCCATGAGGGCGTAGTCTTTCACATCTTTCGTCACCACGGCACCGGCGGCTATCAAGGCGCTCCGGCCTACGGTATGCCCGCAAACGATGGTGGAATTGGCTCCTAAAGAAGCGCCTTCCTTAATCAAGGTGGGGGCATACACGCCATGCACCGGAAAATGCGCGCGGGGGGTGGTGACATTGGTGAACACGCACGACGGGCCGCAAAACACGTTATCTTCCAGTTCCACACCTTCGTAAACGGAAACATTATTCTGGATGCGCACACCGTTGCCTATTTTCACATGATTGGCAATATTCACATTCTGTCCCAAGGAACAGTTTTCGCCCACGACGGCACCTTGCTGGATATGGGTGAAATGCCACACTTTGGTACCTTTGCCTATCTGCGCCCCTTCATCCACATAACTACTGGGATGAACGAAATAATCTTTGGGAGTTTCCATTATTTTTCTACTAATTTTTGTACGGTTTCCAACACTTTCACGACCTCATAACCGGCTGCGCCATCGTTTATTCCGATGGCAGTATCCAGATGTTCCACAAAATACTTCAATTCCTCTTCCAAAGGCATTTTAGGTTCATAAGGAATGATTTCATCGGGATTCTCCACCTTCACCGGGACGCCGTTTTCAAAGTCGATCCGCTTATTATAGAAGTGAATCTCCTTTTCACTGGTGGAATCGTCAAAAGAAATCATGCCTTTGCTACCCACCACTACCAGCAACTGCTGTTTGTAGGGATGAAGCCAGGACACATAGATATGGGCATGTACGTGATGGGGGTATTCCAGTTGCGTCAAAGTCGTATCGAAAACTTTATCCTGAAGGAATTTAGCTCCCCGGGCTTCAATCTTCACGGCCGCACCGCCCGTCAGGTAATCGAGTATCGAAATATCGTGCGGGGCGAAAGAAGAGAAAACACTCTCTTCGGTACGCACCGTGCCCAGATTCAGGCGATTGGAATAGAGGTAGAACAGTTTGCCCAGCTTGCCGCTTTCAATCACTTCCTTGATTTTGCGATAGGCGGGATGGAACAGCAGCACGTGCCCCACCATCAGGCGCGAGCTTGTGCGCCCGGCAAGCTCTACCAGCTCCCGGGATTGCGCGGAAGTCAGCGTCATGGGTTTTTCCATCAGTACATGCAAGCCGCTTTCCAGCAACTTTTTTCCGATGGGATAATGCAGTTCGGCAGGAAGGGCTACCGTGTACCCGTCATACCGGGCGGCAATGGCCTCTTCCACGTCAGTATATCCTTTCACTCCGGGATATTCATCCAGGAAAGCGTTTAAGCGGGCGGAATCGGACTCTACAATGGCAGCCAGGCAACCCAGCCCGGAAAGGGTGCGGATATGGTTCTTCCCCCATCGGCCGCCACCAATTACACAGATATTCTTTTTCATTGGGATAGCGTATATTTACAGGACTTCGATATTCGTTCGTTCCTTCACTTGTGTCATCACGTTCTTCGTGTCGAAGATGGCCCTGGCATATTGCTGCACGAAATCATAGTCCACGTTGGTGTGGGCGGCGGTCACCACCACCAGGTCGGTTTGTTGCAACAAAGCGGCGGTCAGAGCGGGCTCTCCTTTCTTCATCTTGCCTTGTTGCTTGTATTGGGGGATATAGGGGTCGTAGAATGAGACCACAGCCCCCGTTTTCTCCAATTCTTCTATTACCCGGAGGGCGGGACTTTCACGGCAGTCGTCGATATCCTGTTTATAGGCGATGCCCAACACCAATACCCGCGCGCCTTTCAGGGATTTATCGTGCCGGTTGAGGATTTTCCCGCAACGTTCCACGGTGTATTCCGGCATGCGGTCGTTCACCATCATGGAAGCTTCGATCATGGAAGTGTGGAAACCGTATTCACGGGCTTTCCAAGTCAGATAATAAGGATCGAGGGGGATGCAATGACCGCCCAGTCCGGGACCGGGATAGAAAGGAGTGAAACCGAACGGTTTGGTTTTGGCAGCCTCAATCACTTCCCAAAGATTGATATTCATGCGGTTGCACAAAATGGCAAGCTCATTAATCAGCCCGATATTGATGTTCCGATAGGTGTTTTCAAGAATCTTAGTCATCTCGGCTACCGCCGGAGAAGAAACCGTATGCACTTTATCGCCCAGAACAGCTCCATAGACAGCTGCAATTACCTCACGGGCATCTTCGCCGATGGCGCCCACCACTTTGGGGGTATTTTTTGTTTTATAGATAAGGTTGCCCGGATCCACTCTTTCCGGAGAGAAACCCAAATAGAAATCTTTACCGCAGGTAAGTCCGGAACCTTTTTCAAGGAGAGGCCTGATGAGTTCCTCCGTGGTTCCGGGATAAGTGGTGGATTCCAGGACGACCATTGTATTCGGGCTGAGATGTTCGGCAATGGCTTTAGCGGAAGATTCCACATAGCTGATGTCGGGTTGCTGGTGTGCATCCAGGGGAGTAGGCACGCAGATGGCTATGAAATCGACATCCTTCACGAACGAGAAATCAGTAGTGGCGGAGAGCATGCCATCGGCAACCAATTGTGTCAGTTCGGCATCCACCACATCGCCAATGTAGTTGTGTCCCTCGTTCACCATTTTCACTTTGTCTGCCTGCACATCAAAACCGATAGTTTTGAATCCAGCCTTGGCTTTTTCTACGGCGAGAGGCAGGCCTACATAGCCCAGGCCCACTACACCTACCACAATTTGTTTTCCCGCAATGCGGGAAAGTAGTTCTTCTTTCATTTTATATTGTTTATTTCGCTTTTGATAAGTAAACGCAGATAACTGCGAGGGACGCGTATGCTGGCAGACAGTACCCCTTGCATGCGAATCACCACATAAGTATGGTTGCCCATACTGGCCACTTCACCTTCTATACCGCAAAGTTCTCCTTTAATGATCTGTACGGGAGCGCCCAAGGTCAGTTGTTTGTTTTCGAAACACACTTTATCGGGCATAAGGTTCATGACCAACATAAAATCCTCCATCTGTTTGTCAGGAACGACTAACATCTGATGGGTACAAAAATCACGCATATAGTAGAGACGCACATAGCAGTTGTTGACGATGTCGCAAGCCCGTTGCTTAGTGGCATGCACAAAAATAAGGTTTTGAATCATCGGAACTTCCACATTACGACGGCGGTCTCTCAAGATACGGACTGTGAATTGTGTGGGAAGATAATATTCGATGTTTAATTTTTCTAATACCGTCCGTGTCGTCAGTACTTGATTATTTTTGGTACGGGCTGCGAACCAAAAAGATTTATGTTCAGTCATTTATGTTTTATTTTTAGAAGAAAAAACCTTGATTCAGGGTGCACTTCGTGGTTCGTACGATACAGTTTTTATCGAACGAACCATAAATTTTTTCTCTTATTTGTTTGCGTATAAAAGGACGGTTAAAACGATATTTTGTGTCTTTTAATCGTTCGTTTAATGGGTGTCAAAATTTAAGAAAAAGAGGGTTCGGCACAACTATAAAAAGATGAGTATACAAAACACACATAATTACAACATTTCTATACTGATTATTAGTATTATAACTATAAAATAGCATATTTGCTAAAATAGTTTTATTAAACATTTTGTTCTTTAAAAAATACTTCATATCTTTGCGCCCATTAAACGAACGTTTTTTGGACACCCTCTTTTTTACTCATAAAGCCACTGATTATCAACACATTTGCATCAAAACAAGAAGTTCTCCTTTAACATTTCCATCTTACTCCAAAAGAAGATATTACCTTCACCGTCTTTTACATTTAGCGCATATCACACTATTAATTTAAATCATAAAAATTATGGTACAGAAAAAGAGACTGAAAGTCTTTTAAAAAGGGGCGGAAAAGTTAAATGAATCTACCTTAACAAACAGTAAATCTGTAACTAAGCGTAAACCGGGAAGACCAAAAAACGGAATCATTAAAGGAAAATACACCCGCAAACCCGTCAGCCTATTGACGATTTTCACATTAAATCCGTCAGTCTATTGACGAATTTTACATTAAAATCGTCAATAGAAAATTTATTTGTAGCTTCTTATGAAGTAAGAAACAAAGAGGGTTACTTGAAATTCATTTCATAAGGAAGCCGTATCATCATTTTGTCACTTTGAACGTAGCATTATAGAATAGCATATTTTAGTCAGACAGAGGTATGAAATGAAAAAATTCCCGTTCCTTCACGATATCACATCGGGGAAGACGGGAACCTTTTTTCCTTAATAAAAGTGGTTACGTAATTATGACTAACTAATTCATTAAATCTGATGTTGCAAAAGTAGAGCATTTGCGGAGATACCACAATCCCTAAAACAAGGTATAATGAAAGAGGTTAGTAGCCATAATTAGGTATTTACCGGACAGAAAGCCCTATTTTCTAATGAATCTATATTCTTCAGCCAAGAGTTCTTCACAAGAACCAGCAATATATCGGATCATTTCCAAACCTTTTTTTCGGGAAATACGAATACTTTCTCCCACAATAAGCATGTCTTCAAGACTCGGATTCCCCTGATTATTAACAGAAGTGGCATGTTCCCCATTATACCCGCCACTGCACTGGGTTAAATCGTAAGCAGGAGCTAACGACCAAATACCTTCCCGACAAATGAAAGCGAAGTTTTTAGCATGATCATCTTTATTTTCAGTCAACACATTGAATACCATACGGCAAAACATTTCATCAACCTGTTTCGGATCTTGTGACAGATAACCAGTTAGATGAAGCAATGTTTTATATTCTAACCTAGGCTGTAATATAGATTCACTCAAAAGTGCTCCGGCAGTAGCGATGTGTAGCCTCCATCCATCCTCTACATCAAAACGCTTACTTGCAAAATATTTTCCCTCCATCAGTTTAAAATCAGGTACAGTAATTCCACATTTACGGGCAATCTCATTATACCTATATTCCATTATACCCATATCTTTAGGATCATAAGTATGCCGGAACTTTACCAACCAAGAACCTTCATTATCCTGCAATAAGCATTTGGGACGGCAACCTCCAGAGTTACCACTGTTAAAGTAAAGCACCTCTTCATCTTTATCTGATTTTTCAGATAACACATCCAAGGCCATTTGCTGGAGACTATCCAATTCAGGAAGAGCTTTTTCTTCACCTACATACGTTTCCGGAATATAGCATAAGGCTCCCATACCTGAAGTTCCAACAATACTCAATCTTTGCAAAGGAGTTAGCTCACCATCATTCACCCCTTGTTTTTTTAATAAACGATTAAGCAAATAGCGCCCGTAACCATCAGGTAGACTATCCTCGAAAATGCCGAAATTCCCCCAGAAAGGCTCTGGTTTAGCAATGAATAGATCTGATTTTAAAGGCAAATCAAGTGGGGATATAGAAAATCCATTAGCTAACCATTCTTTATCATATTGAAATGCACACAAACGATTATCGGGTGTCATACTAAGCGCTCCGACAGTCCGGTCATGATAGGTCACTGTTAGTTTATTTACCAATTTCATTACGCCCCTTCTTCCTGTTTTTATTTTTATTAATCATTTCTAATTCCTCCATCGTACTGTATAATGGTTCGGATAAGAGTTCTTTTACTGCTTTGGAATACCCCAAAGCTTTTGCTAAAGCTACATAGGATGCCAATGAAATAGTATATTTTTGCTCAAATTTAGCAATAGTAGGAGTAGGAACACCACTAAGTTCGGTAAGGGCTTCCCGTGAAAGCCCTTTCTCAAGTCTGCGCTTTTGTATATTCCGGGCAAGAACAGCTAACAACTCTTCAACAGTATCTATATCAAAATTGTAAAGTAATGGCATACTATTGTATTTGATTAATGAAAAAATCCTTGTATTTAGATATGATAGTATCTAAATACAAAGATAGCTTCTTTAACCCAAGAATCAAAATATCTATATCTCTATTTATACCTGAAAGCCAATATATAATACACAATCAGTACTATCGCCAGCAGACAACCGACACCGGCTGTGAGCATATTGCACAACCCCTGCGGAATGCCATATTCTACCTCTACCTTATTAAAAACAAGGACAAGGAAAAGCAAGACTATCATGATGTTCAGCACCCGGGCAAAACGAATTGCCAGAAAAAATTGTGTGGCAACATTTTGTTGGGTGATGCGTACCGGAAAATGCACAAAACGGATAGGCAGGTAGGCTGTGGCACCTATAGCCAGAAAGCTGAAAGTACCAAGTCCGGCAGACAAAAGAGAGAAGTTTGCCGTTACTTTATCTTCCACATGAAGATAAACCCATATTGCACATACCCAGGCAGCAACTGCAAATAGCGCAGCCACACCTTCCATCATGCGATCCACAACAGTAGGATGTATGCGGATACCGGAGAATTCTTTAGCTGAATAAGGACCCAAATTTAACATAAGTACTTTTAAGAGATTTATGATTAGACAATTATTCTTCTAAGGCTTCAGATTCCTGAGGCGGAGGAGCATTTTTAATCTTCTTCATCCGCCCGCTCTTCCTCAACGCCTCAGCAATAATCCACTGAAGCTGTCCGTTAGTACTGCGAAACTCATCGGCTGCCCACTTTTCGAGAGCATCCATGGTCGCAGCGTCTACACGCAGGACAAAGCTTTTGGTTGAAGTTTCTTTTTTAGCCACGATTCTATTTTATAATTTAATGATTTACAAATTATAGTTGAATTTATATTATAACAAATTCCCGTTACGGATAAATGACGCAATATCATCCATTACATATCCAACTACAGGCGACTCACGCTCATACTCAAACGGAGTAGCTTTTCCACTCCCCTCCTGCAATATATGATTGAGCTTGGGGTAAGATTTAAAGAAAGCATTCTTATTACGCAGTAGACCAAAACGCCATAATCCAAAATCTTCCATAGTGACCTGATAATCACGTTCACCTTGCAATATAAGCATAGGCAAAGTAAGTTTAACAGCTACTTCCACAGGTTTATAGGCGTTGGCAAATTCCCAGTAAGAACGAGGAATGTCCAGCAACAAAGGAATCTTATCATCAAATTCCGGCGTACCCAG
This sequence comes from Bacteroides sp. AM16-24, assembly GCF_003471885.1. Taxonomy (NCBI): domain Bacteria; kingdom Pseudomonadati; phylum Bacteroidota; class Bacteroidia; order Bacteroidales; family Bacteroidaceae; genus Bacteroides; species Bacteroides sp. AM16-24. The sequence continues at coordinate 117,074 of NZ_QRKI01000007.1, forward strand.
CTTCTTTGTATTATCCGCCTGCTTCTTTATTTCCGCAATCTGCTTTTTGGCACTGTCAGAAGAATCCTTCAAAGAAGATATATAAGTTACTTGTTCAACGATAGCATCTTCAAACGGACGAGCTAAAGCGGCAACTAGAATAATACCTGCCAGTCCGTCTGCCTGTTCCGCTATACGGGGAGCAAGCGTAGCGCCCAGACTATGGCCTAACACATAAACACTGTCCGAATCAACCTCCGGCAATGTCTTTGCCCAGGCTGCAATGGCTACGGCATCATCAACACTTTCGGTGTCATAATCAATTTCCCGACCTTCCGGAACACAAGCCGCACCATAAGCTTTTGTACGTTTTTCATAACGCAGTGTTGCAATGCCACGCTCCGCCAGTCCCCAAGCCAAATCACGAAAAGGCTTATTCGGTCCAACCGTTTCGTCACGATCCTGCGGACCGGAACCATGCACAAAGATTACCACAGGAACTTTCCTCTTTCCTACAGGCAACGTCAAGGTGCCGGGCAGTTTAAAACCGTCTGCCCCCACCGTTACATCCCGTTCAAGCATCTTCTCTTTATTATAAACTACCGGTCGTGCCGTAGACGCAGCAGGCACAGGCATCAAGCGGATTGTATTCATTTTGCCATCAGCATCAAATGATAACAAAAAACGTAGACTATAGCGTTCAAACTTCAAGTCGGAATGATAAAGCGTAATGCCTTGTGCACTTTCCTTCTGCCATTCTCCTTTAGACTGGAGTTGGCCGAATTGCTTTTCCGACTGTTTAAACATATCCTTGAAGACTTCCGGAGATAATTTCTCCTGCAGTTCTTCTGTTAAAAGGGCATGAATACTGTCACCCTGATTCGCTACAAACAACTCGTATACATGCTTGGCACGGTCCATATCTGCATCCTGTGCAAAAACCGCTGCCACATGCCCCAGTAGTAAGCCGAGCACTAATGCCCACTTATATAGAAAAGAAAAGTTCATACTATTTTTGATTAATGATTCAATGTACCTGTATTTACAACTGGTTGTGCAGCCTCATCAGCACAGAGCACTACCAACAAGTTGCTGACCATAGCCGCCTTTTTTTCTTCGTCCAGTTCAACAATCTCCTCCTCAGAAAGTTTATGCAAGGCCATTTTTACCATGGAAACAGCACCTTCCACTATTTTTTCACGGGCAGAGATAATAGCCGAAGCCTGTTGACGGCGAAGCATCACCGCAGCAATCTCGGGCGCATAGGCCAGATAGTTGATACGTGCTTCTACCACTTCCATACCTGCCATTGCAAGGCGTTCGTTCAACTTCTGTTCTAACTGCTCATTGATTTCCTCGCCACCGGAACGGAGAGTCAGCCCCTCAGCATCCGCTTCATTATCATCATAAGCATATTGTCCGGCCACCTGGCGCAGAGCTGCATCGCTCTGTATCTTCACAAAGTTCTCAAAAGCGTTCATCCTATTGGCAACCGCATTACCTATAGTAATCTGGTTAGCATTCCCCGACGTATGACCTGAAGATGCCATCGTCTGTGAGTCAATCTCAAACATAGCCTTATAGGTATCTTTGAGTTTCCATACCAATACCAAACCGATGAGAATAGGATTGCCAATCTTATCATTTACTTTGATAGGTTCCACATCCAGATTACGGGCACGGAGAGAAAGTTTCTTCTTATCCAGAAATGGATTCACCCAGAAAAATCCTGTTTCCTTAAACGTTCCCTTGTATTTACCGAAGAAAACCATAGCCCGGGCTTCGTTCGGTTCCAATTGCATATAGCCGGCAAACATAACCAGCCATACAAGACAGAGAATACCGGCCACAACTGCCGTCGGAACACAGGTAATAAAACCAAAGTAGATAAGTGCTGGCAATACAATAAGATGAATAAATAAGCTTAAGAAGCCGTTCATCTTAAAACCGTTGAAATCCTTTTCTTTTGTTTCCATACTTTATAGATTTAATTGATATCATTTTGATATCACAAATATATCGAATTATCAAGCATATAAACAAGCAATCTAAGAAGATTTTCCGGGGAATTAAAGAATATTAAGGAAGAGAGTAGTTTTTGTTGTATATTTGCATAAGAAAACTCAATCAGTCATACAATGAGAAAGTACATTCTATCACAAACTATTTATTTACTGCTATTTATACTCTTCATTACCTGTAAAGCTGCTGCCCAACCAGTGTGCCAGATACAACATTTCTCTGCTTACAATGGATTAGCACAGCGAACGGTAACGAACATCGTACAAGATTCAAAAGGGCTTATCTGGTTCTCAACCTGGAATGGTCTGAATAAATTCGACGGGTATACCTTCAAAAATTACAAAGCATTTCCAGGAGACGGCTCCAACCTGACGAGCAACCGCCTATCTTCCATCACTCAGACTCAGACTTGTGACATCTGGTGTCAGACTTATGATCTCCGCGTTTATCTGTTCGATACACGTAGCGAGAAGTTTATAGATGTTCTGCGTCCTTACGAAAATCAGAACAAACAAACGTATGCCGTACGTACCATTTATGCTCTACCAAAGGGGATCAGCTGGATTCTGTGCGAACAGGAAGCATTCCGAATCGACGAACTGAGTTGTAAAGAAGGAGAAGGTATCACTCTTTACAGTCCGGAACAGAAGAATCTGAAAGGGAGTCACATTATCACTGTACATCAGGACAGTGAAGGAGATGAGTGGATCCTAACTGATAAAGGAATATCCATCATCGGCAAAAAGAATATTGAATCGGATATACCGTTCAAGAGCATTAAAGAAAATAATGGTAAGATATATCTGGTATCCAATGATAATCAATTGGTGATATATAATCCCCAGACACAGCAATTACAGTTCAATGAAGCACCTTTCCTCTCTTCTAATACCATTAATTCCATGCAGAATCTCGGCAAAGATAGTATTGGGCTTTGTACAGATGAAGGTTTATATATCTTTTTTGCCGGAGAAGGCAGATACAGACTTATCGATCCTCGTACTTCAACCAAACCTTCTCCCAAAGTATTATCCGTATTCAAAGATCATCACGGAGAATTATGGATGTTTGGCGATACCCCGGGAGTAGTAAGGTATAACTTGGTCACAGAAGATAAGCAACACTACATCACTCCCAAGGAGGATCTGCCGAATGCCGAACGTGTAAACCGTGATTTCATTTTCGAAGATTCACAGGGAACCTTGTGGATGGTCCCCCATCAGGGTGGTTTCTGTTACTACGACCGGAGAAACCGCCAGTTGAAACCCTATTATACAGATTACGACAATCCAAATTCGAAGTATAATCCCAACATTCTAAACTACTTCCTGGACCGCCAGGGCAACCTATGGTTCTGCAATACCTGGGATGTTACCAAGATATCTTTCTTCCCGCACGCCTGCCACCTGCAATCCATTGACACCGGCTTTGAGACCCGTGCTTTTCTTATAGATAAGGAAAAGAATCTCTGGACATCTACCAAAAAAGGCTCTGTCAGGATATATCGGACGGACGGTAGCCTGAAGGGGTATCTGACTCCGGAAGGAACTATCAGTCCTAATCCTGTGTCGTTTACCAAGAATATTTATTGTTTCATGGAAGACGAAGAAGGTATCATCTGGATGGGTAGCAAACAGGACGGACTTTTCCGTCTGGAAAGAACAGGAGAAAACCGTTTCAAAATACGCCAGTTCACCCATCAAAAGGACGATCCGTACAGTTTAAGCTACAACAGTATTTATACCATCTTTCAGGATAGCAAAAACCGTATATGGGTAGGATGTTACGGGGGCGGATTGAACCTGATTGAAGAAACGCAGGAAGGAAACATACGCTTTCTGCATAGCGGCAATAAATTAACGGGATATTCGAAAGATCGCTTTGCCAAAGTCCGGTACATCACTGAAGCAAACCAAGTATTATTGGTGGGAACAACAGAGGGTTTACTCACCTTCTCCAGTGAATTTACACAACCGGAACAAATTGAATTCTACCGGAACATACGTATCCCTGATAAAGTATCCAGCCTTTGCAGCAACGATGTCATCTACATTTATACCGACAGCCGGAAAGATACCTATGTCCTATCATTTACCGGAGGTCTCAATAAAATATTATCCGAGAACCTGCTAAGCAACGAAATAGAATTTAAAACATACACTACCCAAAACGGCCTTCCCTCAGACCTTGTGGAATCTATGATAGAAGATAATAAAGGGAATCTCTGGATAATAGCAGAAAATGCACTGGCATGTTTTCATCCGGACAAAGAGACCTTTGAACATTACGACAAGAAATATCTGCAACAAGATCTATACTTCACCGAAGCCGCTCCGGTGCAGAGCCAACATCACCAGCTATTACTGGGAACAGATATCGGCATTCTGAGGATATTCCCTGAGCAGCTTCAAAAAAGTAGTTATGTTCCTCCTATCGTATTCACTGGACTCAAGATACAAGGAGCTTCCCAGGATCTGGATATTGATGATCTGAAAGAATTAAAGCTGAAACCTTCCGAACGAAATGTAACCTTCCAGTTTGCTGCGCTGGATTACATTGATCCGCAATCCATCAGTTACGCTTATCGTCTGAAAGGTCTGGAAGAAAACTGGAATGAAGTAGACAACAGTCGGTCTGCCAGTTATATCAACCTTCCTCCCGGAGATTATGAACTGCAGATACGATCCACCAATAGCGATGGAGTATGGATGGAAAGCGGTACACGTGTTCTTCCTATTATAGTGCTCCCTACATTCTGGGAGACCTATTGGGCATGGATACTTTATACCTTTTTATTCATAGTATCGACTGCAACGATCGTTTATATCATTCTCTATATATACCGTCTGCGCCACCGGATCAATCTGGAACAACAACTGGCAAACATCAAACTACGTTTCTTCACTGACATATCTCACGAGTTACGCACCCCGCTAACACTGATAGCCAGTCCGGTAACCGAAGTATTGGAACATGAAACGACTCTATCGGCCAATGCACGTAAACACCTGACATTGGTACACAAAAATACGGAACGTATGCTCCACTTGGTAAACCAGATTCTGGATTTCCGTAAAATAGAGAATAAAAAGATGAAAGTACTGTTGGAAAAGACCAATGTGCTTGTCTTGCTGGAAAAGGTAATGGATAATTTCCGTCTTATTGCTGAAGAAAAGAATATAAACTATCAATTACAGACAAACCAAGAGATAATATCCGCTTGGATTGATCAGGATAAATTCGAGAAGATAATTTTCAACCTATTGTCCAACGCTTTCAAATATACGCCTGCCAACAAATCTATTACTGTTCATGCCAATGTGGAGGGAGACAAGCTGATTGTATCCGTAGCTGATGAGGGAATCGGTATTGACCCTAAGAAGCAACAAACGCTTTTCCAACGCTTTGAGACTTTAGTGAAATACAATATATTACAACCTTCCTCCGGTATCGGCTTGTCACTCGTAAAAGAATTAATAGAGTTGCATTGTGGTAGTATTGAAGTAAAAAGCCAGCCCGAAGTGGGTAGTGAATTTATTGTCACCCTACCAATGGGACAGAAAATATATGAAACTCATAAAAACACTGAATTCATTCTGAATGACGGAGCTTCTACAGAAACCGACAATGAAATAGACGAGGTATCTCAGGATATGCCTATGGATACCGACAAAGTTGATCCGATTTCTATTCTGATCGTGGAAGACAATACGGAGCTTCGGAGCTTCTTGCATACTATTCTTTCGGAAAACTACAAAGTCATTGAAGCAACTAACGGTCAAGAAGGTTTAGAACATGCACAGGAGCATGTTCCTGATCTTATTATCAGCGACATCATGATGCCTGTAATGGATGGTCTGGATATGGTGAAAAACATTAAAGAGAATCGGGAGATTTGTCATATCCCCATCATCCTCTTATCCGCCAAATCATCATTGGATGACCGTATCTCCGGATTGGAGCAGGGTATCGACGATTATATCACCAAGCCTTTCAGTGCTACTTATCTGAAAGCACGTATCAAATCGTTGCTACACCAGCGCAAGCAGTTACAGGATATTCTCTGGAAACAATGGTCTGAAAAACAGGAAAATCCCGCTGCACCGTCTATCGATATATCCCCATCACAGCCGCAGATCACTCCATTCGATGAACAGTTCATGCAGCAGGTAATGGAAGTTATGGAAAAAGAAATGGATAATTCCGACCTGACCATCGAAGAGTTTGCACAGAAACTGAATATGGGACGTACCGTTTTCTATCAAAAGTTGAAATCTATCATCGGCTTGTCACCAGTGGACTTCATACGGGAAATCCGAATCAAACGTGCCGTACAGTTGATAGATAGTGGAGAATACAACTTCTCACAAGTAGCGTATATGACGGGATTCAACGATCCCAAGTATTTCAGCAAATGCTTCAAGAAGCAGATGGGGATGACACCTTCGGAATACAAAGAAGGGAAAAAATGATCAGTGGTTAGTAAGTAATAAGCATTTAAACAGAAGAGGTTGTGCCAGCATTTTGACACAATCTCTTTTATATCCTTTTATTTCATCTACTTACCGTAGTTGTCTTTTTATCGTAAAGTTACCTGATTTGATGCTACATTGTACCCATTAAGCTGTATTACCACATGTTTGGTTTGTGCGGAGATAAGAAATTCGAATGTTATTTCTTTGCTTTCATTGGGCATTAATGTAAAGTAGCCGTCGTTGAAATAGGCAGGACGTATAGCCTTTCCACTATTACTATCCCTAAGTGTCAGGTCTATAAACGAGGCAATAACTTTACTTTTGTTGGTAACAACGACTTTTCCTTTGCAATAGCTTGATTCATCATATCGTACATTCTTAATCTGCATACTGACGTTTGATTCCGGCAGATTCGACAACAGCTTTCCGTCCCATTTATTGGGATTGAACCAATATACGTTATCATCCAATTCATGGCCCTTTGCATCAGTCAGTACAATTTTTATCCAACGAAAGTCGGTGACTCCAGCCAATTCATCAAATGTGATAACCGGCGTCAGTCCATTGCGCTTTATGGTTGGCACCTTTAGTGTGGTAGCGCTAATCTTGTGGCCCTCTTTACTGTAAGTGGCCAAGTTGACCGTTACGTTCTTATACTCCTTCAGCGAAGTGTTTATTATATCTACATTGTACTTATCCAAACTCATCTGTATGTGCAAAGGACGGCATGCTTTCTGGGCGCCATGATATGCGCCGGCAGTTTCGCCATTGGAACTGTAGTTTTGCCATACCATACTTGGCCATGCGGGGTGGCTCATCCATAGCAATATGCCTGATGCGTCCCTCCACATCTTACTGTTCCATGCTTCGAAGATGGCTCTATGGCTTTCGTAATTGATGAGTTGTGCTTTCGTGCAGAACTCATCCAAAGAGCTCGATTTGCCGAGTTTCAAATCCATTCCTTCCGTATAGAGCTCACAGAAGGTCTTCTCGCCAAAGCTACGGTTGTGCCAATCGTGGTAGAACCAAACATCGCTAATGGGCCAAGTGTCTTCTTCGGCCATGAATTCACGAACGGTTTCGGCGGTTGGCAGTGAGGGAGTGCCTACTTCGGAACGGAAGCCTCCTGCTAATGATTTATAATACCACGCGGGGTCGAATTTATAGTTCCAAGGTCCGCTTCCCGCGCTGTTCAAGGACCTTGAATTGCCTAAATAGTGTCTGGTCCCATCTTCTTCCACAAGAGTTTCTGCCAATGAATGTTCCAATTCTTTGGGGGCAAAGCCTTCATTTCGGGCACACCACAAAGCGATAGACGGATGATTTCGGTAACGGCGAACGACCTCTCTTACATTCTTCATGAAAAGCGTATTGTCTAATGGATTCAGGTTGAATCCTTCTGTAGATAGCCAGAAATCGTTGAATACCAATATACCATATTCATCGCATAGCTCATAAAAAATCTCTTCGGTAGACTCGCCCGTCCAGTTGCGAATCATGGTATAATGCATGTTTTTATGCAGTTTGAAGTATGGTTCCAAGCGTTCTCTTGAAACTCTTTTCATAGCATCATCCATGCCCCAGTTTCCGCCTTTGCAGAAGATTCGTTGACCGTTCACTTTGACTACCAAGTGCTCTTTCATCTCTTTATCTTCCACTTCTCGCACTATTTCACCATCGAGAGGTTGCAATAGCTGCGGCACGAACACTCCGTTTTTACTCTTTATACGAGCTACATTGTCAAATAGTCTTGTTCTCTTTTCAGAAGCCGCAGTAGGGTTGAAGTTAATCCTCATTATTTCACCTTTAGCGTTATGGGCTGATAATTCATATTCCATTTCGCGCACTCCAATACGCATTTTTTGGATGTCTAAGGTATCGTTGTTATTGTCGGTCAGGCAAATCGTTGCATTATATAAATACTGATTGCCATAACCGTTGGGCCACCAGAGTATAGGATGTTCCATAACCAGCTCCTTGCATTGCTTGGGAGTAAGATGAATCTCCTTATACTCCTTGGCTCCTATCTTAAAAGGATGAACAGCCTTCACATTGCCTATTTGAACATGCAGCTTGGCATCTTGGAGTTGAGTAGAGGCATTATAAACCTTGGTATGAATCAGGAAACTGACTTTTGTGGTATCAGGCAAAGGCAAATCTGTGATGATTTGCGAATCGGTAAGTTCCAGTTCATTGGCATATACAATTCGTACATCTTGCCAGATTCCTGTATTCCGATCTCTTGTGGCAGGATTCCAATCCCAGCCTTCGGAGCTGATGAATGTAGGGCCATCTAAACATAACACTCCTCCATTTGGGCCTATTCCGGCTCTGCATGACTCGTGGGGAATACCCGGATTGCTCGGCGGGATGACACGCACTGCCAATACATTTGCTTCTCCTACCTTGGCAATCGAACTTATATCAAAAATTCCACGGCAGAATGCCCCGTCGATATTGCCTAAGAGTTTCCCGTTCAGCCACACCTCTGCTCTATAGTTTATTCCATTGAATATTAATTTGGGCCGATTTCCATGTTTGTTCTGGGGAATCGTAAATACATTTCTATACCACCAGTCCATTCTGCATAAAGTGTCAGGAATAAGCAAGTTGTTCAATCCCCAATATGGATCGGGGTACACCCCTTGCTCTACAAGAGTAGTTAACACCGTTCCAGGCACGGTTGCGCCATACCAATCGGAAGTATTCAACATCGGGGCATGGACAGATGTTTGCAGTTCGCGGACTTTATAGCCTTCAAGAAGTTCCCAGCCCTCATTCAGTTGATACTCTCTATTGCTTAATGCAACGAGTTTTCCTGCTACCGGTTTCTTGGTTTTACGAGAGGATGTTTGAAAGGAGTATTCAGAATGCGGAATTTCCTCAAAAGGTTGCTTCTGGTTAAGGCCAAAGTTTAGTTGTTGCGCTACGGCACGCTCATTCTTTCCCAAAGAAATGAAAATCAGACATAAGGCCAAAAAGAGATGATTGCTCCCTAAAGATGATAATTGGGGCAAATAGTCTCCTCCCGTGAGTTTGATAAAGGACTTGAACATTGATAAACGCATGTTGAATTTACTCATAGTACTCTAATTAGTTAATAAATCGAAATATATAGGGAGTACATCGCACACCAGCGATTGTCTCCCTAAGCTCTTGTTATAAGGACGAATTAGAATCTAAATACCCTAAATGAAAGTAGGCTATTCTTTAACTGTTCAAGAAGTGAAGCGCAAACAGGAATGTCGGCATATAATCTTTTAATTCATGGCGAAGGACCTTTAAGGCTTTGCTAATGTGATATTCAATGCTCTTAATGGAGAGTCCTGTTTCTTGCGCTATGTCTTGATAGCTCTTCCATTCGTAGCGGTTCATCACAAAGATGTTTCTCGTTTTTTCTGGCATTTGCTTAAGGGCTTTGTCTATTAACTTCTGCACTTCGTTTCTTAAAAGGGTTTCAGGCTCACAGGCTTCCAGGCTGGTAATACGCATGGTCAGTTCCCACTCTCTGTCACTCAGCATGTCTTCTGTGATGCTATCCCGTACACGCTCCCGCCGCAAATAGTCCAAACATCGGTTTTTCACTATAACTAGCATATACATAGCTATGTCGTTTACTTCTATCAGATTGTTCCGTTGTTCCCAACAATGTAGAAAACTCTCGCTCACGATGTCTTCCGCAGCCTCAATGTGATGGACATAGGAATCGGCAAATCGGACAAAACGTTCGCGGTGTGTCATGAAAATTTGGTCGATTGCCATTATATTTCTTGTTTTTCCCATTGTTTAAAGTAATTGGTTGACAATGTTCATACAACTATGATATAGCACTTTTTAGCAATAGCGTATTAAAAAGCCGGATATGGGCTATGCGCCAATTGCGATTCCCTTATATCGGTCGAATGCTGTTTCCTACATTGCTTTAATGTGTGTTCAGGCTCCATTAAAGATGTTGGGAATTAGTCGCTTATTTATCTTGCAGCACTAAGCTTTGTTGGCTAACTCGTATCGTTTTCAATAACTTAATTGGGCTTTAACGAAGTGCTGTTAAAGCAAAACAAAGGTAAGTTGTTTTTCTAAAAAATCCAAATATTCTAAGGGGCAGTTTGAATTTTGCTCAGTGTGTCTTTGAAATATGTGTATGAGGCTGTTTTCTGCTTTATGAGGGGTAAACAGGCTGTATGGTGAGCAAAAACAGGGGAAAGGCCGAAGATGAGTTCAAATGGAGCAGGCAAAAAAACTTGAAAAAGATTTTTTAGTCGTTTTTATTCTTTGTATTGTAAAAATTACCGCCATCATCCAGAGGAGGTGTCTCTGGTTTTAGTAAAACGGACGCGAAGGTTTACTGAAATCGAAAGCTCCTCATACTTGGCACAGAAGCAAAGGAACCTTACGTGGCAAAAAATTACCACTTCCGCGGCCGAGTCTCTTATTTTATTCGGGCCTGGATAAGCTTCATCCGCCACCTCTTCGGGAACCATCTTTCCGCTTTTGCAGATACGGAAAGCGTAACGGATCGTGCAGCAAGTGAAAACGGGAGAAAAGGCCAAAGATAATTCTCTAAATAAAACTGATGAGGAACTTGAGAAAAAAAGAAAAATCAAGCAGACGCTAAAAAATATCCAAAGTTTGGTTAGGGTGCTCCGAAGCTCGTTCGTCCTTATAGAAAATGCTAAAACCATAAAAACATGAAAAGACGAAATTTTATCAAAAGCTTGAGTACGTTAGGATTGGCCTCAGTGGCCATGACTCCTACTTTAGCATCCATACCGGGCGGCAATAACAAAGACAGCATCAGAGCCCGCATTCCCATAAGTACAGACTGGGATGTCATTGTGGTAGGAGGTGGACCCTCAGGATGTGCAGCTGCCGCCGCCGCCGCTCGCGATGGTGCTCGCACACTGCTGATTGAAGGAACCGGAGCTTTAGGAGGCATGGGAACCTCTGGCTTGCTAAATGCCTGGTGTCCTTTTACCGATGGGAACCGTATTATATATAAAGGTATAGCCGAAAAAGTATTCATGGAATCCCGCAAAGGTGTGCCCCACGTCCGCTACAATGACTGGGTGCCCATCAATAGCGAGTACCTCAAGGTCGTATACGATGACTTAGTGACCCAAGCCGGTGTACACGTGCTCTTCTTTACGACCATGGCTGCTGTCGAAATGAAACAAGACGGAGTGGTGGACGCAATCATTGTGGCCAACAAGGCCGGCCTTACAGCCTGCAAGGCTAAAGTGTTCATAGACTGCACCGGTGACGGCGATTTGGCAACTTGGGCGGGAGCCGACTATCTTAAAGGGGATGAAAACGGTGAAGTGCAGGACGGTACACTCTGTTTTACCGTATCGAACATCGACCCTTATGAATACTCTCTGATAGGTAGCGTACACTCTAACCGAAAAGATTCGCCTGTGCACTCCATTCATGGAAATCCTAAATATCCCTTGGTCAAGGATGCGCACATGAACGACAAGCTGGTAGGACCTGCTATCGTAGGATTCAATGCCGGACATGTCACTGTAGATAGCACCAATCCGGAGTCGTTGTCGCAGGCTATGCTGAAAGGCCGCAAGGTAGCTCAACAATTGCATCAGGGGCTTAGAGAGTTTGAGCCTAAAACCTTTGGCGCCTCACACTTGAACACTACCGGAAGCTTGATGGGGATTCGTGAAAGCCGCCGGATAAAGTGCGATTATACTTTTACCTTAGACGATTGGTTGGAACGCAAGGAGTTCGCCGATGGCATTGGACGCAACAATTATTATATTGATGTCCATAAGAAAGACGCTAAGCATTTTCCTCGTTATAAAAAAGGAGAGTCACACGGGATTCCTTTCAGCTGTCTGACTCCGGTGAAACTGGAAAATGTGTTAGTGGCAGGCCGTTGCATATCAACCGACCCTTACGCCTACGGTAGCCTGCGTGTGATGCCTCCCTCGCTGGTGACCGGTGAAGCAGCAGGAACAGCCGCCGCACAGATTGTCCGTTCCAAGAAACCCGATGTACATAATGTGGACATCAAGCAGCTAAGGAGTAGACTTGTAGAGGTAGGACAATTAATTTAAAAAAAAGCGGATTCCGTGTTTAGGGTATTCCCTCATTCATTCGTCCTCATAATAGTGATATAACTATATATGGAACAAGAACTCCTACATAAGATGTTTCGTGGCGAGGCAACCGACCAAGAGTTGGCTGCCATTCGTCAATGGGTCAATGCCGACCAGGCTAACCGAAAAGATTTCTTCAGGGAACGCACCTTTTACGATGCGCTCCAATTGAGCAAAAAGGCCACGGCCAATAAGCCCTCAGCGCGTAAAACGTTTATCTGGAGTTGGAGCCAAACCGTTGCTGCGGCAGCAGTGATTCTGATTTGTGTCTTGGCAGGCCCGGCCTTATGGAGCCATTTCGCCACTGATGAAATGTTTTTCAATACCATCAAGGTGCCAACCGGGCAACGTGTGGAAATGACCTTGTCTGATGGTACGCACATCTGGCTCAATGCCCGCTCCGAACTAACATATCCTACAAGCTTCAATAGCAAAAAACGTGAAGTTCGGCTGAAAGGGGAAGCTTTCTTCAATGTCACGAAGCAGGGCAACAAAAAATTCATTGTGAACACCGGCCGTTGCGAAGTAGAGGTGCTGGGCACGCAGTTCAACGTAGAATCCTATGAGGATGACGAATTTTCTACCGCCCTTATGCAAGGAAGCGTTAAGGTCACCGATTCAGAGAACCCCGACCAGGTTGTGACGCTCACTCCTAACAACTCGGCAACGTTGTGCGACGGGCAGCTTAAAGTGAGCCCCATTAGCAACTTTGATGCGTATAGCTGGAAAGAGGGAATCATCACGTTTCGCAACACTTCGTTTAAAGATCTGATGAGAAAAATGGAAAAGAACTACGGCATACGAATTATTATAAACAACCCTAAACTCGACCATTACTCATGCAGCGGAAAGTTCCGCATATCGGATACCATAGAAACTGTGCTAAAAGCACTTCAGCAAGACGCTAAGTTCTCTTTCGAATATAAAAACAACGATACGATAATCATTCAATAATAACCCTAAAAACTTTTTAATACCTATGACATCACCGCCTTAAATATAATATACATACCTATAAACATAACATACTAATACTAAAAAACTTTTAAACTTTACATCATGAGAAAAAGAAAAACCAGCGTATCACACCTGCTGAAAATGGCAGCGATGTTCTTGGTTTCGTGCCCCTTGAGTCTACAAGCGGTAACAGTGGACCTGCAAGACTTGCGCATCACCTTGAACAAACGCAATGTCAAGGTGGAGAGTGTAATGAGTGACATTGAAAAACAGACAGACTTGTTGTTCATTTACAACAAGAACGTAAACGTAAACAAAATAGTAAGCATCAACACCAAAAATTCTACTTTAGAGGAGGTGCTCAAGGATTTGTTCGGTGATGAAGCATCCTATAAGATAGAAGGCGGCTACATTGTGCTCTCTCGCAACGGAGCTTCGACAAACGATAGCCAACAGCAAGCCAAGCGCACCATAAAAGGTGTTGTAAAAGATTCTTTCGGGCCTATTATCGGTGCAAATATTATAGAGAAAGGTACTACTAACGGTGTTATCTCCGATACGGATGGAAATTTTACATTGTCTGTAAGCAACCCAAAAGCTACCCTTATTGTCACTTACATAGGTTATAAGTCTACCGAAGTGGCGATAGGCAATAGTAACTCATACGAAGTTGTCATGCAAGAAGATACCGAAGCGCTGGAGGAAGTTGTGGTAATCGGCTACGGTAGTGCCCGCAAAATGGACTTGACAGGTTCTACGTCTTCATTGGGCGGTGAGAAATTGCGTATGAATAACACTCCTCAGCTGTCATCACAATTGCAAGGACAGATGGCCGGTGTGCAGATAACAAGGTCAAGCGGCGATCCAGGTTCCGGAGCCACAATACGTGTACGTGGTATTACGACTCTCTCTACCAACGACCCCTTGGTCATTATTGATGGAGTACCCGGAAACTTGGGCGATGTGGCACCGGAAAACGTGAAAGACATTCAGGTTCTTAAAGATGCGGCATCTGCAGCAATCTATGGTTCACGTGCTGCCGCAGGTGTTGTGCTGGTTACAACAAAGCGTGCCAAGAATAAAGAATTCCATCTGTCATATAATGGCGAATATGGAATAGATAAGCCGACAGAAGTGCCCGAATTTGCTAATTCGGTTCAATGGATGACTGGCTTGAATGAAATGACATACAATGATGGCGCTTCTTCTCCTTACTCTATCTATTCGAAAGAAATGATAGACAACTATGCGCAATTGCGTGCTGAAGACCCAGACAGGTATGCCGATACGGATTTTATGGGACTCGGACTTAAAAGCCATACATCACACCATCGCCATTCGTTGTCGTTGAGTGGAGGAACTGACAAACTGAAAAGTAACTTCAACTTGGGATATTATAGCTCTGAATCGCTTTTTAAGAACAAAAACTACGAGCGGATTAATATCCGTACCAATAACGATTACTCCATAAACAAGTGGATTCATGCCAATGTAGACTTGAACATGGTGTATGGGAACTCCGAAAAATCTCATGCTTCCATATCCGAGCTGATGGAGCGTGCTCCTATTTACAATGTTTATTGGAGCGACGGCACTTTTGCCGATGGCAAGGATGGAGATAATCCTATCGCAAAGCAAGAATTGGGAGGAACCTCTATCAGCAAGAATTATCGTATAAGTGGTAAAATCCAATTGGACATTAAGCCGATCAAGGGGCTGACATTGACGGCCATCCTTGCTCCGAACTATTCTTTTGCAATTGGGAAGAGCCATACTAAACGATACGATGTGTACACCATTTCCGGTGAAACAATTCCGGGAAAGGACAATGCGACTACTAACCTGAGCGAATCGCGCAACCACAACCATAGCTTAACAAAACAACTCTATGCCAATTACAAACTAGACATCAAGAAACATTCCATCGGAGTGATGGCCGGTTATGAAGACTATGCATACAAGTGGGAGAATCTGGGTGCTTCACGTACCAATTATACTTTGAATAACTATCCTTACTTGGATTTAGGTCCTAAAGATTACCAGTTTAATAGTGGCAGTGCCGGACACAATGCTTACCGCTCTGTGTTTGGACGTATCATGTATTCATGGGCAAATCGCTACATGCTGCAAGCCAATGTCCGTTCCGACGGTTCTTCACGCTTTGCAAAAGGTCATCGTTGGGGAACGTTCCCGTCGGTAAGTGCCGGATGGATTGTTTCTGAGGAATCTTGGTTCAACAAAAAAGTTGTAGACTATTTGAAGCTGCGTGGCTCTATCGGTCAATTGGGAAATGAGCGTATCGGTTCTGAATTCCCTTATCAAGCTAAGTTGGCTTTCGGAACAGGTTATCTTCCCAACACCTCTACGGGTGTGTCCGATGTTGTTCAAACAGCCTATCAGTCTGAATATGCTTTCAATGATTTGACATGGGAAACCACCACCACTTATGGAGTTGGCGCGGATTTCGGATTATTAGATAGCCGCTTGCGTGGTTCTTTCGATTACTATTACAAGAAAACCACCGATATGCTGATGCAAGTAGGATTCCCTTCTTATTTCGGATACAATGCACCGCAGAACAATGCTGCTGATATGCACACCAGAGGCTGGGACTTTGAATTGTCGTGGAGCGACCATATTGATGATTTCAAGTATGGAGTAAGCTTCAACCTGTCCGACTATCGTTCTAAGATGGGATATATGGCCGACAGACAGAATATCGGTTCCGGTAAGATAACCGAGGAAGGTTCTTATTACAATGAATGGTACGGTTATAAGAGCTTAGGCATTATCCTGAATGCAGATGCTATGTATGATGCCGATGGAAAGAAGATAGCTGTGCTCACTAACAATGACAAAGAGGGTAACATCCGTTATCAAGACATTGATGGCGATAACAAGATAACCGCTTCCAGCGACCGGGTGAGACTGGGTAATTCATTGCCCGAACTGCAATACGGTGGTTCTATATGGGCCGAATGGAAAGGCATTGACTTCAATCTGGCATTTCAAGGCATCGGGCATATACTTTCTTATTGGTCATGGCCCGTCACTCCCTTTAAATATCAGGCATACGCTTGTCCGCTTAATTTAATTGAGAGCCATTGGAGCCCTAATACTACCGATGCAGAGAATGCCAAGGCTAAATATCCGAAGCTGACAACGAATAATACAAATATTTACGCAACCAGTGATTTCTACTTATTTAATGGGGCTTACATGCGTATAAAGAATATAACCCTTGGTTATACTTTCCCCAAGCAGCTGACTCAGAAGTTTAATGTAAGCAAACTGAGAGCTTACTTTAGCGTTAATGATTTGCCGGCATTCTCTAACCATCCTAAAGGGTATGATCCTGAGTGGACCAGCTATGGCAACGATTTAATAACCTCTTCATTTATATTCGGCTTGAATGTTTCATTTTAATATCTAAGAAATCATGAAAAAATTGCATAAAAAGATATTGGTCATGACAATGGCCATCGGCCTGACAGCTTGCGCTGATTTAGATTTGAATCCTTTGTCTGAAGGGTCAAGTGAAAACTGGTACCACGATGCCACGGAAATAGAAATGGCCTTGAATGATTTGTGGCGACCGGACTTTTTCCCTATCGATGGTATTGATTGGGACGATGACGTACTGAACCGTGGTGCGTCAAATGAAATCACTATTGGAACAGTTACTTCGCAATGGAAAACCTCTGTCAGCAGATGGAACGTGCTCTACAAAGCAATTGCGCGTGCAAACAAAATCGTCAATGCACTGGATAAAGGCAGTGCATCGGGGCTGAGAGAAGCCAAAGTGAACCAATACAAAGGCGAAGCCTATTTTATGCTGGGCTTTGCTTACGGTGAGCTGACTGCATATTATGGTGACTGCATTCTCAATAACAACATGAGCCTGAACGAAGCATACCATGCCGCCCGTTCTCCTAAGGAAAAGGTGCTTGAATATGCTTATGAATGTTTCGATAAGGCCATCGAATACTTGCCGGCCACGATAACCGGACAGCTCAGACCGACTAAAGGTGCTGCACTTGGCTTTAAGGCGCGTTTTGCCCTGTTCCATCAAGACTGGCAGACTGCTGCAGATGCTGCTAAGCAATGTATGGACTTGAATGTGTACGAGTTGCACGACAATTATCTCGATTTGTTTAAGGCAGACAAGTCGAAAGAGCTGATGTTCTATTTCAAGGGAAACCTGGCTCTTAAGAAAGGATTCGGCCTTTTTACCGACATCCGAAATACAATCATACGTAAGGTCAGTGGAACTGCCGGAAAGAGCCCTTCTTTGGAATTGCTATGCGCTTATACCTGCATAGACGGATTGCCTATCGACGAATCGCCGCTCTATAATCCTAAAGACCCGTTTGCCAACCGTGATCCCCGATTGGCAATGACCATTCAGCCGTATAAGACGAAGTATTCGGAAGATTATGCTGAATATGAGGCCTCGAAGAAAGATGGCACATTCCCCGAGAAATATCCGGACTACGTTATGCTGGGATATGAATACAACCCCAGCCCTTACGCCAATAAAGTCTACGAGGTGGCTACTGGCAAAATGGTTCTGAGCAGCGATTCGAAAGCTTCTAACCAGCATGCCGCATACAATGGTTTGGTAATCCGCAAATTTGTGAAAGAGGAGTGGAAAAACTATAACAAGTATGGCGGCGTCTCAGACAATTGCCATCCCTACCTGCGTTATGCCGAAGTTCTTATGACTTACTTGGAGGCTAAGAATGAGATGGGGACGTGTACGCAAGAAGATTTGGACAAGACTATCAACTTGATCCGGGAGCGTGCTTATCGGAATACAGGTATCGACTACCCCAGAGTCAAGGTCGCTTCGCAAGCAGCACTCCGCCGTATCATACGGATGGACCGTCGTGCGGAGTTTACATTCGAAAGTGTTCGGTATCGCGATTTGCTGCGCTGGAGAGTAGCCGAGAAGTCGCATAACAAATCCATGTATTACTTGGATCGTGCATGGTCCGGCTCGACCAATTGGAACGGACTGACAGGCAGCGAGTCGAATACGCAATTGTCTGACGAGTTTATGAAGCTTTTGAAAAACTGGGACGAGGGCAACTATCCGATAGGAGGCATCCCTAATATTGACGAAGACGGACTTCCCGATTTGTCTCCGATGGAAGAGGCCGGCTATATCGTGACTTTCTATAAGATGTCGTTCGACCCCAAAAAGAACTATTTGTGGCCCATACCGGCTGACGACCTCTTGGTCAACGACCAATTGGAGCAGAACCCCGGTTACTAATATGCCGATATCGACTCTGCCTTTCCTGTGAAATCTGCAATCTGTGTAACACTGATTAAAGACGGAAAGTAGAACCAAGCTGTAGAGGGTGTCAGAAGAAACTCCCTTGATACTTTCTTTTAGGCGCGAATTGCGCGGAACCTCGGATTTAATTATAGAATCCGTATTGTTCCGCGTGATACGCGCCTAAATATTATCACATCACGAAAGCGCCCGCATGCTTTTGAATCTGTCCCTTTCGGTGTCCTTACTTATGAGGAGATGTCCGGGCCGATAGTTGGCGTTATGCACAAGATGGCGTGTTTCTTGGTAATCTTGCGTCTGAAGGATTGGTAATCTTGTGTTTGAAGGATTAGTAATCTTACATCTGAAACATCGTGATATATGGATGGGAATAATGTCTTTCTCATGCCCTGCTTCTATATAAGCGTGAGTTCGGGATAAGAAAAAACTTTTAAAGGAACTTTTTTATCCCGAACTCACGTATCAATATAGTATCGGTGGCGATGATCTTGGAAGCACTTGTCTCATGCTTGGTATCGTATGGTTGCATTCTTATTCGTTGGCATATCGCGATTCTAGTTGCTAACTTGAATTTTATGAGTTTCAAAACGGAGGGGGAAGTTCTTTCCCAAAAGCCTCAACTTCGTCTGCTATCACTTTCTTCCACTCCTTCCAGCATCGCTATAACCGCTTACCGGGTATCGGTGTGGCAGACTCCGGTTACGGCTCGGAAGAAAATTACCGGTTCATGCAAGAAAACGGGATAGAGGCCTTTGTCAAGTACAACTACTTCCATAAAGAGCAGCGTCCCCGTTATACTCCCAACCCGTTCCATGCGGAAAGTCTCCATTACAATGCGGGGGAGGATTATTATGTTTGTCCAATGAGGCAACATATGAACCGTATAGGAACCAGACGTGACAAAACAACGAGCGGATACATCACCAAAAGTGCCCAGTATAAAGCACAAAGATGCGAAGGCTGTCCTTTGCATGGAAGTTGTTTAAAGCACGGGGAAACCGTATTATAGAAGTCAACCACCGGTTAAATCAATACAAAAGGCAGGCACGGGAAAGGCTAGTCTCAGAAGAAGGAGTCAGGCATAGGGAAAGGCGGTGTATAGAACCGGAAGCTGTTTTCGGACAAATGAAATACAACATGGCATACAGGAGGTTCCGGCATGTGGGAGAAGACAAGGTGACAATGGACTTTGCCTTCTTTGCCATAGCTTTTAATATCAAAAAGATGTGTGCAAAACTGAGAAAAGCAGGAAAGGAGCTCATTACATTTGCTAAATCTATATTTATTGGGCTATTTATAACCCGATACAACGGGAATATAGTAACTTGTTACAAATGAATGAGAAAAAAGCGGCATAGCCAAAAGAAAAGATAACAGGACTATAAATTATAGAAAGAGGTTGTACCAGAGTTTTGACACAACCTCTTCCTTTTTAAGAGAATCTTATCCTGAATCTAATACCTACTTATTAAAACCATCTCGGGTCTCCCGCTACTCCGGTTCCTGCAAATCCAGCACCTTGTTTGATGTGGAAATCGCCATTGGCAGGATCTACAAACAAGCCATAGATATCCAGGTTTACAACCGTAATATCATCCAGCGGACGAGAATCTTCTATTAAATCATTTGTCTTGTAAGAACCACCATAGGAAATAGTAATATTGCTATAGTTACCATTCGTAGAGTGCAGCTTCTGACCACCATTAGGACCGGCAAAAATACAGTTTTCAATAGTCACAGTCGGTTTGGAGTTGTTGTCAAGTAACCAAAGGTGAGTCATCTTCTCTGCAATATTTACCAAAGTCACATTCTTGAATTTGATATCAGTCTTCACACGTATATCGGCAATACGGGTGTTGAATTCAGTCAATGTACTATTCGTAACATTGATAGCAGGAATTGTACAGCCTGAACCTACATTGAGGAAACTCCAACCACCAGTGTTCGATACCCAACAGTTATTGAAGTTGACACTATTACCTTCTGCACCACTATGGAGACGGACAGCAGAATTAACTTGTTTCACTTCACAGCCTTCAAAAGTAATATCGTGGAACTTCTGCGCACCTACTTGGAACATAAATCCACCATCGGAGTTCATGCTGAGGTATTCAAAATTAACATCATTCACTTCGCTTTCGATAGTAAAATAAACTTTATTCAATTGAGACAACTTACCATTTGCATTTTCCGAACCAACAAAACTAATATCCTGTATACCTGTTGGAATTGTAATGGTTCCCTCCATATTAAATTCCATACCAGAGGCAAAGTTCACAGTAACTTTTTTAGTCCCTTCAGCAGCATGTCCTGCCAAAGCCGTTGATATATCCTCAGCAGTAATGCCAGAAATATTAATATTAAAAATCAGACTGCCGGACGAACCTGAAGTTTTCGTATTCAGTGTTCCACGCAATACTTCATTGTAGAAAATCTGAGCAATATAAGGTACTCCCATATCCAGACCTTCAAATGTTGCAGCAGCATTCTGTATCTCAGCAGTAGTCAGCACACGGTTTTCAACTACTGTACTATCTTCATTCATCAATACAAGATTCGTAACCCGATCTGTCTCTTCCCAAAGGAAAGTCAGGCTATTAACTGTAGGTCTGTAACTCCTGAATATTTGTTCCGCCGGAGTGATAAAGGTAAATGAGCTCAACTTTGACTTTAATGATGCATCTGCATTCTCAGCATGCATACGTACCCAATAATTGGTAGTACCATCAAGCCCTTCAAACCAAGTACGGTATTCTACTTTCATCGCTGTATTTGAATCTGCAAACGGAGTCAGAGTATCAGCCAGAATAACAACAGATTTGTCAATCGTTGCAAAGTCGGCATCTTTACTGAATTCAAATACATAGTTAGCAGCGTCAACTACTTTAGTGTGTTTAATCTGAATGGAAGTAGGCTTCAACGTACTTGCCTCGAAAATCAAAGGCTTAAACAAACGGTTCTCACCGGTGGCCACTTCCCAATCGTTTACGTCACGGTCGCACGAAGAAAAGAGTGCGGCTGTCATGACAAGGGATGCGAATATGCTTTTAAGTTTCATAATCTTCATTTTTTAATTCTGTTGTCCGTTTATTAATAACCATAGGAATTTACCAAAAAACCCTTGGACTGATAAATATCCGTATCATAGATAGCATAAGGATGACGATAGTTACAAGTTCCGTTGCCAATAGGATATTGTTTCAACATATCACCAATCTCACCACCATTCTTCAGTTTTCCCAGTAATGCACTATAGTCGTAAGATGCATTGATACCGGTAGCCATTACCAGAATCTTGGCAAGTTCGTCACGATAAGTAGTGCCTGACCCGGTTTCAGGTTTTGCATAAGTTTTCGGAAACCAGTCAATCTTTTCATAGCCTGCAGGAGCCGTACCCAGTTCCTGATAATAATTGGGTGATGAATAATCTACATACAGTTTATCATCTGTCCGCATCTTATAGTACAATACAGTCGGGAAATCCGAAGGCTGATAAGTCTTATCAAAGATGGTCACCGGATGTTGGTTATCAAGCATCAGGCAAAGGCTTTCTTTCATAGCTTCAATCTTACTATCCAACAGCCCCCAACGAATCAGGTCCATTTTACGAACACCTTCACCACCAAATTCCCAAGCACGTTCATTCACTATAGCATTGAAGAAGTCAGAATCATACTTCGCAATTTCAGAAGAACCGGATCCAAATGCACGTTCACGTACTTTTTCCAGAGCTTGACGGGCTGTCATACCTGCCGTTGTATTCTGATGATCCGGTCCGTAAAGCTCATTCATAGCCTCAGCAAACATCAGATAAATATCAGAATAACGCATTACAATCCAGTTGATACCGGTAGCCACACGGCCGGCAGCAGCCAAGTGAAGGGCACGATAGGTTTCACTGGTCCAGTACATACGCCATTTAGCATAGTGTACATTCGTAGCATTCAGACTCAAATCCTCATAATTCTCTTTACGCCAGCGACCGAAAGTCAATGTAACGTCACGGCGCTTATCCGTCTTACCAAAAGAATAGAAGTAATAAATTGTAGAAGTAACATAGCTACTACCCATACCTTGCTGTCCGTACATAGAGCCTTGTTGAACTTCCCAACCCATCAGAGTGCCCACGTCACCGGTATTACCTACACCTAAACCAACTTCATAAAGATTTTCATTATAAGGATTCTGATCCAGATGATTTACCGTTTTCCAGATATTCTCAAAGTCAGGATCCAATTGATGCGGATTCTCAGGATCACCCAGAATTTCAGCACATTGTTTAGCTGCTATTTCATAGTACTCTTTATAGTTCTTCACACGACCTACATAATATCCATTCATTTCAGGGATGGTAGGATGCTTCTCCAGCTGCATATCAGGGAATTGATTACCATCACGCAACGACCATCCACCTGCGAATAAGGCCACACGTGCCAACAGGCCTTTAGCAAAACCTTTGCTGATACGTTCAGCAGTAGAAGCTTTACCACTACCTAACCAAGGCAGGTATTCGATGGCTTCCTGCAAGTTCTTCACAAGGTCGGCATATACAGTATCACGGTCAATCTTACCGATATATACATTGGAAAGGTCAGAATTGGAAGTTGTTTTCTTATAAGGAATATCTCCATAGATACGCACCAATTCAAAATAAGCCAATGCTCTCAGAGTCAAAGCTTCACCTAATAACGGCTTACCGACAGTCGGATTTGTCTTCAGCAATTCACCTCCACGCATTCCTTCTACGGCAGCAGAAGCAAGTTCTGCAAAACGGAAGATATTGTTCCAACGAGTGGTAGAGTTGCCGGAATTACCATAATAGTGGTTCTGACCATAGTCGCTATTTACTTCTTTATAGTTAGTCAGATAAAGGTTACAATTTTCCGTATCACTGATATTCTGCCAGTTCACAGATATTTTCTGTCCGTAAACATACGTGTCGGACATGGTAGCATAAACTCCCATCAGGGCAGCCTCGGCCATAGCCTCGGTATTGAACACATTTGTGTTACTTTGTTTGGAGGGGGTGTCAGTTGCCAGGAAATCATCACATGAAGTAGTGATCAGCATGGCAGCTGCCAAAGTTAATATATATAATTTCTTCATGATCATTAGTTTTTTAGAGTGTCAGGTTAATACCAAATAAGAATGAATGAGCTTTCGGGTAAGCAGAGTAGTCAACACCCGGGGTCAATGGAGTGCTACGACGGGTATCTACCTCAGGATCTTGTCCGGAATACTTTGTCCAACAATGCAGGTTGTAACCAGTGAAGTATACACGCAACTTCTCAACCAGGAACTTCTTAGTCCAAGCCTTCGGTAAAGTATAACCGATTGTAAGATTACTCAAGCGAAGGAATGAACCATCTTCGATAGCATAGTCCGTCATGACCGTAGAGTTCATCAATGGATGCCAGATCGTAGCATTCTGATTGATTTCCTGCAAACGTGCCGGATTCGCATATTCACCATACATGATATTGTAACCGGTTTCAGGATCGATAGTGGTAAAACGCTTATCCAAGGCCATATCGCTACTCAGATTCTGATACTTCTTGGAACCTGCATACGTAGTATTATCTATTTTATTGGCATTCAGAATGTCATTACCATAACTCCAGTTGAACTGTACACCAAAGTCGATGCCTTTATAGTCCGCATTGATATTGAAACCACCGGTATGTTTCGGCATGGCATTACCAATGACGGTACGGTCATTCGTAGTGACTTTATCAGAACCATCATCCGTCAATTTCTTTAGTTTCATGTGTCCAGGACCAAACCAGTTACCGCTGGTTGCAATAATATCACTACAATCGGCTACACCCGGTTTGATGATCCAACGTTTCGTTTCTTCGTTAAAAGTAAAGTCATCGAAAGAATAGAAACCATCTTGTTTGTAACCATAGATCTGACCAATGGATTTACCTACAATGGCACGATAATCATCCGAACCGATACTTACTCCCCAGCCGGAAGTAGCAATCATAGAGTCGGAACCATCCAGTTTGTCAACAGTATTGCGGTTGAAAGAGATATTGAAACCCAATGACAAGTTGAAGTCCTTAGTTTCAACGGCATACCAGTTAGCTGTCAACTCCACACCTTTGTTAGTAGTCTGTCCCAGGTTGCGGTATTGAGTGCCGTAACCGGAATGAGTCGGGATATCCACAGCCAGAATCAAATCCTTAGTTACATCCTTATAAGCATCGATTACCACATTCACTTTATCATTAAAGAATCCCAGATCCAAACCGATGTTAGCAGAAGTCTTGGTTTCCCAAGTCAGGTTCTCGTTACGGAGTGTATTGGTTGGTTTCAAACCACTTTGCACTTTCTCACCGATATAGTAGAGTCTGTTTGCAGAGCTTTCGAAACTGTATTGCTGACGCCAGTAAGAACCTACACGTGCATTACCTACCTGTCCGTAACTTAAACGAAGCTTAGCATTAGAAAGCCAACTTTTAGTAGCTTCCATAAAAGGCTCCTCAGACAGACGCCATGCCAAAGCACCAGCGGGGAAGAACCCCCATTGTTTGCCCGGAGCAAATACGTTTGTACCATCTTCACGAGCTGTGAAAGTCAGATAATAACGGTCTTTCAACGTATAGTTCAGACGACCGAAGAAAGAAGAGGTACGCGACGGCTCACCTATATCATTATAAGTAGGCAACGGTTCACCATAATTCCACATAGCCAATACTTGTTCTGCTGTAAAGTCCTTCGGGAAGAATTTGGATTGAAGGGTCATCTTGTCCGATTTGCCGGAGAAAATCTCCTGTCCAAACATAATATTGAAACGGTGATCTTTTGCAACCGTAAAATCATACGTCAGATGATTCTGTATCGTAAAACGATAACCATCGGTATATTCACGTTTGGCAACGGGCTGTCCACCATTAGCATTAGATTCACCGGTCTTCTTCAACCATATATTATCCGTATGTGCTTTCTCGTAAGAGTAGCTACCCTGAACACGATAATCCAAACCTTTGATGATATGGAATGTCAAACCGACATTATAAGAATTAACAAATGAGTACTGTTTCTTAAACTCATTGGTAATGTTGTAAATCGGATCATTCAACATACTAGCAGATTCTGCCCAGTCGAGCTCTTCGCTGGTACCCACCAGGTTCTCCATAGACAAAGTCGTTATACTCTTTACCGGAGCATACTTGACACCATCACGGAGCTTACGTCCACCGGATACGTCGGGACCATCAATCACCGTATTCGTAGTACGGGCTGTAACGTCCAGATCAATGACTTTACCAAAAGATTTATTCAGCTTAATGTTGAAGTTATCACGTACATAGTTAGAGTTCAACATGATGTAATCTTCATCATCACGTGTATAACTGATATTGTAGCGCATAGTTTCCGTACCACCCGAAAGCGATACATTGAAATTCTTCTGTACACCGGTATTGCCGTACAGCTGATCTTGCCAGTCGATACCTTCACGGTATTTGTAAAGGTCTATATCATCCCACATACCATACATGCTGTAGAAGCCTGCACTGGATACATTCGGGCTCGAATCGATTTCCTTCTGATAATATACATATTCATAAGGAGAAAGGACATCCGTCAGATTGTAGGTTTTCTTTATACCAACATAGGAGTTCACATCTACCACTGTCTTACCGGCTTTACCACTCTTTGTAGTCACCAGAACTACACCATTAGCACCCTTGGCACCATAGATTGCCGTAGAAGAAGCATCTTTCAATACACTGATATCCTGGATGTCACCGGGAGGAATATCATTAATATTCTTCACGATAAAGCCATCTACGATATAAAGCGGAGAATTATCCTGGGTAATAGAACCACCACCGCGTACACGTACTTTGATTTCGGCATCGGGAGAACCGTCCGTTACCGTTACGTTCACACCTGCCAGATGTCCGCTCATAGCCTGCAAGGCAGAAGTTACAGGGATATCTTTCAGTACCTTGTCGTTCATAGAAGAAACAGAACCGGTCAGGTCTTTCTTCTTCATCGTACCGTAACCTACAACGACTACTTCATCCAACATTTTAGAGTCGTCCTGAAGCTTAATACTTAGCGTCTTCCCGGCAACGGCATCTATCTCCTGGGCCTGCATACCTATATATGAGATGACCAGTTTCTTACCTTTGCCACTGACCTTCAGAGTAAAATCACCGTTTATATCGGTAATCGTTCCGTTACCTGCATTACCCTTTTCTACAACGGATGCACCGATAACACCTTCTCCCGTGGAGTCTGTCACATTACCTTTAACAGTAATCTCTTGTGCAGACAGTCCGATAGGAACCATCAACAGTATAGCCATTAGCCATACAAAACACTTGTTTTTCATTTCTACAGATTTTTGTTTCACATTAATAAAGGATTTAGTTTCACATATTTTTTCCTGTTGCAAATGTGACAATTTACGGATGGAGAGAGGAGTAAAAACTATCGGAAAAAGAGGAAAATATCTGTTAGAACAATAAATACAAGGGGGTTACACAAAAAATCCCAGACTTTCACAAGCCCGGGATCTCACATGCAAAAAATGTCAATGTGTTATAGTGCCATTACGATTCATTTACTTAAAGAGCACTCTCAAGTCCTAATGAACCATAACGATTGACCGCACGTACTTTTAAATTTCCTTTCATCACGAATCTTGTTTCGAAAACCGGCTTTTGAGCAAAACCCACCACCTGATCATTATCGAAAATGATATAACCGGCAGCATCGGATACAGCTTTCCAAGTAATCTTCGTTCCTTGTTTTTTCAGATTCTGCGGAGCCGGTAGTTTTTCCATCATTGTACGAGGATCCCATCCGTCATTACCCGGAATGATACGTTCGTATACATAGCTATCCGCCTCCTCTTTGGTAACGATAGCACGACAAGAGCCTTTTGGCGGGTTATTTGGTCCGCGTCCGTCATATTCTGTTTTGCGTAGGCTCAAGTCGAGTACATTACCTTCGGCATCACGACTATCATACTCTGCAAATAATCCGGGAATAGCTCCCATATTGGTCCAACCCTCGGGAGCAAGAGGAATGCGCATAGTGGTATGTATATAGACAGCACGCGGCGAGTTGTGCCAGGGACGCCCCAACTTCTGTTTACCGTCGGCAGCAGAGGCATTGCCATCCACAATGCAATCACGGAAAATATATCCGAACTTTGCATCCTTATGACAGGGAGCGACAATTACAGAACCGCTACGTACATTATATAATGTACAGTTTTCAAGTAAAGCATCTCCCCCACCATAAAAATAATCGACTGCACCTTCAATCCAACAGTCTTTCACA
Organism: Bacteroides sp. AM16-24; assembly: GCF_003471885.1. Taxonomy (NCBI): domain Bacteria; kingdom Pseudomonadati; phylum Bacteroidota; class Bacteroidia; order Bacteroidales; family Bacteroidaceae; genus Bacteroides; species Bacteroides sp. AM16-24. The sequence continues at coordinate 145,225 of NZ_QRKI01000007.1, forward strand.
TAGTGGCGGTGAGAATCATTAGTAGAAGTCATCCAGGTGTCTTGAAAAGAACGGAAAATGCAGTTATTGAACGCTGCACAATCTGCCTGGCTGCTCATAGCCAATGCCTGTGGACCATTCTGGCTCTCTACCCCCCAATCATTCACATAAGAGATATTCTCAGTATAGAAATGATCGGCTTTCACCTTAACAACGCTCCCCTCAAACTTATAGACTTCGGAAAAGGGATTATGAACCGAATGTTTCCAAAAAGCCGTCTTTGCCGGTTCTGTACCTTCTTCAGGCTTTCCACCTACATTCAGGAGATGATGAATGATGGTTTTATCCTTGTCCTGACCGATCAGGTGGACATACGTTTTGGTTTCGGGTATTACCACATGTTCCCGGTACGAACCGTTCTTTACGAAAATCAACCACGGCTCTTGCCGGTTGTCGGGTACTGCATCAATAGCAGCCTGAATGCTTGTGTAGTCACCACTACCATCCTGGGCCACTACAGCCTGAAATGGTGATGCAGTATTCCGGGCATGACCTCCTAATAAAATGCCCATAAATAATGCCGTAAGAATTATCTTCTTCATACTTAATATATTTAATAATTGGTTTGAATTTTACTTTATCAGGCCGTTCAGATAAACTTCCAGATTGGTATAACCTTCTTTACTCAATGTAGTGGCAATGCCATCGGAAACATCTTTCGGATTCAGTCCATGGGCCGCTTCCCAAACATCGGGTATGCCGTCTCCATCAGTATCCCGCAGTTCATCGGCTGTAATGCCGCCATCGCTCAATGTAGGCCAAGGGCTGGTGGCTCCTTCCGGTTTCACATCTGCCGGCAAGTCTATCAGGCCGGGAACACTTTCCGCTCCTTTTGTCACACTACCGATATAGGTAGCCGTACCGTTTCTGGTTTCTTCTATAACACGTATATCAATGGCATCCCGTTGCCTGGAACATCCCGCTTGATCCAATACGAGTTCATAAGCTTGTTTTGCACTATGAGTAGTGATAATGCCTGCATCCAGAGGTTCGGACAGACGCATTTCCTTTTTCACTTTCTTTGTGAATGTATTGTCACAAGAAGCATTATTGATTTGCCCGTAAATACCTTTGGTCCAGTTATCTTGGGTTACTTCCTCATTTCCTTCGATGATATTGCCGTCTACATAGAATTTCCCCCATACGTGTTCCATTGGTTTCCAGGCATTGGGAGTGCCGTCTGCATTCATGCAATACTTCTTTATGCGTACTCCTATGGCGGCAATACGGTAGCGGACAGGGCTGTTTTTCGGTGTAGCCGGTCCTGGTTTATAATAATTGTTCACAATATTGACACACATGCCTTCTCCGCCATAGCAACCGTTTCCGGCCCAGTTGTAGAATACGTTATTCCTCATATCCATGTGTTCGCGTTCCTGAGTAAATGGACGAGGTCCCAGACGGGGTACACGACTTTCGTGATGTGCCAGCAGATTATGATGAAAAGAAGCTTTTGCTCCTCCCCAGATGGCTCCATATCCATGTTTACCTTTAGCATGACCTGCCGTGCGAAGACTTTCGGAAACCAGGCACCATTGAACAGTCAGATTCTCACCACCATATATAGAACAACATTCATCTACCGACCAACTAATAGAGCAATGGTCAATGATTAGATTCCTGCAATCCGTACTTCCAAGTCCGTCAGGCTCTCCACGGCCACCTGTTGTATTCCGCCCGAAGCCTTCGGCGCCGGGAAAAGCTATCAGTTCCTTTGTTGTTTCCGTTTGTTCATCATCAGGCAGGACACTCGCTCCTGCCGGTATGATTGGAAGCAGGAATAAGGCCAGACATAAGAAACGTATAATGTACGCCCCGTTCATTCTGTTTTTCATTTCGTTTTTCATATATACTCTCTTCTAAGATTGGTTCATGTAATGCAAAAGTGAGGAATCCATAGTAAAAAGAGGGGGAAAAACTGATAGAAAAGGGGGACTGATGCTATAAAACGGCGAAACCCACCTATCAAACCACATTCACACCAAAAGACGGCTTCCCGATTGAAACCTCCGTTTCATATCGACAAGCCGCCCGTCTCCCGTTACAGGAGTGCTTTCAAATAGGTAAAAACGATGAAAGCAATATTTATAATCTATTCTGGATATCCGAGTTACTATTACGTTGCCCTTTGCTGCGGATATCTCCACCAAATGTGTAGGAAACACCGATGCGGAAACCGGTAAAGGCAAACTGATTATCCGTCGTCATCCGGACACCGTTGGATACCGTCTCAAGTTTGGAATGACTGATCAGGATATTATTCACATTCAGGCTAAGACTGAGTTTATTATCCAGCATACGATAAAGCAAACCTGCACTGATACCGTAATTAGGCTTTATCAGATAAACCCCACTATATTGACGCGAAGTGAACCAACCGGAAAGCGTTCCAATGAATGTCTTCTTCGAATTGAAGAAGAACGTATTGCGCAAACTGGCATTATAGGCCCATCCTTTCTCTTCGGCAGATGTGGAAGCGGCGCTGGAAGTCGTACGGCTATAGTTTACCCCATGCTGTACATAAGCCTGCATCCATCCCGTACGGAAGGTATATGAATTATTCAATCCAAAAGAGTGCGTTTCCATAAAGTTATCCCACAGGAAAGAGCTGACATTTGTTTCCGGATCCAAACCTACCACCTGGAAGAATACATCGTCCGAATAAGAATAGAAAGCGGAAAAATTAAGATTGTTCTTGAATGTATATCCCAATTCGGCATTATACGTATAACTCGGTTTCAAATCTTCCTTTCCACAAGCATAAGTGTACTTATTCTGATAGAACGGGAACGGATTCACCATATTCTGCGAGGGGCGTGAAATACGGTTGGATAAACTAAGATTCAATGCATTCAGTTCATTAGGTGAGTACAAGAAGTAGAGCGTAGGAAACAGACGGGTATAATCATGCTTGTCTGTCTTATTCGCCGACTCGGAAATACCGGTAGTACGGGTGTGCTCCATACGTACGCCCAACTGCATAGAAAACTGTTTGGAGAACGCACGATTGTAATCGGCATAAAGGGCATAAATCTGTTCCTTATAGTGGAAGTAATCATCCTGCACCAGTGTCGGGTCCGAAGTATCATAATTGATGCGATTGCGGGTATCTGTGAAAGAGACCTTGGCACCTGCAGTTACCTTATACTTTTCAAACGGAAGTGTAAAGTCGAGTGCAGAAGAGAATACGTCTACCTTACGGTCTTGCAGATAGCTATAATCAAAATTGGTTCCAGGTATTGCTACACCATCAGGAGTCTGAGTTTCGGACAGGAAGCCCATATGACTATCCCGGTTATCACGCAGGTAATCCACATCCCAACTCATCTTTTTGCCTTTATCCCCCCAAGTCTTATCTGTATGGAAGTTCAAGTTAAGACGATCGGACTTGCCTCCTTCTTTGCTATCTGAGAACAGAAGAGAATCCAAACGGGTAGTAGCTACATCATAAACTTCCGTAACGGAAACGGCTTTGGCATCTTTAGGATTACCATAATTATAAACAGCTTGCAGACCTACAGTCCAGTTATGCTCCAAAGCAACGTCCACACCTGCCTGACCATAATAACTCTGCATATACTTCTTGTAATCCGTGCGTCCGTCCCAAGTATTCTTGGCGAAATAGCGGCGGTTTGCTTCACGCGTTTCATAGTTACCTTGTGTGGTACCTGCATTGGCGAATGAGGATACACGGCCTTTACTGATATTTAGGTTTACTCCGCCATAGCCGTAATTTTCCTTCTCACCGACATTATACGAAGTGGATACCGTACCTCCCAAGTAATCTTTAGGACGCGATTTCAGGCGTATGTTGATGATACCTGCATTACCTGCTGCATCATACTTGGACGGTGGAGTGGTGATCACTTCTACTTTCTGTATCTGCGAAGCGTCATAAGACCGGAGATAGTCGATCAGTTCGTCGCCGGAAAGTTTCGTTTCACGGTCGTTGATATACACTTTCACGCCTCCTTTACCTATAATATCAATGCTATTCTGTCCTACACGCAAACCAGGTACTTCGCGCAAAAGGTCGAGTGCATTTCCACCGGCAGAGGCAATGGAGTTGTGAGTATCAAAAACCACTCTGTCCACCAGACGTTTAATTACCGGACGGGCGGCTGTGACAGTCACTTCATTTAAAAAGGTAGAAGAGGATTTCAGGGTGAGCATACCTACATTCTTATTTTCCTGTAAAGAGACAGGCAGGTAGATGTCTTCACAACCGATTAGAGTGATATGCAACAGATATTTCCCTTTAGGTTGAGTAAAAGTAAAACAACCTTGTGCGTCCGTCAGCATACCTGTAATGTATGTACTGTCTTTAGCTTGCTTTAAAAGGATGTTTGCTACTTCCATCGGCTGATTGTTTTCATCTTGTACGCAACCGGAGAGTTGATAGCTTTGAGCAGAAATAGAAACCGCTACACATAACATAAGGAATAAGAACGTAAGTCTTTTCCCAATAGACTTCATTGAATTTGCTTTCATCATTTGATTGATCTTAATGTTTCACTTTTCGTTTTTACCTGATGCTAATTTAAGGGTGAAACGTATCTCAAACGGTCTATATCAGGATATAAAAGTTCTATATTAGCAGCATAAATGCATCTCATTATCAACGAATTACATTCTTCACTCTCTATATTTACCTTTTTAAGGTCTATATACTATCTATATGCATTGAAGAAAGGGTTGTTCATTTTGGGAGGGATATGAACAAAATGTGATAAGGACACAGTCGTTTTCCTTTCATGAAAATTCAGTTTACCCCAAATGGTAACTTTGTTCACTCCACACGGTAACTCCATTTACATACCGCGGTAAAGACCGTTACATACCGAGGTAAAGGTCGTTACAATAAGGGGTAAAAGCCGTTACATACGGCGGTAAATGCTTTTACATTTTGCAGTAAACAGTCGGTAAATACTATTCATTGATTATCAGTAAATTAACAAAAAAAATTCATCAGCAATCTTTAATTCATTTCTGTAGCGGTTATGAATGAAGTGATTTGCGGACTATCCGTCATTCTGAGCGTAGTCGAAGAATCTACTCTCTTGGCATAAGGCTGCGCTATACAGTAAGGGAAGAGATCCTTCGACTACAGGATGACGGATAGTACTACTGAATCATTTGCTTCATTACTTTCTTGATATGAATTAGTTGACGAGAAAACAAGCCTTATTTCTCTAAAATGAACCCGACAATGTCCTCCTTCTCTCCCATTCCAAGTTTCTTTCGGATATTTGTCTTCCGCTGATAAATGGTTGGAATGCTTTGTTGTGTCACAACACTAATCTCTTTCGTCGAGAATTCTGCGCAAAGCAGACAACAAAGCTGCTGTTCCTTATCAATAAGCACAGAACCGAAACGCCGGTTCATTTGGGTATAGAACCCATTATATATACGGTCGATTACGGGATACAGATCCTCCCACACTAAAAGGCTTTCTACCGGCAACTCGCGGTTCGTGATACCGGATATACGACGAAGCAACTCCTGATTTTGAGATGTAGGTTGTGTAGCAACCAAGCGTATAATGCCCAACTGTTGCAAAAGTATCTTTCGGAAAAACTGTCCATCTTCCACTTCTTTATCAGTACTTCCGACAACTCTCTGTTCATCATCTCCTTTTGTAGCATCTACCAGCAAGCGATTTAGTGTTTCAATACGTTCTTCCGCCTCAATCAAGCGATGACGACGCCTCCGGATATAAAAAAAGGCCCCGCCACCTACTACAACCAACAACAGCAAACAGCCTAATAATGTCAGCTGTGCCTCTTGCCGTTCCACCGTCAGCATCAAGTTAGCATTCGAAAGTGACTCTTTGCTTTCGTCCTTTCGCCGGATAGTACTTTGCAAGGCATAAAGGGCATTGTGAACAGAGTCATTATATCGCATCACTTTCAGGAAGTCAAACGTACGATGACGAGTATAATCTATCAATCCCTGATAATAACTCATCATATTTTCTGTAGTCAGAAACTTCTCCTGATAAGCAAGCAGCGATCTGCCCTGGTCAAGATAATATTGGGCAGAATCCAGTTTTCCCATCTTTAGAAAACATTCTGTCAGCACCAGATCAGTCATTGCAATCTGCCCTCCGTCCGGCGTCAGGCTTCGCAAGCGTTTCGAAACAACTGCTGCCTTTTCGTAATCATTGCCGATATAAGACAACATTTGTGCATAGTTTCGCAGATAATGTACCAAGCGGGCCGTATCCTTCTTCTGCTCCACCAACGCAATGCTCCGGTCCATATAGTAAGAAGCAGAATCATTCCCCTGCAGTCCCATGGCAATACCCAAAGAATAGCACAATCCTTCATCTTCACGAATAGCAATCGCCCGGAGATGTGCTTCTATTGCCTTTTTATAGTCCTTATCAACATATACATACCTGTTAGCTTTCTCAGCAAGCATGCTGACCATCAGATAAGTATCTCTACAGGCTGTAGCTGCTGCGATACCACTATCAAGTACAGACATAGCTTCTTCATGCCTTTTCTGCCAATATAAATACTTGGATTTCAACACAAATGAATTAAGCATTTTCACCGTGTCCGGACCGGCAACAAAGTAATCGAATGCCGGAAGAATCAGAGAGTCCTCCGTCATGGAATTTCCCCGTACGTTATGCACAAATGTACGCAGCCAACCATACAGCATCTTTTCCTCAAACGGCAACCGCTCCGGATTCTTGATTGATGACAGAAGCTTCATAGCACTATCCGAATTTCCATAAATCACTGCATCCGCCTGGCGAAGCAAAGTAGTATTGTCCGTATGCCTGCAAGCACACAGCAGAATACTACTTATGATGAAAAGATATAAGAGTTTCTTCATATAGTATAGCCCTTCACAGGCAACAAAGGTATAGTCTCCTTTCTAAATCACTGTACAACCGCATCACGTAGTTGCTTCAAAGCCTGCTCCAGCACCGAACGGGGACAACCGATATTCAATCGCATAAAACCTTCTCCCGGCACACCGAACATGGTTCCATCATTCAGAGCCAAGTGTGCTTTCTCTGCAAAAAGACGAGTCAATGCCTCTTGTGTCAGCCCTAAAGCGCGACAATCCAGAAAAACAAGGTAAGAAGCCTGCGGACGTATCATACTGATGCCCGGAATATATTCTTCCAGGTAGTTCTCAGTAAAGTCTATATTTCCTTTTATATAGTCGAGCATCTGTTCCAGCCATTCTGCACCATGCATATAAGCCGCTGCCGCACCGATATAAGCAAGCAAATGTCCTTCGGAAAACTCACCAGCTTCCATAAAAGTCTGGAAACGCTCACGAATACCTTTATCAACAGTGATTGCATACGAACTGCCCAACCCCGGCATATTGAATGCTTTACTGGGAGCCATAAAAACAAGAGAATTTGCAGCTGCTTTTTCAGAAACCGTGGCAAACGGATGATGCTTATAAGGTGGCAAAGTCAAGTCAGCATGTATCTCATCAGAGATCACAAAAGTACCACTGTCATAACAAATGGCAGCTATTTCTCTCAGTTCATCCGCCGTCCAGACACGCCCACCGGGATTATGAGGATTACACAGAATGAGCACTTTACAATCTTGTATATCTTTGCGGAAACGTTCAAAGTCAATCTGATACTGTCCGTCACATAGTTCCAGAGGCGAATATACCACTTCACGCCCCATGCGTTCGGTCACCAGAAAGAAAGGATGATAGACAGGAGTCATCACCATCACTTTATCACCCGGATTAGTGAAACACTGCAAGGCAAAAGCCTGTCCACGGACAATCCCCGGGACAAATGTCAACATCTCACGGGATATATCCCATCCGTGACGATCGCGCAACCATGCACAAATGGAAGTATACCATTCTTCACAGGCAAAAGTATATCCCAACACCTCATGTTCCAAGCGCTTTTTCAAAGCGTCCATTACAAAAGGCGGAGTGCGGAAATCCATATCAGCTACCCACATAGGGAGTAAATCATCACGTCCCCAGATATTTTTTACGCCATCCCACTTCACGGAGTTGGTACCACGGCGTTCAATGATTTCATCAAAATTGTATTTCATCGTTCTATTTCTATTTACGTAAGTCACACAAATCATAGTACCCATTCTCATATCGGAAAGAGTACAAACACCGCCACATCCCACACCGCATGCGACACGATCAGTGCCCCTAACTTCTGCGGATACAGCCTGTAAGCCAGTCCCCAGATAGCTCCAACTACCAATGCTGCCATCACCAGCATAAAGTTAAACGACCAAATGTGCACCAAGGCATAGACCAGCGTCGTCACAATGAAACCTGTATTCGAGTTCCAACGTTTCGATAGTGCATTCTGTACATAGCCACGCCAAAAGATTTCTTCTGCAGGGCCTATCAATATGAGTAACAGTATAGAGAGTAGCCAGGGATTTTCCCCGGTCTTCATACCATAAATAAGTTCTACCTGCGGGCGGGCAAAGTCAAAAAGCCAGGCAGAAGCTTTATCCCCTATCCAGAATATTCCCCATAATACAACGGACAAAGCCACACCTCCGGCAATATTCTTCCAATCGAACTTCACATCTTCTACCCACCACTGCGGACGAAGTGCAAAAGACATATTCATCAGTATAACCGCTGAAAAGCTCATTGCTGTCCAGAAGTTGAATATGCCGCTTGTCCAGGGAGAGAACATGAAAAACCACAAGAAAGCAGCTATCAGCAAAGGGATGATAATTCGTTTCATACTATATTAAAAATGTAACCGTAAACAGTAAGCTGAACAAAAGTTGCAGTTTCGCCGTCTTTTCATCCAGATTAGAGATTGCACCAATCCCTTCTTTCGGTAACCGCAACATAGTACGGGCATTGGCTATAGCCGGCAGAATTCCTATTATAGTCAACAGAGACCACCATGGAAAGTAGCCCAGTAATGCACAAATCGCAATCCACAAGAATGGAAACAGTACTTCAAACATATAGAGGTAAATATCAGTCTTCACTCCCAACTTCATAGCAAGCGTACTGATCTTTGCCCGTACATCCGTACCGATATCACGCGTATTATTAGCATGCAGGATGGCTACTGTTATCAATCCTACCGGAACAATGATCAACCATACATCAGGCAGGAATCTCCCCATTGTTATATAAGTTATTCCCAAAGTAGGCAGAATAGCATAAGCCACGAAAATAACAAAATCACCGAAAGCCCGGTACTTCAGACACGGATAGAGCAACGAACACATGGCACCGCAAACTCCTATCCATAACAAGGGAAGTCCGGTACGTGTAACCAGCCAAAGGCCGATAACCACTGCCGGTACCATTAATCCTATAGCCAGGTTGCGTATTTCCAATGGCATGAATTGCCCACTCGTCAGAGTCTTCACACCGAAGGTATCTACGCGGTCTACTCCTCGTTCAAAATCGAAATAATCACTCCATGCATTTCCCGAAGCATGGAAAATAACAATACCGACCAACGCCAGCAGTCCGTTCGCCCACTCTATTACCCCGTATGCCCAATACAAATACGCCAGCGTCACAATCACCGGCATTGCCGACGCCGGGAATGACCAAGGGCGTACAGCGATCAACCAATCTTTGAAGGAATGCTTTTTCATCTACGATTTAACTACGTTCAAAACAGCTTTTGCTATTTTATTAATGTATAGTCACTATTTACGATTTCTTTAGGAGACAAAAGTACAAAATATCCTCACTTTTGAGTACTTTTGCATCCAAGTAAAATAAAAAATATATGATTAAAGCCCTGTTTTTTGACATCGACGGCACTTTAGTGAGTTTTGATACACATGCTATCCCCGAAACCACCATCGAAGCCATCGCCGCTGCCAAAGCCAAAGGCATTCGGATATTTATCGCTACGGGACGCCCCGCTGTTATCATCAACAACCTTTCTGCCTTGCAGGACCGTGGACTCATAGATGGTTATATAACCATGAACGGCGGATATTGTTTCGTAGGCAAAGAAGTGATTTATAAGAGTGCAATTCCTGCCACTGACGTACAAAAGCTTGCATGTATCTCTGCTGAGCAGAATTTCCCTTGCATTTTCGTGAGTGAGCATGATGTCTGTGTCTGCCAACCTGATAAGATGGTAAAGAAGATATTCAACGATTATCTTAGGGTGGATATAATTCCGGAAAAGACACCCGAAGAAGCTATCAGACAAGAAATATTCCAGATGACTCCGTTCATCACCCTGGAGCAAGAGAAAGTTATTCTCCCACAACTTCCCGGTTGTGAAGCCGGACGCTGGTTTCCTGCTTTTACCGACATTACCGCAAAAGGAAATACCAAGCAAAAGGGAATCGACGAAATTATTCGTCATTTCGGCATTCGCCTGGAAGAGACGATGGCATTCGGAGATGGCGGCAATGATGTAAGCATGTTACGCCATGCTGCCATTGGTGTGGCTATGGGTAATGCAGTGGATGAAGTGAAGGAACATGCCAACTACATCACTACCTCAGTGGACGAAAACGGAATAGCCAATGCGCTCAAACATTTTTCAATCATTTAAATACGATTTCATTCTACCTTGTCGCAGTCGATAGATACCAACAATAAAGAGTTTCAGGATGCCCTGAGTCTTATACAATATACTCGCCAGTCCGTATTTCTAACCGGAAAGGCAGGTACGGGTAAGTCTACCTTTCTGCGATATATCTGCGAGAATATAAAAAAGAAGTATGTAGTATTGGCTCCTACCGGTATTGCAGCCATCAATGCCGGTGGCAGCACCTTGCACAGTTTCTTCAAATTACCGTTTCATCCTCTGCTACCCGATGATCCGAACCTGAGCCTGCAACGCGGGCGCATCCACGAATTCTTCAGGTATACCAAGCCGCAGCGAAAGTTACTGGAAGAACTGGAACTTATCATTATCGACGAGATTTCCATGGTACGGGCGGATATTATCGATGCCGTAGACCGCATCCTGCGAGTCTATTCACGCAACCTGCGTGAGCCCTTCGGCGGAAAACAGCTTCTGTTAGTAGGTGATGTTTTCCAACTCGAGCCTGTCGTTAAGGGAGATGAACGGGAAATACTAAACCGCTTCTATCCTACTCCCTACTTTTTCTCAGCAAGAGTTTTCAGCCAGATAGACCTTGTTTCCATCGAACTCCAAAAGGTGTATCGTCAAACGGATAAAGTATTTGTCAGTGTTCTGGACCATATCCGCAGTAACACCGCCGGTGCAGCCGACTTGCAATTACTCAACACACGCTATGGCACTGATATTGAGGAAAATGAGGAAGATATGTACATCACCCTCGCTACACGCCGCGATAATGTAGACTACATCAACGACCGGAAACTGGCAGAACTACCCGGTGACTCTGTTACCTTCCGGGGTGAAGTCACGGGAGATTTCCCGGAAAGTAGCCTGCCCACATCGCGCGAGCTGGTGCTGAAACCGGGAGCTCAGGTTATCTTCATCAAAAATGACTTCGACCGCCGCTGGGTAAATGGTACTATTGGCATAGTCAGCGGCTTCGATGAAATAGAAGAAACTCTCTACGTCATCACCGATGATGGAAAAGAATGTGACGTCAAGCCGGAACACTGGAAAAATATCCGCTATAAATACAACGAAAAGAAAAAAGAGATTGAAGAAGAAGTCCTGGGTACTTTCTCCCAGTTCCCCGTACGGCTGGCATGGGCAATCACTGTTCATAAAAGTCAGGGATTGACTTTCAGCCGTGTGGTTATCGACTTCACCGGTGGCGTGTTCGCCGGTGGGCAAGCCTATGTTGCCCTCAGTCGTTGCACTTCATTGGAAGGCATCCAGCTAAAGAAACCTGTCAACCGCGCTGATATCTTTGTCCGCCCGGAAATAGTAAACTTTGCCGAACGCTTTAACAACCGGCAAGCCATAGACCGCGCCCTGAAACAAGCACAGGCCGACGTGGAATATGCTGCTGCGACCAAAGCTTTTGACCAAGGAGATTTCGAAGTCTTTCTCAATCATTTCTTCAAGGCTATACACTCCCGATACGACATAGAAAAGCCTGTTATACAACGCCTCATCCGTCGCAAGTTAGGTGTTATCAACAAGCTACGTGACAACAACGATCAACTAAAAGCCCAGATGGCCGAACAGCAAAAACGACTGCAAGCCTATGCACGAGAGTATTACCTTATGGGCAATGAATCTATCACTCTTGCCCATGACTCCCGTGCCGCCATTGCCAACTATGACAAGGCGCTGGAACTCTATCCCGAATATGCGGATGCGTGGATACGCAAAGGAATCACCCTCTTCAATGACGGAAGATATATTGAAGCGGAAGAATGCCTCACACGGGCAGTAAAACTACGTCCGGCAGAATTTAAAGCTGTCTATAACCGGGGAAAACTGCGACTGAAACAACAGGAAACAGAAGGCGCTATTGCCGATCTGGACAAGGCTACCACCCTGAAACCCGACCATGCCGGAGCACACGAACTCTTTGGCGATGCCCTGATGCAGGCAGGAAAAGAAGTAGAAGCTGCATTACAGTGGAGGCTGGCAGAAGAACTTCGAAAAAAATCATCCAAGAAATAAGCCACACTTATTTGATAATAAGAAACTTATTCTCTACTTTTGTGTTATTATATATAGACTAACAACCAGCCCTATGCTTCTGAAACTGTACGAAAAGAACAACAATCCACAAGACCTGCAACAGATAGTGGATATTCTGAATGACGGTGGACTTATCATCTATCCCACCGACACCATGTATGCCATTGGTTGCCATGGGCTGAAAGAGCGTGCTATCGAACGTATTTGCCGTATCAAAGAAATTGATCCGCGCAAAAACAACCTTTCTATTATTTGCTATGACCTGAGCAGCATCAGTGAATATGCCAAAGTAGATAACAATACATTCAAATTGATGAAAAGGAACCTGCCCGGTGCTTTCACTTTCATCCTGAACGGCACTACCCGTTTGCCTAAAATATTCCGCAACCGGAAGGAGGTTGGTATCCGTATGCCTGATAATGCCATTATCCAGGAGATAGCCCGCATTCTGGATGCCCCTATTATGACTACTACCCTGCCTCACGAAGAACATGAAGACATGGAGTACTGTACCGACCCGGAATTAATCGATGAAAAGTTCGGTGACCTTGTCGATCTGGTTATCGATGGTGGAATCGGTGGCACGGAATCCTCCACCATTGTGGACTGTACCAATGGAGAGGCAGAGATTGTACGCCAAGGAAAAGGCTGGTTGAATGAAGGATAATAATCAACCAAATCCCCCTTTTGTTTGTTTTTTAAGAAAACGAACAAAAAGGATATGAGTACAAAAGAAAAATACTGGAAATATTCACTAATTACTATTATCATCGGACTGGGGATAATCCTGTTTTTACAGATTACACCCTTTCTGGGTGGTCTATTAGGTGCACTGACTATCTACATACTGGTCAGAAAGCAGATGATACATCTGACCGACAAGCGGAATATGAAACGAAGCATCGCTGCTACCCTCATTACCACTGAAGCCATTCTCTTCTTCTTAGTTCCTTTGGCATTGGCTGTATGGCTATTAGTCAGCAAGTTACAAGACATCAACTTAGATCCTCAAAGCATTATTGCCCCCATTGAAGATATGGCCAATATCATAAAAGACAGGACTGGCTATGATGTTCTGGGTAAAGACACCACTTCTTTTATTATTTCTGCACTGCCTACCATAGGACAATTCGTAATGGGTAGTATCAGTAGCTTTGCTGTCAATCTCTTTGTATTGGTATTTGTTCTATACTTCATGCTGATAGGCGGACAAAAGATGGAGCAATATATCAGTGACATACTTCCCTTTAATAAAGCGAATAAAGATCATGTAGTGAGAGAAATAAAGATGATTGTACACTCCAATGCGGTCGGCATTCCCTTACTGGCAATCATACAAGGTGGAGTGGCCATGATAGGTTACTGGTTCTTTGATGTTCCGGATATTCTGTTAACGGGATTTCTCACCTGCCTTGCAACAGTCATCCCTATGGTAGGTACAGCCTTGGTCTGGTTCCCGATTGCTGTCTATATGGCATTATCCGGCGATCTCTTCAATGGTATCGGCCTGGCTATATTCGGAACTCTGATTATCTCTCAACTCGACAACCTGATACGCTTTATCCTACAAAAAAGAATGGCTGATATACACCCGCTAATCACTATCTTCGGAGTAGTAATCGGATTGTCTCTATTCGGCTTTATGGGAGTCATATTCGGACCACTATTACTCTCATTGTTCTTCTTGTTCGTGGATATGTTTAAAAGAGAGTATCTGGACAAGCCGAAATAGATTAAAAACAAAGGCGGAAAATCCCTCCATCAACAGAGAAACTTCCGCCTGTAGAGTATTAAGATAGTCAAGTATCCAACACCCTAACCAGTAGTTATAATGAAAATATAGTAACAGTGCCTGTGATGCCGTGACTTATAGATTAAACCATCCATAAGCATAAGCCCCGTTATCTCCTTTTATTTCTATCAAGAATGCTCCAGTCATGTCAGGTGACAACTGAATATTCTTCAAAATAGAAGTAGTGATATTCTCAGAAGAAGTATACACCGGAACACCATCTTGGGAAATGGTTATTTCAACTTCGCCTACAGCGGCAAAGAAATTGATTTCTACCAAATTATTCCCGCACAACGTTGCAATAATAGGAATATCAGGAGTTATTGAACGATGCCTATTTCCATCATCAGAATTTGTTTCAAAGGGGATATCATTACCAGATAAAGTTATCTCACCTACTACTTCCAAATCACCAATCATGGATGAATGGGCATTAACTGTAAACAGGAAAAAAAATCCTATCAGACATAAAACAGACTTAAATTTCATTGCTTTTATTGTTTAATTTTGGCTCAAAGATAAAACTCTAAAACCACATAACCTAAAACAGAATATGGACAAAAATCAGGATGTTATTTCACTGTTAATCAACCCAATAAAATAGAATTATTCATGAAAGTATGGACAAAAATACCCCCATTAAAAGAACAAAATAAACTCTTCCAATGACTTTTCTTTATCTATATATAAATGTTCCTTTAGTCTTAGCTTCATTCGGTAAACAGAATTCCGCTCACAATCAAAAACAAACATCAACTGATTAGTCGTAAATCCTACCTTCAGTAAGGTCGCTAGGATAAGATCAGTTTTTGTCATAGTATAGTTTGAGTTTAAACGGGAGATAAAATTGGCGAAGATCAGGTCCATGAAATCAAAGAGATTCCGCCTCTCTTCCAAAGTCATCCTTTGAACGATCAGTTCTCCTTTATTCAGCTGTTCTAATACACAAGAAGCTTTTATGCATGTATTTTCGCGTAGCTCTTTATTTTCTGCAGTCAACAATATTATTTTTCCGTTCAAATCAGCTATTTTCTTCTTTTTTGCTAACTGCTCTTCTTCACTCTTCTGTTTATACTCATCTATACGGAATGCATATTCTTCTATTTCTTTTTGATTTTTTCTGATTGTATCGATGTTCCGTTGAAAGCGTCTTCTGTATTTAGTCCTGATTATTATGATAGAAATTACCATTAGAATAGTAATTAACAGGATTAAGTAGAACTGACTCTTTTTTTCCAGCTTAATCTGTTCATTTTCCATTCTTAATTTCTCATTATCATATTTCTTTTGCAGCGTTAACATTTGTTTCCGCAAGTCTTCATTATGTACAATCTCCAACAAAGAATCGGATTGTTCTTTGTAAAAAAGAGCATCCTTATAATTCTTCCTTGTCTCTTCTAACCTAGACAAATAATTATATGCTCCAGCCCGTGTATACCTCTTACTACTCTTCACCACCTTCTTGAAGCATCGTTCGGCTTCATCTAAATTTCCCATAGACAGATAAGCCTTACCTAAGGATATATAATAGTGATATTGACTAAGAGTATTGGAATCACTCGAAAGAGCTTTCCAGAAAAAGCCAACAGCCGCTTCGTAATCTTTCTCTTTCTCAGCCATGATTCCAAGTATCTGAAAAAGAGAGGAACGTACCCGATGCGTAGTATCCGGCAAAAGCTTTAATCCTTCATCAACATACCATCTGGCGGTGTCATTACTGGCTTTCATCATATATCCACGCGCCAGATTCCGGTATCCATATACAACACCTAAAGTATCCCCTGCCAATTTATAGTAATCAACCGTCTTCTTGAAGTTCAGAATAGAAGCATCATACATTCTTTGGTTATAATTCAACATTCCGATATTTTCTTCCAGCAATCCTTGCAGTTTATGCTCCTGAGTTCCCTCCAATAAAATCTGTGCATTCAGATAAGCATTCATTGCTTCCGTATTTTTATCCTGATACGAAAGCACATTTCCATAATAAAAAGATGCCTTTCCGGCTTTTACCTTATCATTATGGTTTTCATAATAATTTATTGCAATTTTTATCAGAGAATCAGATTGCAAACTATCCAAATAGTTCTTATCTCGCGCTTGTGTCAGCAAGAAGGCATAGTCTGCTTGCTGGCGACCATGCAATCTATCCGGGTGAGGTATCTGTTGCAAAAGATATAGAGCACTGTCCGGATGTATCTCCATACACTCTCCGGCATGCGACAAAAGAAGATCTGCTTTATCAACAGAAGAGGTACAGTTCCAGAGAAGTCCTAATAGGCATAATAATGCATATATCAGATATAGATTCTTTCGCATGCTTCAAATCTTCTTGTTTTATAACAGTGCCAAAGATAATGATTTTAGCTATTTATGCGAATCACTATCTAACAATATCTTTCAATTTTATGGTCTGAAACGTAATATGAGCTACACTACTTTCATAAAGGATGCCGATAGTTTCTTTATCAACCATGGTAAGACAAGTATATCCCCAGTTGTTGTCCTCATCCAACAGCAACTGATGTTCCGGTAGCCAGGTTACACCTCCATCCAAACTAATCTTAATAGTAATGTGATGGCGTCCCTTCGTTGTATTGGGGTTAGAGAATATGAGTAAATCCCGGTTTAAAACATTCTCACCGGCTTTTACATGAATCAGACTTGCCATACAAACAGGCTCCTGTAAAGCTTTACGCGAAGATTCATGTTCAATCCATGTCTCACCCAGATCTTTCGTAATCGCCACAGCACGACTTCCACCCCGATTATCACGCATATTCAGCATCAAGGCTCCCGGCTGCACCTCAGCAACCTGCGCCTCTGTGGTATTGGTACGTGCGTAGTTATGTATTTTCCAAGTTTCACCCTGATCCTTGCTATACATGATACCCGCATTCGGCACACGGGTAGAATCTATAAACTGAATGGGAAACACTAATGTGCCATCTTCCATTGTGATTCCACGTCCGGGTCCTTGCAACAAGAAGTACCAAGTAGGATCTTTCACTTGTTCAGTAATGTTAATAGGGGCTGACCAACTTTTACCATCATCCGTACTCTTGGCCAAGACAAGTTGTGCCGTATGATTCAGATCCAATCCCGGATGTGAACTCCACCAGGCACGTTGATTTCCCATACCATGTATCCAAGCGGCAACTATCCATACATTATTAGTCTTCGTATCCACCAATATAGACGGATCACCCACCCCATTCTGTGCCGAAGGCAGTCCACCCATTTCACCAAAAGCCAAAGGGAGGCGCATCTTTTCCCACGTCTTTCCCCCATCCGTACTACGACTTAAACCGACGTCTACATGTTCTTGAAGATCGACACTGCTGTTATAGCGTACATCATAAACGCCTAACAAAGTTCCGTTATTAGTAGTCACCAATCCCGGAATACGATATGCTGCCGAATGATCATCGCCTGCATGACGTACCCCCACCCCCATCCGATGCTCAATATTTTGCGGAGAAACAACATTTAGAGGTGCTTCTTTGCCATCCAGAGTAACCGAAGCAATGGCCGCTCTGACCTTAGCATCCAACGAAGTTTCCGGTTTCATCTGTAAACTGACCCAGAAGAAGTTAATCCCCGGAAACAAACTCTGGTTAGCATCGAGAATAAGGCGTTTTTGGAGTCTAATCACTTCCGCCTTTTTAATGGAATAGGAAGGATTTGCCGCCAAAGTCTTTCCGGCAGTATGACTTGATATGTATTCTACGGGAGCAAAGCGCCCTTTATTTCTATCCTGCAAGGCTTCAGTGCCACTATAGTAAAGCTTTACCGATTGGATATCAGAAAGATTAGTATCTTCTCTAAAATTCAGAATGACTCTGTTCAACATCGTACTTTCCTTAGCATCCAAACGCAAATAGAACAATACATTATCCACTCTTTCTATCAAAACCGGAACTTGTGTCTCACGGATAAAAATTGTATCTGCAGCCCGGACCACCGGAATGATACATGATAAACAGAAAAGTATAAAAAGCAAAAGTATAGACTTCTTCATAATATAGATAAAGTTAATAAGAATGTTAGAAGCTACAAAGATAACATTCAATAATAAAAATCCCACATTTGCTGCCTCAAAGTATTTTTTGTTTCATCTTCCTCTTGCTGTAACATCCCTATTTCCTGAAGATGATAAAGCCTCTCCAGCAAAACGACAATCTGCTTTTCACAAATATGCATATCACATATTTCTTTAATCCAATCGACGGTTTCTTCAAGAACAACGACAGAAGAAAGGGTACATGTCTTTTGTTTTTCCGGTTTACGAAGCATATCTGCCATAAACGACAGAATTTTAGAAACCATCTTCTTACTACGGCTACGGAAACGGGATTCCGGATTTTTCAAACGCAAAAGAAAATATTCTCCAACCCATAAAGAAGCAATGAATGCCTCGGAAGAAGGCTGTTTTATCCCTTTCCAGAATTTAATCAGGAAAGTATCCACTTCTTCCAATATGCCGTCTGTATTATCATTTATATAAAACCTGTGTGCAAGGCATTCTATTACACATCCCAATTTAGCCACACAGACTCCATCTTTATTATCAGCGACTACTTTTTCCGCTTCTCTCAAGAATTTAAAAGCATTATCCTCTTCCACATGGTCGTCATACAACCGGAACTGGTGGAATAATGAGAGAGATTGGCACAGCAAGTCATCAAAGGAGCAATCCGCATCATTCATATTCAAACGATTCATTCATTTCGAAGCTATAAAGATAGGAATGATAAAGATAATAACAAGCAAAAGAGAGTGGACAAAATTAACATCCAAAAGACAATTAATTTTCAGCACATTACCTCATTAAAAAAGAGATTTTTCTAATGAAAGGTGGACAATTCAGAAAAGAAATGCGCAACCCGCTTCACACTTATCAGCAGAAAACGAATTGCGCAATTCACTTTTATATGAAGATTTACTTCAGCAAAGAAGCCGGATCCAAGTGGTCTGCTTCAATATCCTTAAAGTAGCGATAGGTGCCTACTTTCAATTCAAAAGTAGCTGCATCGTCAGCAACAATAATACCTTTTTCATGCATTTGCAACGCACTGATGGTCCACATTTGTGTGATGGCACCTTCTACAGCATGATAGAGTGCAAGAGCTTTATTATGTCCGTTTACAATAATCATCACTTCCTTAGCTGAAAGTACCGTACCTACGCCTACTGTCAAGGCTGTTTTAGGCACTTTATTCACATCGTTATCAAAGAAACGGGAATTGGCGATGATAGTATCCGTCGTCAGCGTCTTCTGACGTGTACGGGAAGACAAAGAAGAACCCGGTTCGTTGAAAGCAATATGTCCGTCGGGACCAATACCACCCATAAAGAGGTCGATACCACCATAAGATTTGATCTTCTCTTCGTAACGGGCACACTCAGCATCCAGATCGGCAGCATTACCATTCAGGATATTGGTATTCTCCGGATTGATATCAATATGGTTGAAGAAATTATTCCACATGAAAGAATAGTAGCTTTCGGGATGTTCTTTCGGCAAGCCGACATATTCATCCATATTAAAAGTAACTACATTCCGGAAGGAAACAATTCCTTTCTTGTTCAGGTCGATTAACTCCTTGTACATGCCAAGCGGTGATGAACCGGTAGGGCAACCCAGGACAAACGGTTTTTCAGGCGTCGGATTAGCAGCCTTAATTTTAGCAGCTACATAGTGAGCAGCCCACTTAGATACGGATTGATAATCCGGTTGAATGATTAATCTCATTGCAATTGTTTTTTATCAGGTTAATAAATTAGGGGTATTTTCAGTCAATTATTCCCTGTCCTTCTTCAGGCGGTCTGCCATAGAACGTGCCAGGTGTTCGCATTGTTCGTAAGTGATATCCTTCATTGCCTGTTTCATCTCTACAGGATCGGCTATAATTTCAAATTTGCTCTTTTCTGCAAACTCTGCCATACGTTTCACCGCAGCGCCTGCCCAGGTGAACGAACCGAAATAACCCAGATAGCGACCTTTTATCTCACGAATCAATATCTTAGAGAGTAAAGATTCTATATCCGGATAAATCTGGTTACTGTAAGTAGGGCTACCAATAATTAAGCCACGATATTTAAAAATGTCTGCAATAATATAAGAAGGATTACTCTTGCTTACATTATGCATCACAATGTTCTTGATGCCTTGTGCTGAAAGTTCAGCAGCAATAGCTTCTGCCATCTGTTCCGTATGGCCATACATGGAGCCATAGGCAATTACCACACCTTCATCGGCAGCATAACGGCTCAGTTTATCATAAATGCCTATTACTTTACTAATATTATCTGTCCAAACAGGACCATGAGTAGAACAAATAGTCGTAATGTGCAAACCGCCCAGCTTTTGCAAAGCCTTCTGTACCGGAGAACCGTATTTGCCTACAATATTAGAGTAGTAACGCACCATTTCGTCCCAATAACGGTCGGTATTGATGCGAGTATCGAGGAAGCCGCCATCCAATGTACCGAAACAGCCGAAGCCGTCGCCGGAGAATAGTATACCTTCCGTTTCGTCGAAAGTCATCATGGTTTCGGGCCAGTGCACCATGGGAGTCAGATAAAAACGTAGTTTATGATGTCCTAATGCCAGGAAGTCTTCATCTTTCACAATGTATTGTTCACCTGTCACTCCATAATAACCTTCGATCATACCGAAAGTTTGCTTGTTACCTACAATAACAATATCGGGATAATGCTGCTTAATGAGGCGGATAGAACCGGAATGATCGGGCTCCATATGGTTGATGATAAGGTATTGGATAGGGCGTTCACCTATGATACTTTTTATTTTACGGAGATATACCTCAAAATAGCAAGCATCTACCGTATCAATCAGAGCCACTGTTTCGTCGTCTATCAGGTAAGAGTTATAAGACACTCCATAAGGTAATGGCCACAAACCTTCAAACAGGTGTTTGTTACGGTCATTTACTCCCACATAGTGTATTTTTCCTTTTATCATAGTCTTCTGGTTCATAAAACTTCTTTATTTAGATTGATTCTACATTCAAACAGCCGCAAAAATAAGGCTTTTTTCTCACATTTCATATTTCTTTCCCTGATAAGCTCCAAGCTGGCGCATTTTTTTTTGTATACGGTGGTTAAATTCATAATTTTTCAGTCCCCAGTCGGGCGCTATTAACAATTCTTTAGGAGACTGTGAGACAAAGCGTTCTAATACCAAATCCGGGCGTAGGTGCTCGATGTAGTCCACTACCAAGTCAATATATTCTTCTACGTCAAACAGATGGAAATCCTCGGGATGTTGTTCATATTCATGTGCCATCCGGGTGCCGCGTATCAGTTGTAACTGATGCATTTTCAAAGTAGTAAGGGGGATACGTGACAGAGCAGAAGCTTGTGCCACCAAATCTTCGTGTCTTTCTCCGGGAAGTCCCAGTATAACGTGCCCACCTGTAAGAATACCACAGCCGACAGTGCGTTCTACCGCATCTACCGTATCCTGATAAGTATGTCCGCGATTGATACGGCACAATGTAGCATCATTCGTGCTCTCAATGCCATATTCCACCAGCAGAAAGGTGTGCTTATTGATCTCTTCCAAATAATGAAGCAATGCATCCGGCATGCAATCCGGCCGGGTGCCGATGACCAGACCGACTACATCTGGAACTGTAAGTGCTTCTTCATATTTCCGCTTCAAGGCTTCTAACTCACCGTAAGTATTAGTATATGCCTGGAAGTAAGCAAGGTACTTCATCTCAGGATACTTATGTGCAAAGAATATCTTTCCTTCTTCCAGTTGCTGGGTAACGGACTTTTCCGTACGGCAATATTCTGGATTGAAAGTCTGGTTATTGCAGTAGGTACAGCCGCCATATCCCTTTGAACCGTCTCGATTTGGACAGGTGAAACCGGCATTGAGCGATATCTTCTGTACCTTATACGGAAAATAACGCTTCAGAAAGAGTGTAAATTCATTATATAGTATAGGTGAGGTATCCATATCCCTGTTATTTAATGACAAAAATAAGTCTTTTCTTTGAATAGTAAGCTATTTTGTGTTTACAAATAAAAGAATAATTCAGAACTGTTCACACTGATACACCTTCCTCAGAATTAAAGTGTATTTAAGTCTGACTTATCCTTCACCTTCTCTTTCCTATTAAAAAAAGGAGTAAACCCGTTAACGGAATTAGAGGCTGTCCAGCATCCTGTAAGAACCGTATCAAAGAGGGTTCAAATCCCTATTTGCTCCGTAGCAAACTCGGATAGCGGTACTTCTAACCGAATTTGCTACGGAGTTGATACGACCCAGATACTTTCCAACCCCGGTTTTGGTCTCTATTCAGTTAGTTTACGCACCGTACTATCATAACCTTGCAATACACAAACCGCCTATTTGTTAACGAACATAAAATAAATATTTTTCACCTGCACTAAAAAATGTTGCACCTACAGATTATCAATATCCTACCTCATAAAATATACGTAAAAGGGGCACTCCGCTAAATACATTTTAATGATTAGTGACGTATTTTACACACATTTTCTTCCGTTTACAGGCATGGAAAACGAAATAAATTCATAGCTTTGCCTAAAACCTCGGTCAATCAACCTATTAATACTATAATTACCATGGCTACTATCGCTCTCGATATAGGCGGCACCAAAATAGCCAGTGCTATTTTCCTCCCCGACGGAAGTATGTTGTTCAACCGGAAACGCCTGCTAAAAGGAAGAACAGGACATGAAGTAGGCAAGCTTGCTGCAGAAATTCTCGCTAAGTTACTGACTATTGCCCGCAGAAGCCGCATTCAAATTGATGGTGTCGGTGTATGTGTACCCGGCATCGTTTATTCGCAAACAGGCCGCGTATGGGCTCCGAATATCCCTAGTTGGGAAAACTATCCGCTACAGGAAGTACTGCGTACCGTGACCGCGCCGGGTATTGAAATTTATATCGACAGTGACCGCACCTGCTATATGTATGGAGAGATGTGGCAGGGAGCAGCCCAAGAATGCCACAGCGCAGTGTTCATTGCCGTAGGCACAGGTATAGGTGCAGGAATCATCATTGACGGGCACGTATTGCACGGGGCAAACGATATCATCGGCGCCACTGGCTGGATGGCACTGCAACCGCCTTATAAAGAAGCATATGATGCCTGCGGCTGTTTTGAATACTATGCCTCAGGAAATGGAATTGGAGCCAGAGTACGGGACGCAGTCCGTGCAAATAAAGCTTATAAAGGGCGCTTGCGCCAGAAACCGATCTGCCGGATTTCGGCTTACGACGTATTCAATGCATACAATGAGAGCGATCCGATTGCTGTTTCTGTCTTGCACAAGGCTATAGAAATGTGGGGAATGGCTTCGGCTAACCTGGTCAGCTTACTAAACCCGCAAAAAATAATCTGGGGAGGCGGTGTATTCGGCCCTGCCTCCATCTTCATAGACGATATCTACAAAGAAGCCTGCAAATGGGCACAACCGCTCAGCATCAAACAGGTGGAATTTGTTGCCTCTCAGTTGTCCGGTAATGCCGGACTGATAGGAGCTGCTTTTCTTGCTATCAAAAAGCACCTGTATGAGTAATCTCCCCGCCTTATCACCTTATTATTTTATCACCTTATCATCTTTATTGATATGAGTAGTTACAACAAGAATCTGGTATTCACAGCTGCGTGCATCGGCATGTGCTTCTTTGGCATTTCGATGATCACTTTGGGGGCGGTACTACCATCCCTCACTACCAAACTGACTCTGGACAATCTCCAGGCAACTGCACTGGTGACGTTCCTGCCTCTCGGCCTACTGGGAGGTTCCCTGCTTTTCGGTCCTATTGTAGACCGCTTTGGCCATAAAGCACTACTGCTACTCAGTTGTCTAATTGTGCTGTTCGGACTGGAAGGAATTGCTTTCTTCACAAGTATTCCGCTATTACAGGTCTCTATTATAGGAATCGGATTGGGAGGTGGTATCCTGAATGGTGAAACCAATGCTTTGGTAGCAGATATCTCCGACGAAGCAGAAAAAGGCTCGCGTCTCAGCCTGCTCGGAGCGTTCTATGGCATCGGTGCATTGGGTATTCCCGTACTGTTAAGCTTCCTGGCTGAATACTATTCTTTTGAAATCATCCTGCAAGGTACAGGTATGATCATGCTGATTGGCATTTTGTTCTGCCTTGGCATCCGCTTCCCCGCCCCGAAACAACCGCAAGGATTCCCTATTAAGGAAGGATTGGGACTATTAAAGGAAAGTAGTTTATTATTGCTTAGCTTCATCCTCTTTTTCCAAAGTGGCATTGAAGGAGTTTGTAACAACTGGACTACCCTTTATTTGGGACAAACCACCGGCATCCCCGAAAACCGGGCACTTATAGCGCTGACTTGCATGGTAGCCGGATTGACCGTTGCCCGCCTGTTACTGGTAGTCCTTTTCAAGAAGATTAAGCAAGAGACAGTTCTGCGAACCAGTTTGATTACTGCTGTAGCAGGCTTTGCACTCTTGACATTCGCACCCGGTTTTGCACGTGCTGCCATAGGTATGGCACTTATCGGGGCAGGGCTGGCATCCACTTTCCCGGTCATACTCAGCATTATCGGCAGTCGTTATGCCTCCTTATCGGGAACGGCATTCAGTGTAGCCCTTGTTATCGCTCTTATCGGACAGACACTACTGAACAGCCTCACCGGAATTATCTCACAGGGATACGGCATCGTTGTATACCCGTATATGATGATAGTTTCACTGCTGATTATGCTTCTATTGTTTAAACGTTCACTCAAATAAAAGAAATTATTTACCCCCTAAAAAAACAGAAAATTATGTTAGCACTTGAATGGTTAAAAAACGCGCATGGCATCATGGAAAAACTGGAAGCCACGCAATTGGAGAATATCAAAAAGGCAGCCACCGTTATGGCAGATTCTATCGAAGCCGGTCGTTGGGTACACACGTTCGGATGTGGCCATGCCACTATCCCTGTTGAGGAAATGTATCCGCGTATCGGTAGTTTCGTCGGTTTCCACCCGCTGTGCGAACTCCCGCTGACATTCTTTACACAAATCATCGGCCAGATGGGTATCCACCAATTCCTGTTCCTGGAAAGAGCTGAAGGATACGGACAGGAAATTATGAAGAACTATGATTTCGACGCTAAAGATTGCATTTGGATATTTTCTCACACAGGTATCAACGCAGTAAATATCGACATCGCATTGGAAGCCAAGAAACGTGGCATGAAAGTAATTGTTTACGGCTCGGCAGGAGAAACAGGTGACAAAGCAAGCCGCCATTCCAGCGGTAAGAACCTGTTCCAGCTTGCTGATATTGTAGTAGATTCCTGCGTGCCCTTAGTAGACGCTTCCGTGCCTCTGAAGAATCATTTCGATAAAGTAGGTCCGTTGTCAACCCTGAGTTTCGTTACCATGGTATGGATGACTATCACCACAGTTGCCGAGATTCTGGCAGATCGCGGTGTGCATCTGTATATCCATCCGTCTCACAACGTTCCGGGAGACACGACAGCCCACGAACGACTAGATGCTGCTATTGCCGAATATCAGAAGAAAGTAAAAATCCTCTAACCAATAGAAAATTCAATCATTATCTATGAGTGACGGTAGCCCGTTTCAGCTTTGCCCCCACAAAGCTGGACGGGCTTTTCTTTATGAATAAAATGAAAAAAGATTCACTAAATGAGTGAATATATCAAAATAGGATTATCTTTGTAGCATAAATGTTAGACAATGGTTATTGAATACGATAAAGACTATCTGCGTGAGCTTTATGAAGATGGCAAATGCAAAAACAAAAAACATCGCTTTGATACATCTGTAATAAAGAAATACCAGAAACGTATAGATACCTTAATGGGAGCAACAAGAATTGAGGACTTATTTGTCTTCAACTCATTGAATTTTGAGGCACTGAGTGGTAAGGACAGTTTTTCCATACGCATAGACTATCATTACCGACTGGAATTCAAAGTAAAGCAAGAAGGAAATGAGACTGTTTTAACCATATGTACCGTATTGGATATAACCAATCATTATCAATAGAATTATGGATACAATAAAGAGAATACCAACTCATCCGGGAGATGTTTTGAAAGAAGAATTAGAATGCCGTAAAATTTCCCAAAAGAAATTTTCAGAAGTTTTAGGAGTATCCTATACTATGCTCAATGAGATACTGAATGGGAAACGTCCCGTAACCAGTGACTTTGCTTTAATGGTGGAAGCTGCTTTGGATATTAATGCGGAACTACTCGTTAATATGCAAACTCGTTATAACATGGCTGTTGCTCGTAAAGAAAGCGCACTGGCCAACAGGTTGCACGAAATACGCAAGATGTGCGCCACCTTATTATAGTCTTTCTTTTATTTATCTCTATATTTGCCCTCTAAAGAAATCAAAACCCAATTATGAAACAGATAAGTATTGCAATTCTTCTTTGCCTCTGCACATTGGCAAGTTTCGCACAAAGCGGCCAGGCACTTGATTTAAAAGACATTGTATCGGGGAAATTCCGCGCAGAAAACATTTACGGAGTCATTCCCATTCCCGGAGACGGAGAACATTATTCACAGATGAATCCGGAAGGAACACAGATTATCAAATACTCTTTCAAAACAGGCAAACCGGTGGAAGTACTGTTTGATGCTGCCACTGCCCGTGAATGTACATTCAAGACATTCGATAGTTATAGTTTCTCACCGGATGGCACCAAATTACTTATTGCAACAGAAACGACACCAATCTATCGCCATTCTTATACAGCTGTACATTATATATACAGTCTGAAACGGAATATCAACGGAGAAATCAATAACATTGTAGAAAAGCTCTCAGACGGTGGTCCGCAGCAGGTGCCGGTATTCTCACCGGACGGCACCATGGTTGCCTTCGTGCGGGATAACAACATTTATCTGGTCAAATTCCTGTATGGTAACAGCGAAAGTCAGGTGACAGAGGATGGTAAACGTAATGCCGTATTGAATGGTATCCCCGATTGGGTATATGAAGAAGAGTTCTCCTTCAACCGTGCACTGGAATTCAGTGCCGACAGCAAGATGATTGCTTATATTCGTTTTGATGAGACAGAGGTGCCCTCTTACAGTTTTCCCGTCTTTGCAGGAAGCAATCCTCATATCACAGCTTTCGAAAAGTATCCGGGAGATTACACCTATAAATATCCAAAGACCGGAGAAGCTAACTCTAAAGTGTCTGTACATACGTTTGATATCAAATCGAAAGTGACACGTAAAATGCAGGTACCGATGGATGCCGATGGATATATTCCGCGCATCCGCTTTACACATGATCCTAACAAATTGGCTATTATAACGCTGAACCGCCACCAGAACCGCCTTGATATGTACTTTGGTGACCCACGTTCCACTGTTTGCAAACAAGTGCTGCGCGACGAAAGCGATGCTTATATAAAGGAAGCCGTATTTGATAATATCATCTTCTATCCGGAGAATTTCAGTTTTGTAAGCGAAAAGAGTGGTTACAATCATCTATATTGGTATAGCATGGGGGGCAACCTGCTTAAGCAAGTTACTGCCGGAAACTATGAAGTGAAAGATTTCTTAGGCTGGGATGCCGACGATGACAGCTTCTACTTCACCAGTAATGAAGAAAGTCCCCTGCGGAAAGCTGTATACAAGATAGACCGTAAAGGGAAAAAGACCAAATTGTCTGCACAACCCGGTATCAATACTGCCCAGTTCAGTACGAATATGAAGTACTATATGAATCGTTACTCTAATCTGAGTACTCCCACTGTCATTACTCTAAACGACAATACCGGTAAGGTGCTGAGTACACTCGTTACCAATGATAATCTGAAAAAGACCCTGGCACAATACAACGTACCTCAAAAGGAATTCTTTACCTTCCAGACTCAAGACGGAGTAACTTTGAACGGCTGGATGATGAAACCTACGGATTTCTCCGCATCCAAGAAATATCCTGTATTGCTGTATCAATACAGCGGTCCCGGTTCACAACAAGTGCTCGACACATGGAGTATCAGTTGGGAAACCTATATGGCAAGCCGCGGCTTTATCGTGGTCTGTGTAGACGGACGCGGTACAGGCGGACGTGGTGCAGACTTCGAAAAATGCACTTACCTGAACCTGGGCGTGAAGGAAGCAAAAGACCAGGTGGCAACAGCCCAGTATATGGGTAGCCAATCCTATGTAGACAAGAGCCGCATCGGCATCTGGGGATGGAGCTATGGTGGATACATGACCATCATGAGTATGAGTGAAGGTACTCCCGTATTCAAAGCCGGAGTTGCCGTAGCAGCTGTTACCGATTGGAATTATTACGATACGATATACGGAGAACGTTTCATGCGTACTCCCAAAGAGAATGCCGAAGGCTATAAAAGTTCCTCCGCTTTCACTCGTGCCAATCAGTTGAACGGAAACCTTTTGCTGGTACATGGTATGGCTGATGACAATGTTCATTTCCAGAACTGTGCAGAATACGCAGAACATCTGGTACAACTGAACAAACAGTTCGACATGCAGGTGTATACCAACCGTAACCATGGTATCTATGGTGGAAACACCCGCTATCATCTGTATACGAAGCTGACGAATTTCTTTGAAAGAGAGCTGAAATGAAAGATAGAGTACGTAAGCCCGAATGGCTCAAGATAAGCATTGGAGCCAACGAACGTTATACGGAAACCAAACGTATCGTTGACTCCCACTGCCTGCACACCATTTGCAGCAGCGGACGTTGCCCCAATATGGGCGAATGCTGGGGAAAAGGAACCGCCACCTTCATGATAGGAGGTGATATCTGTACCCGTTGCTGTAAATTTTGTAACACACAAACAGGCAGACCTTTGCCATTGGATCCGAATGAGCCTACTCATGTGGCTGAATCCATAGCATTGATGAAATTATCTCATGCAGTCATCACTTCCGTAGACCGGGACGATTTGCCTGATCTCGGAGCTGCACATTGGGCTCGTACCATTCAGGAAATCAAACGCCTCAACCCAGAGACGACAGTAGAAGTACTGATCCCCGATTTCCAAGGAAGAAAAGAATTGGTAGCTCAAGTTATTGAAGCCCGTCCGGAAATCATCTCCCACAACATGGAGACTGTAAAACGCATCAGTCCCCTGGTTCGTAGTGCTGCCCGTTATGAAACAAGTCTGGAAGTTATACGCCAGGTAGCTGCAAGCGGAACAACTACCAAATCGGGTATTATGGTAGGACTGGGAGAGACACCGGAAGAAGTGGAAGAGTTGATGGATGACTTGCGCCAGGCAGGCTGCCAGATACTGACTATCGGCCAATACCTGCAACCCTCGCATAAGCATTATCCTGTGGCAGAATACGTTACTCCTACACAATTCGTTTCGTATAAAGAGCAAGGACTCGCTAAAGGTTTCGACCAGGTGGAGAGTGCACCGCTGGTGCGTTCTTCTTATCATGCCGAGAAACAAATTCGGTTCTATAAAAAAGGAACAGAATAAAAACTAATTGCTCTACTTATTTGTTATGTATGAAGTAACGGCAAAATAAAGTTAGCAATGTCTAAAAAAGGAGTTCTATCATCTAAATTTAATATGTCTTTGGGATTTATTCCTGTTATCGTATCCATTGTATTATGCGAATTTACGACCCAGGACATTTCCATCTACATCGGTGCAGGTGTTGGAGTCCTCTATAGCCTATATACAATGTGGGGTAAAGGGGCCAAGATTCCAAACTTTCTGCTTTACTGTACTACAGGAATGCTCCTGCTATTAACTTTTACGACCCTATTATTTGGCGATTGCAGTTCGCATGAAATGCTACCACTGACATTGGAAATCAGTGCTCTGATACCGATAGTTGTCATCTTCCTGAATAGAAAAAGATTTCTCGCCCACCAGATTTCCCAATCAAAGAAATGCTGCAAACAACTTTTTGCACAAGGGGCAGAATCTGCTATCGTTTCTACAAGGGTAACAATAATCATTGCTTTCCTCCATTTCTTTGCCATTTTCATCGCAATTTTACTACCAGGTCCCTTGAGCGAAACATCCCGTGATGTCTTGTTCCGCTATTGCCCACCTGCTGTATTCCTGCTAAGCATATTGTTCAACCAGTTCGGTATTCTGTATTTCAACATTATGATGGAGCATACAGCCTTTGTTCCTATTGTGAATACCAAAGGAGATGTAATCGGCAGAAGTCTGGCAGTGGATGCCATTAACCAGAAGAATGAATATATCAACCCGGTGATCCGTATCGCCGTTTCCCACAATGGTATGTTGTATCTCCGTCCAAGATCTCAGCGTTGTATGCTGGATGCCGGGAAAGTAGATATACCGTTGGAATGTTATCTTTTATATGGAGAAACTTTGGAGCAAGCCATTGTGCGGCTCGTTAAACAATCGTTTCCGCAAGCCCCTATACAGGATTTGCAGTTTAATATCATGTATCATTTTGAGAATAAAGTAACCAATCGTCTGATCTATCTTTTCCTTATTGAAATAGAAGACGAGAATCTTTTGCGGGACAAACAAACCAGAGATGGAAAGCTATGGACCTTCCAGCAAATAGAACACAATTTAGACAAGAACTTTTTCAGTTGTTGCTTCGAGAACGAATACGAACACCTGAAAGATGTTATTTATACAAGAGAAAAATACAAGGAATTTTAGAAAGATCAGGTACTTTACCTTGCCACTCTTTTACAGTCTTGGTTTTGATATACTCTCCCTCACACGTAATATTTGCAGCAATACAGAGTTTGGTTTGCGGTCGACAGTTACTCAGGATATCTTCTACCATTTTATTATTGCGATAAGGAGTTTCAATAAAAAGTTGGGTTTGCTGTTCAGCATAGACCCGTTGTTCCAGAGTCTTTAGTTTTTTAGCACGTTCGCCCGGTTCAATAGGAAGGTAACCATGGAAAGCAAAACTTTGTCCATTAAAGCCTGACCCCATCACAGACATGATTATGGAAGAAGGGCCCACCAAAGGAACCACCTTTAAATTCTTTCGCTGTGCAATCGCTACTACATCCGCTCCCGGATCAGCCACAGCCGGACAACCAGCCTCAGAAATCACTCCCATGGACTGCCCTGCTACCAATGGTTTCAAGTAACCGGAAATATCTTCAGGCGAAGTATGTTTATTCAACGGATAAAAAGTTAACGCATCAATATCTATTTCCCGATCCACTTTCTTCAGAAAACGACGCGCAGAGCGCACATCCTCCACTATGAAATGACGAATACCTAAAATAATTTCCTTATTATAAGAAGGCAATACCGTTTCAATCGGCGTATCACCTAAAGTAACAGGTAAAAGATAAAGAGCAGTTTCCACGTTGATAAATGATTAATTATTAGTGATAAATGATAAAAACGAATGATGAGTGATTAACTTCCCTACAACATCATGCTGTATAGTCACTAATCACTCATCACTAACCGTTAATCATTATATATTAACCGTATATAATATTCCCATTCTCATCCATATATTCATCCAGCCCTTTTTCATAAGTAGCCATAGCACGCAAACTCATTCCGACGCTGGAGAAACCACCATCATGGAACAGGTTCTGCATAGTTACCTTACGAGTCAAGTCAGAGAACATTACGATGCAATAGTCAGCACATTCGTCTGCCGATGCATTACCCAGTGGGGACATACGGTTGGCAAAGTCGAACAGCTTGTCCATACCTTTCACACCGGAACCGGCAGTTGTCATCGTAGGAGACTGTGAAATGGTATTGACGCGTACATTATGTTCACGACCATAGATATAACCAAAACTACGCGCAATAGACTCTAACAATGCTTTTGCATCAGCCATATCGTTGTATCCGTAGAAAGTACGTTGTGCAGCCACATAACTCAATGCAAGGATTGAACCATAATCGGCAATTGCATTCAGTTTTTTAGCCGCTTGTATCATCTTATGGAAAGATACGGCAGAAATATCAAGAGTCTTACCCAGCATATCATAATCCAGGTCATCATATGTGCGTTTCTTACGAACGTTCGGAGACATACCGATAGAGTGAAGTACAAAATCAATTGGACCGCCCAATACTTCCATGGAGCGTTTGAATACATTTTCCAAATCTTCTACGCTGGTTGCGTCAGCAGGGATAACTTCACATTGCAATTTATCTGCCAGTGCAGAAACTTCGCCCATGCGAACTGCTACCGGAGTGTTTGACAAGGTGATTATTGCACCCTCTTCTACAGCTTTTTCAGCTACTTTCCAGGCAATGGACTGCTCATTCAGAGCACCGAAAATAATGCCTCTTTTTCCTTTCAACAAATTGTAACTCATACCTATAATATTAAAGTTTGCGAGGTTTCAGCAAGCAAGTCAACAAGGTATTACTTCTATGTACCTTTCCCCGTCGACTTGTATCTTATCACCTCGTTTACTGTTTTTGAGGCCGCAAAGATAGTGCAAATTGAACGCATAGCAAAATAAGCTTGCTTATTTTTGCTATGCTGAAATGCCGCCTATCTTATTTAAAGATATGAACTTTCTGCATAAAAACCCCGAAAGTGTACAAAGAAAAGGCCAAAACCACAAAAAATCCACCTAAACCAACAAATTGTGCACATGGTTTCAGCTAAAGCCCGATACATTTGCAAACGGTAATTAAGAGGTTTTTTCATAATATTTATTTAAGGTTAGAATTAGGTTAACTTATTATTTCTTTCGCAAACCACTCGGGAGAGCCGTTTGCGGGAGGATAATAAAAATGAAAAGTTGGAAGTTGAAGAAACCTGTTAATCCGCAATGAATAACTTATAAAGAATAACTTATAACTAAAATATAGTATCACAGATGAACACATTTGTCAAAAAACTATTGGTGCTAACAGCGCTATCCTTTCCGTTATTACCTGTACAGAATACGGTAAACGCCCAAAACGGAAATTATATAGATGAAAGTATCTATGAGAATTTACCTTTCGATATGCCGAAAGTGGAACAACCCGCTTTTCCGGATTATACAGTCAACATTATAGACTTTGGAGCGAAAGGAGATGGTATCGTATTGAATACCAAGGCCATCAACGATGCTATCAAAGCGGTAAATGCAAAAGGCGGTGGTAAGGTAGTTATCCCCGGAGGTTTATGGCTGACCGGTCCTATCGAACTGTTGAGCAATGTCAATCTGTATACGGAAATGAATGCTCTGATACTATTTACTGATGATTTTGAAGCCTATCCTATTATTGAAACTTCTTTCGAAGGATTAAATACACGTCGTTGTCAATCTCCTATTTCCGCCTGGAATGCAGAAAACATAGCCATTACAGGAAATGGTGTATTCGATGGTTCTGGTGATAGCTGGCGCCCGGTAAAGAAGGGTAAACTAACTTCCAGTCAATGGAATAGCTTGGTTAATTCGGGTGGAGTAGTCGATGAAGCAGGTAGTATCTGGTACCCTACTGCAGGTGCACTAAAAGGCGCTATGGCTACCAAGGACTTCAATAATCCCGAAGGCATTGAAACGGATGAAGAATGGAATGAGATTCGTCCATGGTTGCGTCCGGTATTATTGAATATAGTTAAGAGCAAAAGGGTATTATTGGAAGGTGTTACTTTCAAAAACTCCCCCAGCTGGTGTCTGCATCCACTATCCTGCGAACATATCACAATCCATAATGTGAAGGTCTTCAATCCCTGGTATTCCCAGAACGGAGATGCATTGGACTTGGAATCATGCAAGAATGCATTGATTATCAACAATATCTTTGATGCCGGTGACGATGCTATTTGTATCAAGTCAGGAAAAGACGAAGACGGTCGTAAACGTGGCGAGCCTTGCCAGAACGTGATTGTTAAAAACAATACCGTATTACATGGTCATGGCGGTTTCGTCGTAGGAAGTGAAATGTCCGGTGGTGTAAAGAATGTCTATGTAACTGACTGTACATTTCTCGGCACAGACGTAGGTTTGCGCTTCAAGAGTACTCGTGGACGCGGTGGTGTAGTGGAAGGCATTTACATCCACAATATCAATATGATTGACATTCCTCACGAAGCATTGCTGTTCGATCTTTTCTATGGTGGTAAAGGTGCGGGCGAAGAATCAGAAGAAGAACTGGAAGGAAGAATGAAATCATCTATTCCAACTGTAACAGAAGAGACTCCCGCTTTCCGTAATATTCACATTACGAATGTTACCTGTAAAGGTGCCGGACGTGCCATGTTCTTCAATGGTCTGCCTGAAATGCCTATCCGCAATGTATATGTGAAGGACGTTGTAGTTACAGACGCCAAACAAGGTATCGTCATCAGTCAGGCAGAAAACGTATCTATTGAAAATGTAAAGATAGAAACTAAAGGTACACCCTTGCAGGTACAGAAAGCCAAAGGCCTGAAAGTAAACGGAAAGACATACAATAACTCTGCGGCTAAAGTTCTGAATATAGATTTATAAATAGACATGCTTTTCAGATATAAACTAATTTCGCCAACGGATAAATAGTAATGCAATCACCATTTCCTTGCCTTTGGTATATAGAGGAATTATACAAAACCAATCATTCCCCCAAAGCCAGCAGTATTTATATCAAAATAAAAAAGGAATTACGCGAGGTTTGCACTAATTTTGTAGCAAATTAGTTATATACTTAAAAACCATGAAGAAGAAAATCTTTACAGCATTGCTATTATTGTGTACTCTCTCGGTAGCTGCAGAGGCACAAGAGACAAAAAAGAGTTTTACAGTGGAAGTAAGCAACACCTGGAACAAGGCAAAAGCAGACGAACCGGTAGTAATCAAACTGAGTGAAATCAATCCTCAATTTCGTGTACGCTCGGCTGTTGTCATGAACGGTAATGAAGAAATCCCCTCGCAACTGGATGACCTGAACGGCGACCGCCGTCCGGATGAACTGGCATTCCTCGTCGACCTGCCTGCCAAAGGTAAAAAGACGCTGACCATTACCTTGTCTTCCGCCAAAAGCGACAAGACTTATCCGACCCGCGTATATGCAGAAATGCTGGTCAGCGACAAAAGAGGGAAACATGTACCTGTGCAGTCGGTAACCATTCCGGGCACCAGCAACATTTACAACCAGATGCACCACCACGGTCCGGCTTTCGAATCCGAACTGGTGGCATACCGTCTGTATTTCGACCACAAACAGACTGTTGACATCTATGGTAAATTCAACAAAGGTTTTGAAATCAAAGAATCACAATTCTACCCAACCGACGAACAACTGGCACGCGGCTTTGGTGATGATGTTCTCATGGTAGGAGGCAGTTGTGGTGTAGGTGCACTAAAAGGTTGGGACGGCAAAAAAGCTACCCATATCACCCCCGTTGCCACACTCACTGAGCGTATCATCGCCTATGGTCCGGTGCGCACGATCTCCGAAATCGAAGTAGCCGACTGGCTATATCAGGGGTCGGAACTGAATATGACGAACCGTTATACCCTTTACGGCGGACACCGCGATGTATTTGTAGAAACATTCTTCGAAGAACCATTGAAGGACGAAGTCTTCTGTACAGGTGTGATAGATATCAAAGGCTCCGTATCTTACTCCGACCACAAAGGTCTGATAGGTTGCTGGGGAACTGACTGGCCAGTGAATGACACCGTAAAGTATGCCAAAGAAACCGTAGGCCTGGCCACATACATCCCTCAGAAATATGTAAAAGATGAAGTGAAAGATAAAGTTAATTATCTGTACACCATCGGTGCCAAAGACAACAAATACTTCACCCACAATATCACATTCACTTCCATGAAAGAAACCTTCGGTTATAAAACTCCCGAAGCATGGTTCGCCTATATCCGCGAATGGAAAGAAGAACTGGAACATCCGGCAGTGGTGAAGGTGATAAACAACTAATAACTAAAAACGTATCATGAAAGCAAGAAAGACCCTAATGAGTCTCTGTCTGTTGCTCGCCTTGCCATTGGCGGCACAGCAAAAGAACTATGTTTCCGAAGTATGGGTAGCCGACCAAGGAAACGGTAAGTACAAGAACCCGGTACTCTATGCAGACTATTCTGACCCGGATGCCTGCCGTGTAGGAGATGATTTCTACATGACATCTTCCAGTTTCAACTGTCTACCCGGACTTCAGATACTTCACTCCAAAGATTTGGTGAACTGGAGTATCATTGGTGCTGCCGTACCCTATGCACTGCCACCTATTGAAACTCCCGAACGTCCCGAACACGGTAACCGCGTATGGGCGCCTGCTATCCGTCATCACAACGGGGAGTTTTACATCTTCTGGGGAGACCCCGATCAGGGTGCTTTCATGGTGAAAGCCAAAGACCCGAAAGGTCCGTGGACCGAGCCTGTGCTGGTAAAGCCGGGAAAAGGTATCATCGACACTTGCCCATTCTGGGACGAGGACGGTAAAGTATACATGGTACACGCTTATGCAGGCAGCCGTGCCGAATTGAAAAGCGTGATAACCATCTGCGAACTGAATGCCGAAGCAACTAAAGCCATTACCCCGTCGCGCATTGTATTCGACGGTCATGAAGCACACCAGACTTGCGAAGGTCCAAAGTTCTACAAACGTAACGGATATTATTATATCTTCCATCCGGCAGGCGGCGTACCCACAGGCTGGCAGGTAGTACTGCGTTCCAAAAACGTATACGGCCCGTACGAATGGAAAACAGTGCTGGCACAAGGTGATAGCCCTGTCAACGGTCCCCACCAGGGTGCATGGGTAGATACTCCGACCGGAGAAGACTGGTTCCTGCACTTCCAGGATGTAGGTGCTTATGGCCGCTTGGTACATCTGCAACCGATGAAATGGGTAAATGACTGGCCTGTAATCGGCATGGATAAAGACGGTGACGGTTGTGGTGAACCTGTAATGACTTACAAGAAGCCGAATGTAGGTAAGACATATCCTATCTGTACTCCGCAGGAAAGTGACGAATTTGATGGATACACTTTGTCACCACAGTGGCAATGGCATGCCAATATCAATGAGAAATGGGCATATTATGCCGGTGATCAAAGCATGGTCCGTCTTTATTCTTACCCCGTTGTAAAGGAATACAAGAACCTGTTTGATGTAGCCAATCTGCTATTACAAAAAGCTCCTGCACCTAATCTCACCGCTACTATGAAGCTGACCTTCAAACCGGTAGAGAAATATAAAGGTGAACGTACCGGACTGGTAGTAATGGGTATGGATTACGCCGGATTGATCCTTGAGAATACGGATAAAGGTCTGGTACTCTCGCAAGTATCCTGCCTGAAGGCTGACAAGGGTACACCGGAAGAAGTAAACGGTACAGTAGACCTGACTGATAACACAATTTACCTGAAAGTAAAATTCACCAGCGACGGCAAAAAGATTTCCAAGAGCGAAGGTGGACACGACTTGTTGGTAATGTGTGACTTCAGTTACAGCCTCGACGGTAAGAAATACCAGTCACTTGGCAAACCGTTCCAGGCAAGAGAAGGCAAATGGATCGGTGTTAAGGTAGGTACATTCTGTACACGTCCGGCAATTACGACCAATGATGGCGGCTGGTCGGATGTAGACTGGTTCCGTATCACAAAGAAATAATAATCGGCTCTTTAGCTAATCAATCTATTCCTCCTTATTGAAACTCTGTTTTCAGTAAGGAGGAATTTTCATTTCCACTCTGTTTTACATTCACCGCAATCTATACCACAATACTTATACAGCTAATTATCAGAGACTTGCATTTACATTCTATTTACCACATAATGTAACGGCTTTTACCGCAGGATGTAACGGCTTTTACTCCGGGATGTAACGCTCTTTACCTCGGGATGTAACGACCTTTACCTCAATATGTAAATGGAGTTACCGTGTGGGGTTAACAAAGTTATACTGTAAGGTAACCTAAGTTCCCCTGCAGGGTTACCGTCTTTTGATCTGTATCAACAGGTTGTTTGAACGAAATGTCGTATCTTTGTGTTCATTAAAGAAAAAGAAGTATGAAGAAATTAGTAATATTCGATTTAGACGGAACCCTACTAAACACCATCGCCGATTTGGCACAAAGTACAAACCATGCATTAACAGCATTAGGATACCCCACCCACAAAGAAGAAGAGTACAACTTTATGGTTGGCAACGGCATCAATAAGCTGTTTGAACGCGCTTTGCCCGAAGGTGAGAAAACGGAAGAGAATGTTTTGCGTGTACGGAAAGAATTTGTCCCTTATTACGACCAGCATAATGCCGACAAGAGTCGTCCTTACCCCGGCATTACGGAACTTTTGGACGAACTGCAAGCCAAAGGTTTGCAAGTGGCCGTTGCTTCAAACAAGTACCAAGCGGCTACCGAAAAACTTATTGCCCACTATTTCCCCAATATCCGCTTTACCGCTGTATTTGGCCAACGTGAAGGTGTCAATGTGAAACCTGACCCTACTGTGGTATATGATATCCTGAAAATAGCACAGATTTCCCAAAAAGATGTTCTCTACGTAGGAGATTCCGGTGTGGATATGCAGACTGCCATTCATGCGGAAGTGACTTCCTGCGGTGTAACCTGGGGATTCCGCCCGCGTGCCGAACTGGAAACTTTCCACCCGAATTATATTATAAATAAGGCTGAAGAGGTTTTGGAAATAGTTTTTAGATAAGAGGGGAGCTATATTCGTTTCTTATGGGGTATGAATAAAGTGTGATAGAGTGGTAGGGTGATAAGGTGATAGCGGGATAAGACTCTTTGATATATAGCGCAGCTACTTTATCACCTTACCACCTTATCACTCTTTTATTCCTTCCTAATTGGTATTACGTCATTTTTACTCCTTTTTACCCAATTATTACCCCTCAGAATGCCTTAAACTGCCTAACATTGCAATCGAAATACCAAAAATGAAAAACAATGATAAAGAAATGGTTATTAGCATGCTTCACAGTTGTTTGTGCCGGAACTAATTTACAAGCACAACAGGAAGATCAAACCCTCAAATTATGGTACGACAAACCCGCCACGCAATGGGTGGAAGCTCTGCCATTAGGTAACGGACGTATAGGCACCATGGTTTTCGGCGACCCGGTACACGAACAGTTCCAGTTGAACGAAGAAACCGTATGGGGCGGTTCTCCCCACAACAATACCAACCCCAAAGCCAAAGATGCCCTGCCTCGTATCCGCCAGCTCATCTTCGAAGGTAAGAACAAAGAAGCACAGGAGCTTTGCGGTCCTACCATTTGCTCGCAATCAGCCAATGGAATGCCTTATCAGACCGTAGGATCACTGCATCTGGACTTCGACGGTATCAATGAATACAATGACTATTACCGCGATCTAGATCTAGAAAAGGCAATTGCTACTACTCGCTTCACAGCCAATGGTGTGACTTATACTCGAGAAGCCTACACCTCCTTCCCCGATCAGGTATTAGTGATCCGGCTGACGGCTTCACAAAAGAAAAGCATCTCATTCACAGCCAAATATAGTACTCCTTATAAAAGTAGCGTGATACGTTGCATCTCCCCCCGCAAGGAATTGCAATTGAATGGAAAAGCCAACGACCATGAAGGTATTGAAGGAAAAGTAGAATTTACCGCACTTACCCGTATAGAAAATAATGGTGGAAAGTTGGAAATACTATCAGACAGCACTCTACAGGTAAAAGACGCAAACAGTGTTATACTGTATGTTTCCATCGGAACCAACTTCGTGAATTATAAAGACGTTTCGGGTGATGCCCTCAATAGCGCACAACAGTACCTGAAACTGGTTAATAAGAACTACCCAAAGAGTAAGGCTTCACATATCAATGCATATCAGAAATACTTCAACCGTGTATCTCTGAATTTGGGAAGTAATGCTCAGATCAATAAGCCGACGGATGTACGTGTAAAAGAGTTCAGTAGTAGTTTCGATCCACAGATGGCTGCCTTGTACTTCCAATTCGGACGTTACCTCTTAATATGCAGTTCTCAACCGGGTGGGCAGGCTGCCAATCTGCAAGGTATCTGGAACTACCAACTGCGTGCTCCTTGGGATGGCAAGTATACCACTGACATCAACGTTGAAATGAACTATTGGCCAGCCGAAAGCACTTCTCTGCCCGAAATGCACGAACCTTTCCTGCAATTAGTAAAAGAAGTAGCCATACAAGGACGTGAAAGCGCAGCCATGTACGGCTGTCGCGGCTGGACATTACATCACAACACAGACATTTGGCGTAGTACAGGTGCTGTCGATGGATCCAGTTATGGCGTATGGCCTACCTGCAATGCCTGGTTCTGCCAGCATCTTTGGGATCGGTATCTATTCTCCGGTGATAAGAACTACCTCTCCGAAGCATATCCTTTGATGCGTGGTGCCTGTGAGTTCTATCTCGACTTTTTGGTACGCGAACCGGAGAACAATTGGTTAGTAGTTGCTCCCTCCTATTCTCCTGAAAATAGTCCTGCAGTAAATGGACAACGCACATTTGTCGTTGTTGCCGGCACCACTATGGACAACCAAATGGTTTACGATCTTTTCTACAACACCATTTCCGCAGCCAAACTAATGAACGAAACAACCGCTTTCACCGACAGCCTGCAGACTGTTGTCAACAATTTAGCACCGATGCAAGTAGGCCGTTGGGGGCAGTTACAGGAGTGGATGCACGACTGGGATAACCCCAAAGATCGTCACCGTCATATTTCTCACCTCTGGGGACTGTATCCAGGACGCCAGATCAGCGCCTACCATTCCCCTGTCCTGTTTGAAGCTGCCAAGAAGTCTTTGATTGGACGTGGTGACCATTCTACGGGCTGGTCGATGGGATGGAAAGTTTGCTTATGGGCTCGTCTGCTGGATGGTAACCATGCTTATAAACTGATTACAGACCAACTTCACCCCACCACTGACGAAAAGGGGCAAAATGGAGGCACCTATCCAAACCTGTTCGATGCCCACCCGCCTTTCCAAATTGATGGTAACTTTGGCTGTGCTGCCGGTATTGCCGAAATGTTAGTTCAGAGCCATGACGGTGCCATCCATCTTCTTCCTGCTTTGCCCGACGTATGGAAAGAAGGAACTCTGAAAGGTATCCGTTGCCGTGGTGGATTTACTGTGAATGAAATGAAGTGGGAAAACGGTAAGTTACAAACCGCCGTTATAGCCTCCAATATTGGTGGTACACTCCGTATCCGCACTCAGACTCCCTTGTATTTGAATGGGGAAAAATTGAACCCAACTACGCAAAAAGTGTCCGACAACCCGCTTTTGCAACCACAGGGCATCCGCAAGCCATTAATTGCCGCTAATGCTCCAATTTGCATAC
This sequence comes from Bacteroides sp. AM16-24, assembly GCF_003471885.1. Taxonomy (NCBI): domain Bacteria; kingdom Pseudomonadati; phylum Bacteroidota; class Bacteroidia; order Bacteroidales; family Bacteroidaceae; genus Bacteroides; species Bacteroides sp. AM16-24. The sequence goes on from NZ_QRKI01000007.1 coordinate 186,901, forward strand.
CGGAATATGCACAGACTTACGTCTATGATATTGAAACAAGTGCAGGCAAAGAGTACATCCTAACATCAAAAGAGCAATAAAATAAATAGTTATTAAAAACATGGAGACAACGACTTAAGTGAGCCGTTCATATGTTAAAGTGTCAAGAGGGGAACAATAAATTCCCCTCTTTTCTGTTATATAACATCATATAGGTTATTCACAAAAGCATATTAGACAGCAAATAACAAAAAATACTACCCTAAAAACAGATATTACACATTTATCTTTTTACATCCATATACATTTGCAGCAAAGAATTAACAGTGTGCACGAACACACTAACAAAAAAATCATACTAAATTAATAACATGCAAAGAATGTCTAACAAGATGAAAAACATGCGCGCCGCGTTACTATTCTTTTTAGTAGCCGTGATATCGCTTAGCGTATCAGCGCAAAATGTAGCCGTAACAGGTACTGTGACAGACAAGACGGGAGAAACCGTTATCGGTGCTTCCGTAGTAGAGAAAGGAAATGCCGGTAATGGTACTATTACCGATATTGATGGTAATTTTTCCCTTAATGTTCCCGCCAATGCCACATTAGTATTTTCTTATGTGGGAATGAAATCTCAGGAAATAGCCTTAAAAGGTAAAACTAAAGTTGACATTGTTATGGAAGATGATGCACAAGCTTTGGAAGAGGTTGTGGTTATCGGCTATGGTACAGTACAAAAGAAAGACTTGACCGGATCGGTCGCCTCTGTCAGTGCCAAACAATTGGAATCTATACCTGTATCAAGCGCATCAGAAGCATTACAAGGTAAGATGGCCGGTGTTCAGATTACAACAACTGAAGGTTCACCTGATGCAGATATCAAAATCCGTGTACGCGGTGGTGGTTCTCTTTCACAAGATAACTCGCCTCTTTATATCGTAGATGGTTTTCCGGTATCCAGTATCAGTGATATTGCTCCCACAGATATCCAATCTGTAGACGTACTAAAAGATGCTTCTTCCACAGCAATCTACGGTGCACGTGGTGCCAACGGTGTTATTATTATAACTACTAAATCCGGTGCAGAAGGAAAAACACAAGTTAACTTCGGTGCATCTTATGGCTTCCGCAACGTAATCAAACAAGTAGGTGTATTGGATCCGTATGAATTCAGCCTTTATCAATACGAATTGGATCAGTCAGGTACATCTTACGGTGCATATAAAGATCTGGAAATCTACAAATCCAAAGAAGGTTCAAATTGGCAAGATCAATTATTTGGTCGTACAGGTAATCAACAGCAATACAACATCAGCGTAAGCGGCGGTACTAAATCTACCAAATTCAACATCAGCTACGCACGTAATGATGAAAAGAGTATCATGAGAGGCTCCGGATACTCCAAAAACAACATCAATGCTAAAATCAATACGGAAATCAACAAATGGTTAAGCCTTGATTTCAATGCCCGTCTGATACAACAGAAAATAGACGGTCTGAGCGGGGGTGCCGATAATGAAAGCAGTAAAGCATACTCATTAGTAGCCCGTGCCATCACTCATGCACCGGTAAAGGCATTAAATGAAGATTCCGAGGATGATGAAAACAGTACGAATGCGCGTTACACCCCATTGGAGCGCGTAGATGCAACCTATAAACAGCAAAGAAGATTCCGTCAGGACTACAACGTAGGTATAAACTGGGAACCGTTGAAAGGATTAAAGTTCAGAAGTGAATTCGGATATGGCTGGAAATTTGATGATACAGACCAAGTATGGGGATATAAAGCGACAGCAAACTCCAAATTCGGTCATGGTGGTCTTCCACAAGCATATCTGACAAATTCAGACAATAAAAACTGGAGAAATGCCAATACATTGACATACGAAAACAAGAAGTTATTTAATGGACGTGACCGGCTCAATGTCATGATCGGACATGAAGTCTCTACTTCTCAGGATACAAAAAAATATGTAACCTCCGTAGATTTCAGTAAAGATGCAACAACTAAAGAAATTCTTGCTGCTCTCGGTAACGGAACAGCGCTCCCTACCAGCACTTATATTGGCATTAAAGATAACTTGCTTTCATTCTTCGGACGTGCCAACTACACACTGATGGATAAATATTTGTTCACATTCACAATGCGTGCCGATGGTTCCAGTAAATTTGCCAAAGGCAGCCAATGGGGCTATTTCCCCTCAGGAGCTATCGCATGGCGCATCTACGATGAGGCTTTCATGAATAATGCCAAAGAATGGTTATCCAATCTGAAGGTTCGCGTAAGTTATGGTACAGCAGGTAACAATCGTATCCCAAGTGGTTCTATGTACACCACTTATTCGGTTGCCGGAACTTCCGAAAAAGGTATCTATTTTGATGAAACAACAGCAGTCGTATTGAAACACGGTAATGTACTCTCCAATCCCGGATTAAAGTGGGAAACAACCGTCTCACGCAATGCTGGTATTGACTTTGGCTTCTTCAATAATCGCCTGTCCGGTGCTATTGATGTATATTGGAATACAACGAAAGACTTGTTGATGAAAACGACTATTGCTTCCAGTTCCGGTTATTCTTACCAATACAAGAACATGGGTCAGACATCTAACAAAGGTGTAGAACTCCAATTGGATGCTGTATTAGTGGATGCCAAAGATTTCGGCTTGAATTTCAATTTCAACATCTCATACAACCGCGGCAAGATTGACAAATTAAATGGCAGTTCATTCTGGCAAAGCAGTAGCTGGGCAGGAACAGCCGCAGCAGGTATCGAGGACTTCTTAGTGGAAGAAGGCGGACGTTTAGGCGAAGTATACGGTTACAAGACAGATGGTTTCTATACCGCTGATGATTTTACCTTCGACGCAGAAAAAGGAACCTACGCCCTGAAAGCAGGAGTTAACGACTGTAGCTCTCTTATTGGTGGCAAAGTATATCCCGGTTCCATTAAGCTGAAAGCGAATGAGGATGGTGAATATAAGAAAGAACGTTTAGGAAATACCGTACCTACCGTATCCGGAGGTTTTGGTCTGAATGCCCGTTGGAAAGGTTTTGACTTTACAGCTTTCTTTAACTACTCACTCGGAAACAAGATTGTGAATGCAACCAAACTGGGATCAAGTTTTTATAGTGGTTCATCCAAGAACTGGAATATCAATGATCATTTTACTTCAGCCAATCGCTATTCCTGGATTGATCCTTCAACAGGTACCAACTTGCTGAGCAGCGCTTCTATCAAAGCAAATGGTGAAGCATGGACTATCAACCGTCTGAACGAAGTAAATACAGGATCAAGCATTTGGAATCCTGCTGCCGCTACGGTTATGCCACTCGTTGACTGGGCTGTAGAAGATGGTTCTTTCCTGCGCGTCAATAACATTACAATCGGTTATACATTACCTAAACTGTTTGTAAGCAAACTGAATATACAAAATATCCGTATTTATGTTACAGGATACAATCTACATTGCTTTACCAAGTACTCAGGCACCGATCCTGAAGTAGATTGTTGTACAAGCACCCCTATGACCCCAGGTATCGATTATGCTGCATATCCTAAGAGCCGTTCATTCGTAGGAGGTATCAATGTTACATTCTAATTTTAAAGACAGAGAAGAATTATGAAAAAAATATTTAAATCATTTGCAATAGTAGGAATAGGTGCGATAATTCTCACTTCTTGTTCCGACTTCCTAGATCAAACCTCTCCTTCTGAAATGACCGGAGATGCTGTATTCAATTCAACCACCTACACCCAACAAGCCTTAAATAAGGTATATGCCGGTCTCACCAAAGATGAAACCTATGTACAGTCAGTACCTATCCATTTCGGAATGAACTCAGATATCGAATTGGTAGACGGATTGGGTGCAACCAACTCTAATTCTAATAATGAACGAGGTACATGCAACTACAATCCGCAGTTGAGTTGGTCAAAACTCAATAATAACTGGAAAGGTATGTACGAAGCTATTGAAAATGCCAACATTGTAGTTGAAGGTATTGAAGGTAGTGCACTGATTGCCGAAGGCAATGCTTCCAGAAGCAAGATGTTGATGTTCAAAGGAGAAGCACTGACATTGCGTGCCATGCTTTATCTGGATTTAATCCGTACTTACGGAGATGTACCTATGAAGTTTGAAACCACCAATACCGACGGCTCTAACATCTATTTAGGCAAAACAGACCGTGATGTTATCATGGAACGCCTAATTACGGATCTGGAAGAAGCAATCGGATATCTGCCTTGGGCAGGAACTTCCGGCTATACTACAGAGAAAATGACTAAAGGATTTGCCCATGGCTTGTTAGCCCGCATTGCCATGACATACGCCGGATATTCTATCCGCGAAAGTTCTAAATCCGGTTATGAAAATATGCCTGATTGCGATGCAACTTATCCAACACAACGTCCGGGCACAGAAAAACGTAGAGAGCTCTATACTCTTGCTGTGAAACACTTAGATGCCATTATTGCCAGCGGTTATCACAAGCTTAACCCTTCTTATGAAAACGAATGGTATCTACTGAACCAGCTAACTTTAGATCAGACTTATCAGGAGAATTTATATGAAGTAGCACATGGCGTAAGTTTCTCCGGAGAAATGGGATATACCATCGGTGTCCGCATCAACGGAAAAACAACTTACTACGGAGCAAAAGGTAACTCAAGTGGTAAAGTAAAAGTTACAGCTCCCTTCTTCTGGAGCTTTAATAAAAATGACCAACGCCGTGATTTAACTTTTGCCAATTTCGATATCAGAGAAGGAGATAATGGCAATACTATTGAAACAATGCAGGGAAATTCTCCATTTGGTATATACTTAGCAAAATGGGATCCCCGCAAGATGACAGACAAATGGCTGAATGCAGCAAGAGCATCCGCTGACAAAGTAGCTACAGGTATCAACAATGTTATCATGAGATATTCTGACGTATTATTACTATATGCAGAAGCACTGAATGAGCTTCAAGGTGCTGATGCTGTTGGACCTACATGTGGCTTAAGCGCAAGAAAAGCTTTTGAAGAAGTACGCAGCCGCGCATTTGCCGAAACACACAAAGCTGAAGCAATCAGCTATGTCAATAGTTTAAGTAGTGGTGATGAATTTTTCAATGCACTCGTTGACGAACGTGCCTGGGAATTTGCAGGTGAAGCTATCCGTAAATGGGACTTGATACGTTGGGGATTACTCTCACAAAAAATAGAAGAGGCTAAAGCTGCTTATAAAGAACTCATCAAGGTAGCCCCTAAAAAGTTATACTATAAAATGAAAGCTGACAAACCGGGAGAAATTGATCCCGAAAGTATCTGCTGGTACGAAGAGCCACAAGTCACTACTGACTATAAAAGCGTAAACTTCTGGGGCTCTGAGAACGAAGAAACCGGTAGCAATGTTGTGGATAATCTGCCATACATCAGTGCAGGTTTGAACACTCCGGTTATCAACAGACACGTATTCCCGATCGGAGCCACTACAATATCCGACTCTAATGGAACGTTACAGAACTCTTATGGATTCTAACATCATAAAAACAACGGTTATGAAAGCAAATAAACTAAAATATATAGCCTTATCAGGAGCACTTATGCTCCTGACAGCATTCGCCACTATATCTTGTGACGATGCAAACGACTGGACTACTGATTCATCTTATAACAGACTGTTCAGTGTACCCAAAATGAGTGTATCAGCTAATGCTACAGATGCTGAACTCACATGGTCTACCACTCCAGGAACTGAATATTATATTATTGAAATCAGTTTGGATAGTTTATACGATGATGTAGCTATGGGAAGTGGCAAAGGATCAATTATATACGGCGAAGACAAATCTATCACTAAATCTCCCTACACTTTGGAAGGTTTATACAGTGACAGCAAGTATTTTATTCGTATGAAGGCATTTTCTTCCAATACTCCGGAATCTAAATGGGGATATATGAGCGATTTCTCATTCAAGACTCGTACCGAGCAAATCTTTGAGAAATTCTCAGTTAGCCATGACAAGATAACGCTATACTGGCCTGCAAATTCCACTGCTGACCACATCGAAATTATAGACACTAACGGAACTGTAGTAAAGAGTATTACTTTGACTTCTGCTAATCTGGAAGATGGCACCATTGTTATAGATGGTCTGACCCCTCTTACATCTTATACTGCAATTCTTTATAATAAGGAATCAAAACGCGGTGTCATAGATTTTACAACAACAGCCAAAGTACCTGATGCTGACCATACAGCTTTCTTGCAAGCAGGTGATTCCCTGAACAATGACCTGTTCACTACAATGGCTGAAGCAGGCTACCAGACTGTAAACATTGCATTGCCTGCCGGAAGTTCTTATTACAACGAAAACAATATAAATATCCCTGACGGCATGTCTGTAACATTCTTCGGTTTACCAGGAGAAACACAAGCCATCATTGGTGTCAAGGGTATTGATATTGCAGGAACTCACAGCTTCATCAAATTTGAGAATGTAGAAATTACAGGTTCCGGTAAAAAAGCAGACGGTAATAATACAACCAATGATTATCTCTTCAACCAGTCAAAAGCTGCTACTGTTGGGGCTATTGAATTCAGCAATAGTTTCATCCATGGCTTCAAAAACACTCCAGTAAGATTGCAGGGGTCTGATGAGAAAATTATCAATCTCGTAAAATTTGAAAACTGTATAGTATATGGAGCAGATGCAAGAACTTACAGTCTTATACATGTAGATGCAAGTAAAGGCAAAGGAAAGATTGAAAATATCGAATTCAGTAAAACAACCATTGTCTATAGCGGAAAATGTTTAGTGTACAGTAGAAACACAGACTTTACGTCCTTAATATTGTCTGATTGTACATTCAGTAAACTTTTAGGTAGCGGTGACTATCTATTGGATTGTGACAAAAATGGTAACGGTCCGTCACAGGGAGTAACAATCACCAATTGTATCTTTGGTAGTACACTGGCTGAAGGCAAGGGAATTCGTGCTAATGATAAACCTGTAGAAGTTACCAATAGTTATATTACGAATGACATGAAAATCACAGGTAACAAAATAAACGACTTGATTACTTATGACGGTGGTGAGACTGACCTTTTCAAAGATCCCAGTCAATATGACTTTACCATTATCGATGGAAGTTTTGCAGGTAAAACAAACTGTGGTGACCCAAAATGGTACATGAAATAATAATACCTTCGCAAACAGAATATCAGAATTAAATTTAAATAAAGAGGCTATCCCAAAATAAAATTTGAGATAGCCTCTTTTATCATCTTTTCCCCTATTTATAGCCTTCAAATCTACAAAAAACACAATATTTCCCATAAAACAACAAATTTTTACCCATGCTTAATTTTGTTAACCTATACTTTTGTGTTCGATAACGGAAAGATAAGGCACATTGTTGACCTCATTTTTTAATAACTATAAAAAACATCATTATGGATTTAAAAAGACTTGCCAAAAGGGCATTAGCTACTCTATCATTGAGTATGTTGTGTTTAGTCGCTCTTGCACAAGGTCGCCAAGTTACAGGTACTATTATAGATAGTACAGGCGAACCCGTGATAGGCGCAAATGTATTGGAAGTTGGTACTACCAACGGAGTAATAACTGACATTGACGGTAATTTCCGCCTGATGGTGCAGCCCAATGCAAAACTCCAAATTTCTTTTATCGGTTATATTACACAAGTCATTACGGTAGGTAACCAAAACAACATTAAAGTAACTTTAAAAGATGATGCACAGGCACTCGACGAGGTGGTTGTTGTAGGTTACGGTTCTATGAAGAAAAATGACGTGACAGGTTCTTTATCTTCAGTATCTGCTGATAAATTGGCTGCACGCGGTGCTCTCCGTATAGAAGATGCATTGCAAGGCTCAGTACCAGGTGTCAACATTACTCAGTCAAACAGCCGTGCTAACGGTAGTTTCAATATTCAAATCCGTGGTCAAGCCTCCATCAATAATACAAGCGGTCCGCTTTATGTAGTAGATGGCATGGTCGTATCTTCTATTGACTTCCTGAATCCCGAAGACATTGAACGTATTGACGTTCTGAAAGATGCTTCTTCTACAGCAATTTATGGTTCACGCGCCTCAGAAGGAGTAGTTATTATTTCTACAAAAGGAACCGGAGCAGGACAAAATAAGGCCCAACCAGTGGAAATTACTTATGACGGCTACTACGGCATCCGTAAAGTAGCACGCATGCCGGATTTCATGGATGCAACTGAATGGATGAACTATCGTTTTGCACGCTACACAACGGGAAGTTCCGACGAAACAGGACGTGGTGCATACAAGATTACTGATAGCGACCTGCAATCCGTATTTCAAAATGGTACTGAATGGAAAGATTCTCCTTTATATAATAGCTGGCTGAACAATGAAGGCTATGATTGGGCGGACATGGTACTGCGAACGGCATCTCAACAAAACCACTTTATCAGTGCAAGCGGTGCAACTGAAAAAACAAATTATCGTTTAGGTATCGGTTATCAAGGTGAAGAAAATGTATTTAAAAAGAATGATTATAATCGTATTAATATCAAAGGATCATTCGACAGCAAACTGTCAAAGGTTGTAGAGGCAGGTATAGCTGTCAACTTAGTGCACGATGTGCAGAACGACTGGATTACCGATACTTCGAATGCTTATTCTCCTTACAACAACGCATTCTGGTTTGCTCCGGTGGTTTCACCGTGGGATGAAGACGGTAATTTGCTGGCTATCCCGGCAAAAGTAGGCAATATGTCCTTAACTTCTACACCTTCTCCGTTGGTAGACTTCGAACTTGACGCTTACGAGAATGAAACTCGTAAATTCCACGTCTTCGGTAACGTTTATATGCGTTTTAACATTATGGATGGTTTGAAATTCACAACCACCCTATCCCCTAATTATTATCATGGCCGTCAAGGTATCTTTATGGGTACCGGCGTTTCCGAAAAGTATCCTTTGGGAACAGCTTATTATCAGAACCAGAAACACAATCAGGCTTCCGTAATCAATACAGAACGCTTAGACTGGACATGGGACAACCAAATTGACTTCAGCAAAACATGGGGACAACATAGATTAAATGCAATGGGATTATTCTCCATGTATGCCAGCAATAGGGAAACCTATACTCAGACTGTAACTGATATTTCAGATGATAAACTCTCATACCATTCCATGGAGAAAGGTTCGGGTACGAAAACTATTAAATCCACTTATACAGAATCCTCTTTGGTGTCTGTAGCTGCCCGTTTAAACTATGCCTACAAAGAACGCTACATGGCTACCGTTACCATGCGTACCGATGGTTCTTCACGCTTTGCCAAAGACAATCGTTGGGGATGGTTCCCCTCTGCTGCTGTAGCATGGCGCGCTTCGGAAGAAGATTTCCTGAAAGACGTAGAATGGCTGGACAACTTGAAACTGCGTGTATCTTACGGTATCACGGGTAACAACAATGTGGGTGACTATGCTACTGCATCTTCTGCTTCAGGTCCTAATTATTCCGTTATTGGCGGACAGGAATATCAAGGCTATTATGCCAACGGGTTAATTGACAGAAACCTAATTTGGGAAAAGATTAAAGAATTCAATTTCGGTGTTGACTTCTCTGTTCTTCAAAATCGCATTAACTTAACTGCAGATACTTATCGCCGTTTATCCGACGGACAAATCATGAAGGCCACTGTTCCTTTGGAAACAGGTGAAGGTTCTATTACAACCAACATTGGTGCTGTACGTAATACCGGTATCGAATTAGGATTGAATCTTGGAGTTATCCGTAACAAAAATTTCACATGGGACGTAAATCTTGCATTCGCTCGTAACTGGAGTAAAATTACCGAGCTTCCTAATGGAGACGATGTCAGCAACAATTGGTTCATCGGCGAACGTCTGAACGTTTTGCGCGATTACACAAGTGCTGGAATCATCACTACCGATGGTATCACCATGCGCACAAAAGATGGAGACCGTCATTATACCCTTCAAGAAGTATACGATACCTTTGGTCCTGGCGGACAAGGATTAAAATGGTATGAAGGTCAGATGGCTGTAAACGATTGGAATAATGACGGCAAGATTAATGATGAAGATAAACAAATCTTCGGCTGTACAGATCCTAAGTGGACAGGTAGTTTAAGCTCTACTATGACTTACAAGGGATTCGACTTCTCCTTTATGCTCTACACGAAACAAGGACAATGGTCACGCAGTTATTTCCACGAACAATATATGAACTATGGTGATCGCGGACGTCAAAAAGTGAATTTTGATTATTACATCCCTGCAGGAACCCCTGTTCTGGACAAAAACACAGGAGATGTAACCTATCTGTCAGAAGCACACATAGGCAAATATCCTTATCCAAACAATACAGAAAAAACAGGAGGCGGTTACTTCAGCAGCAGTAGTGCAGCAGTGCGTTATCACAAAACATCCTTTGTGAAAGTGAAAAATATCACATTAGGTTACACTTTCCCGAAAGCATGGCTAAGCAAAATTGCCGTAAAACATCTGCGCCTCTATGTAAATGTAATCAATCCTTTCTGTTTCACCGACTATGAAGGTTTCGATCCTGAATGGGCCAGCGCAAACCTGACAAACGGCGGACCTGCGTCTGTTACTTACCAGATTGGTGCGAACATTAAATTCTAACAATATAAATTTATAAGAGCTATGAAGATTTATAAAAAATTACTATATGCAATGTTCATGATTGGTTCCATGACATTGACTGGTTGCGATGACTTTCTCACACCGGATAATAAGAGTTCTGTGACGGATACCGACTATTTCAGTACAGCGTCAGGGTTCCAATCTCTCGTTTATGATGCATACGCCCAACTGATTGATATATATAACAGTGCAGATGCACCGGTATATTTCAATGCCGGTACCGACCTCTATCAAGATGGACGTAATGATATTGATGCCGCACTTCACCGTTGGTCAAACTTTACACCAGAACATGGTAAGGTTAAGACTTTTTATACCGATTGTTATGATGGTATCCGTTCTTGCCTTTCCATCCAATACTATGCACCGGCAGCGAACGTCAGCGATGCTGTAAAGCAAAAAGCCATTGACGAAGGTCGCTTTGTACAGGCCTTGTTCTATTATCTGTTGGTTAATAATTATGGTGGTGTACCGTTAGTCACAGAGTATGCCAGCACAGCTATCAAAGGTTATCCGCGTGCAACAGCTGAACAAGTATATACTTATATTATAGATGAGTTGAAAAGTATCATTTCCAACAACAGACTGACAAGTTCCAGTGCTACAAAAGGCGGGGGTGAAGCCAGTATTGAAGCTGCTAAAGCATTGCTGGCAAAGACTTATCTTTCTGCTGCATGGGATTTAAATAACCAATCTTACTTCACCGAAGCTGCCAAATATGCCGACGAGGTTATCAATGGGCGCTCATTAACTACTGAATTTGCCGATTTATGGGCAGCCGACAGTTCAGGTGACGATGATGCCGAATTTATCTTCGACATAGAATACGATTATAACAGTACCCACGATCAAAATGCAGGTAACCGCTGGCAATCATTCTACTCCAATTACTACGGTGGTGCCGAAGAAGGAATGAAGAATGGTTCCTCACTATGCATTCCCCTCATGCATACACTGAGATGTTTTGAAAAAGGTGATAAACGCTATGATGCAACTTTCCTGAAAACATTATTAGTGAAAAAGGCATGGGATCCAGCTCAAGGATTTAAAGAAAACGGATCACCATTGGGAGACTACTTCTCTTTTTATAGTAACGGAAATACCGCACAAGGAAAAATGGTTGGTGTATATTATCCTGCATATTGGGAATGTGACGCAGCATCAGTTGCCGCATGGCGTGCCAAAGATCCGGCAAACCGTGCCGAAACATTCATTATTCCGCAAAATGAAATGACAGCCCAAATGGAACCCATGTCAACCTATATGGAAGATCTCAAAGAATATCCCAACGGTATCATTACAAAGTATGACTTTGAAGAATCACAAAAGAAGAGTTGGGCAGTGCATCCTTGCCGCAAGTTCGACGACAGTAAGACTGCACAATACAGTGCCGGAAGAAGTTTCCGTGACCTACATGTCATTACATTGCCGGAAATCTTCTTTGTTGCCGCTGAAGCTTATTTCAAGGCAGGCAATGATGGAACAGCCCTCAAACGCTTGAATACTGTACGCAAACGTGCAGGTCTTGCTGACGCAACAAGTATTGATATTGATGTTATTCTGAAAGAATCAGCTTGTGAAATGTACGGAAACGGTTATCGCCGTATGGATCTCCGCCGCACCGGCAAACTTATTGAATATAATAACCTACATAATCCCCATTTGAAGGGCAACGCAGCATCAATCATCGGTCAAAAAACATTATGGCCTATCCCACAAGCAGCTATTGATGCAAATGACTATTTGACTTCCGACGATCAAAATCCGGGATATTAAATAAGTAAATGAGATTCTCATAGATTATCCATACAAAGAAACGAGTCTATGAGTAAGATCGGGAGATTTTAAAGTAGACATTCTTTGCAAGGAAGAGGGGGCTTTACGCCCTCTCTGTTGTTTATTTTTTCCCCTTATCTCTATACTCAGTAGGTGTCATTCCCATCTTCTGTTTAAAGCACTTACTGAAATAACGCGGATCATTAATGCCCACCATATAAGCAATCTGAGTCATGGAATACTCTCCCGTCTCAATAAGCTGGACAGCGCGTTTAATACGCATTTCTTTGATAAACTCAATAGGAGCCAATCCGGTTAGTGTCTTCAGCTTTTTGAAGAATACAGAACGGCTGACAGCCAACTCTTGTACCAGATCATCTACCACCAATTCACCATTATCCATATTCTTTTCCATCAGATCTACCAGTTTATCCATAAACTTACGGTCGTTAGGAGACATTTCAGGGCCTTTTTCTTCCACTGTTTCTTCTTCGGAAGTAGTAGCAAGAGTTCCAGTCATTAAGTTATTGCGATAGATGCCCTGCAGCTTCTGACGTTGAGTCAGCAGATTCTTTACACGCGCTTTCAGATAAGTGGCACTGAACGGTTTGGTTATATAGTCATCAGCTCCATACTCCAAGCCTTCCAGTTTGCTCTCAATAGAAGTCTTAGCTGTCAACAATACAATAGGAATATGGCTGGTCGTCATGTCTGCACGCAATTCACGAGTCATAGCTATACCATCCTTTTCGGGCATCATCACATCACTGATGATAATATCCGGTAAGAATTTCAAGGCTTTACTCCACCCCTGCATACCATCTACCGCTTCCACAATCCTATATTCGGAAGCAAAGATACTGCGCAAGAACAGACGGAGTTCTGAATTATCTTCCACAAGCAGCATCGTCCCTTTAGCATCTGTATCTTCTCCGGCCTCATCCGGAAGAGTTTCCTCCTTCGACTCATTGGAGCTAAGTACGTCCGTCACTTGTTCTGCAACTCCCATACCCACAGTAGTATCATCCTGTAAGAATTCCACTGTTTCATCATAATGCTCTTTTCCTTTCAGAAAATCGACTTTAAAGCAACTACCCTCACCCAGTTTACTGTCAACAGTAATAACTGCCTTGTGCATCTCCACCAACTCTTTTACTAATGACAAACCAATGCCTGTGCTGGATTGATTAAACAAGTTACGGTCTACCAAATTCTCAAAACGGACAAACAAGGATTTTTTCTTATTATCCGCAATGCCTATTCCCTGATCTTCCACACCTACGGAAACCGTTTCTTCATCTTCACGCACTAAAACAGTAATCATCTTCCCGTTTGGAGTGTACTTAAAGGCATTAGAAAGCAGATTGAATACTATTTTCTCAAACTTATCAACATCCACCCACAAATATAATTCCTCCTTCTCTGTTTCAAACAGGAAGTCTATCTGATGTTCTTCGGCAACCGACTCAAAGTTTTCCATGATTTTACGGGTAAAAGCAACTACATTTATGCGTTGCACCTGCATCTTCATCTTCCGGTTCTGTATCTTCCGGAAGTCCAAGATCTGATTGATAAGCCTCAACATCCGATTTGTATTCCGTTCCACCACCTGCAATTGCTCACGTGCATCAGCCGGAAGTTTCGTATTTGCCAGAACGTATTCCACAGGCCCCGAGATCAAAGTCAACGGAGTACGCAGTTCGTGGGAGATATCAGTAAAAAAGCGCAGCTTCATATCTGTCATTTGTTGCTCTACAGATACTTCATGTTTCAGACGATAAATAGTGAACAGAATATAAACAGCCGTCACAATAATCAGTATAACGAACAGCACATACAGGAAGTAGGCAAATGGAGTTTCCCAGAAAGAAGGAAGAATCTCAATATTCAGTATGCGCGTATTTTCTGTCCACACCCCATCCCCATTAGTCGAACGAACTTTAAAAATATAGTGTCCTTTCGGTAAGTTGGTATAAGTGGCAGCACGCTGCTTACCAACAAAATTCCAGGCTTTTTCAAAACCTTCCAGAATATAAGCATACTGAATTTCAGAAGGTGCAGAATAATCAAGTGCAGCGAACTGAATTGTGAAAATATTCTCCCGATGGGATAATACCAGTTCACTCGTATCATCCAAACCTAGTTTCAGAACCGAACCTTGTCCCGGCTGCACGTCCTCATTGGCTATCAATAATTTGGATAATACAATCGGCGGTACATAGTTACTTTTACAAATAGAATCCGGATTAAAGTAAAAGATACCTGTATTAGCCCCGAAAAGTATATTCCCCGAGGCCGTATATTCCGAAGCTGCCTCACTGAAACGTACACGAAAGAAAATCTCTTGATCTGCATAGTTTTCAAACGTCTCTTCAGAAGGAATAAATTTGCTTATGCCATTCTCAGAACTCAACCACAAATTACCGTTCTTATCTTCCTGTATGGAAAGCAGCACATCCGAAGGGAGTCCATCTTGTACTGTATACGATTTGAAAGTAGCATTACCATTGCCGTCCAATGACACCAGTTTATTCAGTCCGCCACCAAAAGTTGCAATGAAAAGTTCCTGATCACGAGTCGATGCAATCCAGTGCACATCATTATTGCTCAAACTATGTTCATTATCCGGAACACGCAGAAAATGATGAAACTTCACATCTTCGGGATTCTTGAAGTCGGCATCTATCATCAGTGCACCAATGGTAGTCCCTATCCAGATATGTCCTTTATGGTCTCCTGTAATAAAACGGGCTTTGTAGCAATAGTCAATGGGATATCCTTTCAGATTATTACGGTGGTTCACAAAAATTTCCTTTCCACCCTGGTCACGTGTCATATAGTTTATTCCACCGGCAAAAGTAGCTATCCAGATACGTCCGTGGCTATCTTCATATACACAGTAAACATTGTCGTCACTCAAACTATAAATATCCTCTTCCTGATGCTGATAACGAGTCAATTTATAGTGAGATCCATCTTTTTGCTCGGCTTTCACCAGACCATCCCCTTTCGTTGCAATCCAAAGATTTTGTTTGCTATCCTGCAAAATGAAATATACATTACCACGCAATGGTGTACCACCGTGCGACACTGTACCATTTTCAGTCAAATAACCTTTATCTACACGATTCTTATCATATACTCGTAATTTTCCATCTTTCAGACCCACCCATAAATTCTGGTCCATATCTTCACAAAGGGCACGAACTTCATTACTCAAAGACTCATAATCATGTGGCATGGGAGTCATTACACGAAACTGGGATGGCCGGAAGGTCACTTTTTCCAGTCCTTTAGAATGCGTACACATCCACAAATCACCCTGCCGGTCAGAAAAAGCTGCATGAATTTTATTAGAGAAACGCCAGTCACTTCCTGACAGACTATTATAGAATGGATGTAAACTATTGCTTTTCCGATCAAAATATGAAAATCCACCCCCATAAGGATGTACCCACAATACACCATTAATATCCTCATGAATATGAAAAGCCGGACGTGATCGGTCGGTACTGGTAGGCTCCACCGGTACTTTCTCTTGTTTCAGGATCCGTGTACGCGGATTGAAGTGCACCACTGCACCCGGAATATGCTGTTCAAACCAGACCTCGGAAGCCTTATCTACATAAACCGAGTGAATAGATGCATTTGGAAAGCGGGAAGCCGGAAAATGTTCTATCGCTTTCGTCTTAGGTTGATATGAGAAAAAACCATCTTTCGCAGTAGTAAATATCAGTTCATTACCCTCCACGCTATTGATAGAAACAATACGGGAAGATGCAGGCAAATTCTGCAACTGAAATTGTCCATTTTCCTTCTGATAGCACCACACCCGTCCGTTATCCGAACCAAAATAGATTTCCGAATTATATTCCAGACAAGAGTAAAAAGCTTGTCCTCCTTTCTTTTCCCGTTCAGCAGCATCTACAAAATAAGATGTCGGAGTAGTCTGTCCCGCTGTCAACATTCCTAATCCGTTATCAGACAATATCCATTCATTACCCAAAAGGTCTTCATATACCCCAAAAACACGAGTGGCAGAGAATTGACCTGATTGAGCAGAATACCATTGTGAAGTCAAACTATAATCTTCCGGATTCGTATCTATGCGAATGGCGCCTTCTGTTTCAGTCAGCAACCAAACCGCGCCACCCGAAAGGGCTTCTATCTTCGTGACATTGACTGCACTGCCCCCTTCACCTTCAGCCGGAACACGCTCAAATGCTTCCGTACGTGGATCAAAACGATAGGCATGATTATCATAAGTCTGTAACCAAAGAAAGCCATACTTATCCTCCACCATATAATCTACACGATTATGGCTCAACACAATACAGTTATCAAGACGTGCCTTATATGTTTTAAACGAATAACCGTTGAACTTATTAATACCATCCCAGGTAGCAAACCACATATTCCCTTTGCGATCTTGCAGGATGCTCATTACTGTATTTTGAGAAAGTCCGTCTTCAGACGAATAATGGGTAAAGAAACAATCCGGTTGTGCTTTTACTGATAACACACATACCAACCCAACTATCAGATATAAGATTTTTTTCATCATAACAGGCTTATTCTATGCGGTAAAGATACGTATTTCATAGAAAAATCATGTATCTTTGTTTAGATTTTAACAACCACTGAGCATGAAACGCATTACAACCATTTTCCTAATAGTTCTCTTCGGACATCTTAGCATAATTGCACAAACTGACACCACCGCCTATGGTGTTGTAAAAAACATGCCTGTCTTCTATGAGCAACTGAAACAGCAACTTACCTTTCCAATGGCATGGGGCAATTCCCCCGTCCGTAAATTTGAGACATGGCGTACCCAGGCACGGGAAACCTTATTGGACTGTATGCAGAATTTCCCCCCTGCTCCCGCTGATTATGCCATGGAAGTAATCGCTACCGAACAACGCAATGGATATAAAGCTCAAAAAATACTATTTAATGTATCGAAATGGTGCCGCATACCCGCCTATCTGCTAATACCTGACGGTGAAGGTCCTTTCCCGGCAGTCGTTATGTTGCACGATCATGGTGCACACTTTTCCATCGGTAAAGAAAAAATGGTTCGTCCATTCGGAGTAAGTACCGAAATCATGGCAGATGCAGACGACTGGGCATCCCGTTGCTACGACGGACAATATACAGGGGACTATTTTGCCGAACACGGTTATGTAGTACTTTCCATTGATGCCTTATTCTGGGGAGATCGCGGACGGAAAGAAGGAGTGAGCTATGACGGACAACAGGCATTAGCTTCCAATTTTCTGCAAATGGGAAGTTCATGGGGAGCATTCATCCATATAGATGATGTACGAAGCGCAGAATTTCTGGCTTCACTCCCTTGTGTGAATAAGAATAAAGTAGGTTGCGTAGGCTTTTCGATGGGAGCCTATCGTTCATGGATGCTCGCTGCAATCACCGACTGCATAAAAGCCTCCGCATCCATCTGCTGGATGAACACTACTGAGTATCTGATGACACTAACCAACAATCAGAACAAAGGGGGATCAGCCTATTCCATGTTGATCCCCACCCTGCGTCGCTATCTGGACTACCCGCATACGGCAAGCATTGCGTGCCCGAAACCAACTTTATTTTTCAACGGAAGCCAAGACAAGCTATTCCCGGTAGAAGGCGTGAAAGATGCATATAACATCATGCAGACAGTTTGGCAAAGTCAGAAAGCATCCGACCGCCTGGTTACTAAAATATGGGAAGAAAAGCACTTCTTCAACAAGGAAATGCAGAAAGAGACATTGGAATTTTTCGATAAATGGCTGAAATAAACTCTCATCATTTCAGCTAATGTTTCAAGACTGATAATCCTATAATATTAAGTGATAGAAATTATAACCACTTATTTAAGAAGTCCAAAATCTTTGCCTGTACCTTCTTACCGCAGTCATGCGGCATATCCCATAATTCTGTTACTAATTTATCTCCTGCCGAACGACTCTCCCACACTTCATGCATCTCCGCAAAGGCAGCTCTGACTCCTATCGGAGGGAACAGTTTATCATGTTCTCCATTCAAAAAGAGCATAGGCTTAGGGCAAGCAATAGAAGCAATATGCGGATAATCCAAATAACGACGAATACCAGGCAACATATTAGCAAAGCCTCCTCGCTCGCGACCATATTCCCATGAAAACTGGCAATCAGTGGTGGTCATCCAACAGATTGCAGCTCCAACCTGTATTTTATCTGATAGAGCCGAAAGCATCCAAGCACGATATCCTCCCATAGAGAATCCCATACAGGCAATACGCTTGGGGTCTACCTCAGGCAGGGTAGCGAGATAGTCCGTAGTATACATATCTTCATAATTTATAAACGCACTCAAACTACGTCCTAACATCATAAAATTCCCAGCATTATCGGCATACTTACTACCATCAGCCCCTTCTTTACGCCCGCGTCCACCCCAATAAAGAGCATCAACAGAAATAACCACATAACCATGGGCAGCCAAATAATCACCGGCATATTGCCCACCATAACAGTTTGCTGCCCAAGCGTCTGCATCATCCAGCACAGCTTTATCTACTCCAAAAGGTCGAATCATTTTCTCTTTACCAATTGTGTAATGCCCACCATGGTCGTGCAGAAGTACCACAGCCGGAAATGGACCTTCACCATCAGGTATCAATACATAAGCATTCACACGAGAATACCCAGTCAGATTGAAACACAATTTCTTCGCCCGATATCCTTCACGCTGTTCTTCTGCCAATATTTCAGTTTCATACTCGGTAGTATAAGGTGGCGGGGCAAGCATAGCATCCAGCACTGTAGCACGTGCCTGCTTACGCCATTTCTTAAAATTCTTTACCGGACTATTCCCCCAAGCCATAGGATATGTCAACTCCTTTTTCAATTGATCTAAAAAGACCGGCATTTCCCGTTCTAATTCATAGGCAGGTAAATGTTGAGAAAGGGCGGTTGTCGAAACAACCAGCCCTATCATACCAAATAGCAATCCTTTTACCATAACTGTTATTTATAACAAATGTCTCAATATCCACTTCAACTGTCCGTATTCCGTCGCATCAGAAGTCCAGTGCTCATTAATCGGAGTTATCAGTGCTTCCTTGGGGCAATCCAACACATTATAAACAGCATAACTGGTAGTAGGCGGACAGGTATCATCATTATATCCCCAAGTGATATAAGTAGGAACTTTAATCATACGTGCGAAGTTCACAACATCATAATATGCCATCGTTTTCAGCTTATCCGGAGTATCCATACCCTCTACTCTGAAAAAATGAGGATAGCCACCTGCACGTCCTGCCTTATAGCCTGCCATATCACTCAATGCCGGATGATTGGCAACGCAAGCTGTTACACGGCTATCCAGTCCGGCAGTAATCAGTGCCAAAGCTCCTCCCTGGCTGCCGCCCTGGACAATTACATTTTTACCATCCCATTCGGGCAGAGAAGTCAGGAGATCGATACTGCGTACACAACCCAGATAGACACGTTTCATATAATAATTATCGTGGTTCTCCAACCCGTTATTTAAATAACCGTTCTCTCTGCCATTAAACGCATTGCTGATTTCCTTAAATTCTTCCGCACTCATCTCCGGATTCAGGCCATGTATCTCGATTTCGAAACGGATACATCCTTCTTCGGCATAATATTTATGGCGCAGAGGCTCCTTAATAGTTTTAATTCCAGCTCCCGGAGGGCAAAGTACAACCGGACAAGAACCTTTCACTGCATTCTTAGGATAGAAAAGATAACCATAAATGCACTGTCCACGGTTATTCAGCATTAATTTAATGAGATAACAATCAACCTTATCCGTACAATACTCCTCTGCAAGCTTTTTAGTATAAGTCAACGGATATTTGGCAGCTTCCGCTTTATTATTTTCCCAGAATTCTTTAAAATCTTTCGGCATCTGTGTGTAAGGTTGAATCTTTTCCGGTGAAAAGCCTACCTTCACATGATGTTTATAGCTTGTTCCATCCACAGTCGCTGTCAGACGGCAATCACGGAAACCGGGTTCTCTCATTGTCCCCACAGGTATTACCGCCTTTCCTTGCTTCAAAGTAACGGAACCGGAAGTATCCGCCGGCATCATGTCACCACCTATTTCATAAGAAACGGTTACGCCATCCTGCGGAATGCCGTATTTATAGAATTGCACCTCAACCGTAGCTTTCTCTCCGGTCTTATAAATCCAGCCAGCATGATTGGGCACGGTCACCCAAAGTACATCACTCCGGTACGGGTAGTTTTCCGCATATACAAATGACAGCGGAAAGATTAGGGCGAACAGCCATATAAACAAACTCTTTTTCATCATTATGTTTTTAGTATTATCACATTATTTTACCACACGCAAAGAACATCTTCCTACCAAGTCCGTATCAACTCCGTGTCAAGGCCGTGTCAAGTCCGTAGTTATGAACACGGAGATGGTACGGAGATGATACGGTTTTGACAAATGCCGGTCAGCGCTTTATGCTTAATAATTCATTCCCATTTTTTACCGGATTCCAACCATCCTCTCCAGTAAGTATGGAATCTATTTCATAACCTTTAAGATTCTTCAGTTGATGTGAGAAAGGTACACGTGCTTTTGGATTGGCACCTTCACCCGTACTTTCATATTCTGCATAGAATGCGGTCTTTTCCGCTTCCTTTTTACCCCAGTTATTCCAACCGGCAGGAGCAATATGCTTGCCTAAATTGCAACGAATAAATACAGCCTGCGCATACGAACGCCAGGGACGCGACAAATAAACATCCTGTACACCCTCAGCAGCCGTCAGTCGGCAATCATAAAATACATAACCATATTTCTGCCCTTGATCCGTAGAAGGTGCTGTCACATAGCCCCCACCTTTACTATGAATGTGACAACGATTGAATACAGCCGTAGACCAGCCAAAGATAAAATCGACCGTACCTTCTATATAGCAATCTTCATAGTACTGGCGACAACCTTTTCCATAGGTATAGAGCGTATCTTGGAAACCAAGGAAACGACAGTTTTTGAAAAAAGCACGATCAGCACTTACAAAACAGGCTACAGCCTGTCCTACCGGCCCCGAGGAATTCTCAAACGTAATATTCTCGGCATAAAAGTCCGGAGCATAAATATAGCAGGAAGAAGAACCGGAAGTTCCTTTTTCTCCACCAAAGCAATTCTTCTTCTGCGCATAATCATCATACGAAAGTATAGCACCCTCCTGACCTATCAAGGAAATATTAATTTTGCTTTCGGGTACTACAATTTTCTCTTTATACACACCTTTACGCACCAATATCGTAGTACGGATATTCTTGCGGAAATCGGGAACAGCATCAATGGCTTCCTGTACAGTGAAAAAGTCTCCGCTACCATCCTGTGCTACTACGAAATCATAATGACGTACATACTTAGCCAATTCCGGTACTTCCTTAGCAATGGCATCCATAGCCAGACCGGCTACAATGCGACCACCGTGTACATTCAAGTGGGTATTATCTTCACGTCCTTTAGGTATAGCGGCAACCTGATTGGCAGGTACCCACATGAACAGCTTTTTAGAGTCTACCGGTCCCATGCCTTCTACCAGGTCGTGCGTAATCTTATTCATATCCACAAATGCAACACCCAGTTCTTTCGCTACATTTCGCGGAGAGTCCAGATAGGCTCCGTGCGTATCAATCAACTTGTCACCTTCAGCAACAGCCGGCTGTTCCGAAGCTTCCCGCTTTGCATCCGGATTCACACCCTTCTGTATATCATCCTGACTAATAGCTTGAGCAACTGCATTCCCATCCGCTGCGCCGAAGTTTCGGCGCACAATGGAGTTAAACAAAACAGGGATACCTCCCTTAGCACGTGTTTCGTTTACAAAATGTTTCAGGTTTTCATCAAAAGTACTTCCCGGAGCTGTATACCGCTTTGGGTCGGACTTCTCATCATTGTGACCGAATTGGATAAATACATAATCACCTTTCTTCACTTGTGAGATTACCTTCTCCCAGCGCCCTTCATCAATAAAGCTCTTGGAACTCCGCCCGTTTACGGCATGATTATCCACACGTATTTCCTCGGAGAGATAACCGGGCAACATTTGCCCCCACCCCCGTTCCGGATTTTCACCCATCAATGACTTATTAGCCATAGTGGAGTCTCCGATCATAAAAATCGTAATCACTGGTTTGTCAGCCTTAAAAGCAGAAAGCAGAAAAAACAACCCCAGTAATAATGTCAACTTATGTTTCATAGTTCATTATATATAAATAGTATTCTTAGTTTCCGGCTGCAATATTACCTAAAAACAGAGGATTTTAAGGGTAAAAAAAGTCGCAATCGGTAGAAAAATTAATATTAATCGTATATTTGCCGGTAAAATAATCAATCTGACTGGCAAAATGGAAAAGACAAGAAGCAACACCTTCATTCTTGAAAAAGAAATAGTATGGGAACCTGCAGGTGAAGGAGTGGTACGCCAAATCATGGGTTACGATGGACAAGTGATGCTTGTAAAAGTGAAATTCGAGCAAGGAGCTGTCGGTACACCACATACTCACTATCATACACAAACCACTTATGTGGCAAGCGGTAAATTTGAATTTACCGTAAATGGTGAAAAACAAATTGTAGAAACCGGAGACGGTGTTTACATCGAACCGGATGCAGTACATGGCTGTGTATGCCTTGAGGCTGGTATCCTGATAGACTGTTTCAGCCCCATGAGAGCAGATTTTCTAAAGCGCTAAATCCTGTCTGCAAGAAATTAACTTCTTGCGAACAAAAAGTTAACTTCCTGTCGACAAGGAATTAAGTTCTTGCAGGCAGGAAGTTAAGTTGTTATTTTGCAGGTTTCCAATCACTACACATTTTATAGATGTAACTCAGATCATCATATCGTGCAGCTTCCTTTTTCGTCAATTGTTTCGCCCACTTCACACGATCGGCTACCGGAGCACCTTCTCCCGTACTTCCATATTCAGCATAACGGGCGGTCTTCTCATTTTCTACATTTCCCCAGTTATGCCAACCTTCGGGACGGATATGTTTGCCCATTTCGCAATTGATAAATACGGTAGCGGCATACGGACGCCAGGGACGTCCCAGATATACCTTATCCACACCGGGGTCGGCAGTCAGCCGGCAGTTCTTGAAAACATATCCCACCGCAATATCTTTAGGCGTAGAAGCTGCCGTTACGTATGAATTGGTTTTACTCCGTATCTCACAGTTCTCAAACAATGCGGTAGAAGGACCAAATATAAAATCGGTAGTGCCATCAATATAGCAATCTACAAAATAGAGCCGTGTACCGGCAGCACCTGTATAAATAGTATCCTGATTACCCAAAATACGGCAGTTTATGAATACCAGTTTATCACCTTCCGTATGGAGTGCCACGGCTTGTCCCAGCCTGGCGGCATTATTTTCTATAGTCAGATTCCTGAAAGTTATGCTATTCCCCTCCACTTTCAGTGTGTAAGTGCGAAAAGTACCCATTTTATTAATATTGGCGTGATCATCATACGTGATAATCGTGTTTTCCACACTTTCACCAATGAATTCCACATTCTGCAACCAAGAAGGGATAACCACTTTTTCTTTATAAGTACCATTCTTTACCAGTACCGTCACTTTATAATCCATAAAAGCCCGAATACCTTCCATAGCTTCCGTCAAGGTGCGATAGTCTCCCGAGCCATCGCGAGATACAACAATCGTATCCTTCCATTGCGTCTGTGCCGACAATGGGATGATCCCTACCAAGAGAAAAACTATACCGCATAAATAATAAGCCAGTCGTTTCATTGTCCTATTTTTGATTAACGATTTCTTTTACTTGCTGCAAACGTTCCCATTCCAAACTTGCCATGATAAATGGACCTACTGCTTTGGGATCATTGCTACGGATTGTCTCATTTATATAATAGGTGTAATCGCCCATACGGTAATTCTTACCGCCTAATCCGGCAACTGCACAAGCTTTCGTAATAGTTACCACACCATCTTTATCTACTTCGATGAAGTTATCGAGAATGCCCTGGTAGCCTTTGAGAGCTACTTTTAGATATGACTTATCAATATATCCTTTACGAACCGCCTTAAACAAAGCATAAACAAACATAGTAGAACAAGAAGACTCCAAATAGTTTCCCTTCTCACCGCTTTTATCCAGTACCTGATACCACAGTCCTGTCTTCGGATCCTGTATACGCTTCACCTGTGCAGCAATATTGTTCAAGATAACCAGCATGGAATCACGACCAGCTTCATGTTTCGGAATAAAATCCAACGCATCTACAAATGCCATTGCATACCAGCCCATAGCACGTCCCCAGCTATGTTGAGACTGTCCGGTGACAGGATCTGCCCAACGTTCCTTGCGACTGACGTCACAGGCATGACGGTAAAGACCGTTCTTGGGGTCATAAGTATGGCGGGCTACTGTAATAAACTGATTGACAATATCCTGATAATCCTGTACACGGTTGTTACGAAAAGCATATTCGGCATAGAAAGGTGCTCCCATATAAATGCCATCCAGCCACATCTGATTGGGATAAACTTTCTTATGCCAGAAACCTCCATCCTCATTGCGTGGATGGGTATCGAGCTGGCTACGCAACAGGTCTATAGCTTTCTTATATTTCTCATCTTTCGTCTGTTCATAAATACGAAACAGGAATTTACCAGAGTTCAGACGGTCAATGTTATATTCATGCAATTTATAAGTCTCGATGCTTCCATCATTGTGTATCATTGTGTCTGCGTAAGCCAACGCATAGTCGAATATCTTTTTATCTCCATAAGTATCATACACATCCAACATAGCCTGCAATTCCAGTCCATGACAATAGTCCCATTTCAATTTGGGTTGGAAATCCAACTGCCAGGATTCTGGGCAACGAATCATCTCTGACTCTACCATACGCACCGACCAGGGTTGCTTATCACTAACTTTCTGGGCGGACAACTGGGCAGAGCAAATTAGCGCTCCCATCACAAAAGTTTTACAAAGTAGATTATTCATCATTCTATTCTTGTTTTTAGGTATATAGATTATATTAAGTAATGTGACAAAGATAGCGGTTCTCACCTAAAACGTTGTGTACTTTTCGACCGAAATGGTGCATTATTTATTTTCGTCCTCTACAATCTTATTTTTTCGTGTACGAGAACGAGCAATTTCGTGCGCGATAACGAGTTTTTTTGCCATTTATTTGCATTTCGAACAAAAATTGCAGGAAATTAGACGAAAAAAGTATTGATATACATCAAATAATGTGTATTTTTGGCCCCAGAAATAAGAATTAATAATTTTAAATCAACGTATCATGAGTTTAAATCAAAATGCAGTGGGAAAGATGACCAACTACAGGTGGACCATCTGTGCCATGTTATTTTTTGCGACAACAGTAAACTACCTTGACCGCCAAGTGCTGTCATTGACGTGGGATGAATTTATCAAACCCGAATTCCATTGGGACGAATCACACTATGGAACAATCACTTCTGTTTTCTCTATTGTTTATGCAGTCTGCATGTTGTTTGCAGGTCGCTTCATCGACTGGATGGGAACTAAGAAAGGATTTCTTTGGGCTATCGGTGTATGGTCGGCAGGTGCCTGTCTCCACGCTTTCTGTGGTATCGTAACCGAGCACTTCGTAGGTCTGCACAGTGCAGCCGAATTAATGGGTGCTACCGGTGATGTTGTGGTAACCATTGCTACAATTAGTATGTACTGCTTCCTTGCAGCCCGTTGCGTATTGGCACTCGGTGAGGCCGGTAACTTCCCTGCGGCTATCAAAGTAACTGCCGAGTATTTCCCTAAGAAAGACCGTGCGTATGCTACTTCAATCTTTAATGCCGGTGCTTCTATCGGTGCTTTGGTTGCTCCGTTGACTATTCCTTTGCTGGCTAAAGCATGGGGTTGGGAAATGGCTTTCATTGTAATTGGTGGTCTCGGCTTTATCTGGATGGGCTTCTGGGTATTCATGTACTCTAAACCTTCAGAAAGCAAACACGTAAACAAAGCCGAACTGGAATATATCGAACAGGACAAGCATGAAGAAGGTGCTGCTCCGGTAGTAGAAGAAAAAGACGAAAAGAAGATGAAATTCTGGCAATGCTTTAGCTATAAACAAACCTGGGCATTCGCTTTCGGTAAATTTATGACTGACGGTGTATGGTGGTTCTTCCTATTCTGGACTCCTTCCTATCTGAATACTCAATTTGGCATCAAAACTTCCGAGGGATTGGGTATTGCACTGATCTTTACCCTATATGCCATTACGATGCTTTCAATCTATGGTGGTAAATTACCTACTATCATCATCAACAGAACCGGTTTGAACCCGTATGCAGCACGTATGCGTGCTATGTTGATTTTCGCATTCTTCCCGCTGGTAGTACTGTTGGCACAACCTCTGGGCACTATCTCTCCATGGTTGCCGGTTATCATGATCGGTATCGGTGGTGCAGCTCACCAATCCTGGTCTGCTAATATCTTCTCTACTGTAAGTGATATGTTCCCAAGAGCAGCTATTGCAAGTATCACGGGTATTGGTGGTATGGCCGGTGGTTTCGGTTCAATGATTCTGCAGAAAGTAGCAGGTAATCTCTTCGTATATTCATCAGGAAGTACAATAGTAGATGGAAAAGAAGTAGAAATGACTCATGATTTGCTGGAACAAGGTGCACAGTTTGTACGTCCTGCCATGGAATTTATGGGCTTCTCCGGTAAACCTGCAGGATACTTCATTATTTTCTGTGTATGTGCGGTGGCTTACCTGATCGGTTGGATTGTAATGAAGGCTTTGGTACCTAAATACAAACCTATCGTACTGGAATAATAATATTATAAGTTTATAATAGAATAAACAATGAAAAAGGTGCTCAGCGATGGGCACCTTTTTTAGTATAATATAAAAAGTATGGGCACAAAAAAAGCCCCTTCTCACGAAGCGACTCTCTTCTGCACTCTCCCGCCAAAACTACACAAACCTCAGTGCCCACTTTAGCAAATTACACCTCCAAACGGTTCACGAGAAATACAGGAGCGCAAAACTTTAAGATGAAAAAAAGGGAAGTCTCACGACTTCCACAATTCTTCTAACCTTAAATCTAAATCTCTATGAAAAAAACGTTCGGCAAATATAGGGGTTTATTCCATTCAGAGATATTAATAAAAGATATAAAGAATTGAGGAACATTTAAGATTTACTAAATGGAATTGGTAAAGCTTTATAAAACCGTATCGAGCAGATCGGCGTAGATAGGATTTTGTCGTAACAAGTGAGGCACCCCTGTCATAAATAGCTGCTTGCGAGCACGAGTGAGCGCAACGTTTAGTTTCCGGTCAATCCAGACTCCTTTTTCTTCCGTAAGATTGGCAAGAAATTTCAGTTGATAAGTGCGGTTTACACAGAAAGAATAAATAATCACATCCCTCTCACTCCCCTGGAAACGTTCTACGGTGTCCACCAGAATATCATTCAAAACAGGAATTCCCAAAGCAGCTATTTCTCTCTTTATAAGGGCTATCTGGCTACGATAAGGAGTGATAACGCCTAAAGTCAAAGCAGAATTAAACCCAGAATTGCTTGCTTCATACTGTCGGTAAACGGAAGCGGCCAACCGCGCTGTAAGTCGTGCTTCGAAATGGTTAATCTTCGCTGATTGTGAAGGAGTCTCCGGCACCGAGGGAAGAAAAGCTACCCGATGCACTAATATATCAGCAAATTCATCACTCTCCAGCCCCGGAGCAAGCACAAGTTTACCTTGCTGGTGCGGCAAACCGACAGCTTCCAGTAATCCGCCGTAAAAAGCACGATTAGGGAACTGAGCTACTTCCACATTCATACGTCCCTGCCGGCAAAGCATATCGTAAAAACGCTGAGTAGTTGGTGACGAGTGATCGGCAGAGACTGTACGATAGAGACGTTCGAACAGAGAATCTTTCAAGTTATACAAACCGATACTCTGCAAACATTCTTCACATACTTCAGATTGCGATTCGGATTGAAGAACAACGGCAGGCAATTGCTTATGATCACCGATAAGAATAAACTTGCCGATGGCATTGTTGCCAGCCACATCTCTTGCACAAAGAAGCCCTAACAATTGTGGTTCCAATATCTGGGTAGCCTCATCCACAATAGCCACATCAAAAGTCTTCAGACGAAACATATCCGTTTTAGATGAGAAGGTAGCAACAGTACCAACGAAAACACGACAACCTTCTATGCATGCGTGTACTTCACGACGTGTAGAACAGGCTTCCAGCACATTCTCTATTAATCGGGAACGGAAAGGAGGATCGCAAGAGAGCTCACTTCCGATACGAATAAAATCAATCTCAGGCGTTATTACAGAAAGGGTTTTGCAGATCTCATCCACTGCACGATTTGTATATGAAAGTAACAATATCTGTTTCCCTTCACGATAGAAAGCTTCTACCATACCACGCAAAGCACGGGAAGTCTTTCCGGTGCCCGGAGGACCTATCAAAAGAAAATAATCCCTGGCTGCTTGTGCCTTCAGGGTAATGCGGGAAAAATCATTGGAAGCGGCTGCAATACGGGCATCAAAAGAAGTATCAAATTCCGGTTCACGCTGAGACAGCAATAAGTCCCGGCGATCCTTGTTAGCGGAAAGGAAAGCGGAAAGTCCCAGATACATGCTGCGGAAAGAAGTATCCATATAATCATGCTCTATGGCATAGTGACTCTCCAGAGGAAGCACAGAAGCATTTTGCTGCGAAGCACGAAGACGTATACGGATATCCCGGTCGGTGATTCGCTCTATATTCCCTTTGAATACCATCTTATTGGTTACATTGTCCGTATCTTGATTGCGTTGATAGAGGACAATGGCGTCACCCTCACGGAAATTCGGTAAAACTTGCAGAGATAAATCATTAACCGGACGTGCCAATACAAGATATGCCTTATGTATATCTGCCGCATGATTCTCTGTGATCGTCAGATCATATAGTATCTCCCCCGCCTCACGCTTTTCTTCAAGTGTGGAAAGCCACAAAGCAGCAGCTCCTGCACGCCCTTCATAATCAATATCACCTGATTTTGAAGTGTACAATTCCTTGGTTATAAAATTGTAGAGTGTATAGAAGTAACATTGTTCCAATGCAGTAAGCATCCGGATACGTTGTGCCACTGCATCGATGGACGGATAAAGATAGCGTTTCCATAACGTGTTATTCAGATGACGCTCATTCAGTGTCTCTGGATTGATAGCTTTCAGGCATTCCGCTGTATAATGAGGACTGTTACGTAATTGCATGCCATATTCATTCGCCACAATCCGGTTGCGAACATCCATCACACGCCGTACCATCGCCCACGATGGACGGGCAGGATATAGCAACGGGTAACGTGTATACAGCAAATATGCCTTTACTCTGCGGTGGTCCATTTCCATAGAATATTCCAGCACTGCCTGATACAATAACATCTGTACCTTATTATTCTCTTTCGGTTCCACCTTGCCCCGGATAGAATACTCATCGGCTTTGCCCGACTTCATTTCTATAAAGGAAGACATATCGCGCTGCATATAGTCCAGACGTCCTTGCAACCCCAGTGCTTCACATATATAGGTAGGTTCCAATACTGCATCTGTTTTATCCAGTTCATAACCGGGAGTCCGGAAAGTTTCAGTCACCGTTTGACGGATATGTTCGAAGTGTCGTTTACAATCGGCAAAGAATTCCTTTTCTTTCTCCTTGTCCAGCAAATCGGCACATGCAGCCAACTCTATGGAATAAGTGCGGAAAGCCTTTTTCATGCAGGATAAATAGTCCGGCTCCTCTTTCGCATAGATCCATTCGTCCAGGAAAAGATTGGCAATATTACCGAGCAAAAGAGGACGTGTATTATCGGGAGATTGCAAACGTGCCAGCAGATAATTGGCCGGATGATGCCCGTAATCTTTAAAACACTCTGCCAGAGCACTGATATCCAACAGATAATCCGGTTCTAAAATAATAAAAGAGGGTGTCAATACACCTGCCTCATCTACAGCTACATTCAATAGATTGACCTGCGCATGGCGCCATAACAATTGACAGGTTTCTGCAAATTCCTCATTCACCTGCGGTACATTATATCGCACCCGTAACGGTTCATCAGCAACGACATCTACAGGTAATACATATAAATACGTATCATCGGCATATTGAAAACAAACACGCATCCGGCGTACCCGTTCTTTAGCAAGTGGAGAAACGATATAAGTAGCATCCGCACGGGGAAGCAAGCGGTAAAGTTCCGCCGGTATCTCCTCTCCCGTAAGCTTCTTCACAAAGAAAGTCAATGTCTTGATGTCTCTCAACAGATTCTCCCGTGAGGGTTCAGCCAAACGGTTCAGAACAGCATTGGAGGTCAGGCGAAAAGTATGTAAGCGATTTTGTTCCACAACAGACAGTCCGGCTTTTGAGGCTACAAAGCTGATACGTGCAGACAAGTCAGTCATTTGCAGACTACCGTCCGGCATTTGTGTACGACAAAGACGTTCCAGAAATTCACGAAGCTGACGGTAAGCCGTTGTTAATGGAATATTTTCATCCCGGCAGACAGTAAGTAAGAAGTAATAGTATTCCCGTACCTCTTCCTGCATTATTCCTCCTTATCTTCATCCGCCTCGTCCGTGTCAGTTTTCTTATCCTTAATCATCAGGATACTCAACTCATAGAGCAGATAAAGCGGAATGGAAACCACCGTCAGAGTGAAAGGGTCGCCGGTTGGCGTAATAATAGCTGCGACTATCACAATTATCACCAGTGCATGACGACGATACTTGCGCAGGAAAGATTTGTGCACCAATCCCAAAAGTGAAAGTAACCAAGTCACCAACGGCAATTCAAAAGCCAGTCCCATACAGAGCACCAACATCATGAAGTTATCTATGTAAGAATTTAAAGAAATCTGATTCTCGATGGCTGCACTCAGTTCGTAGGTTGAGAGAAAGCGCAACGTCAATGGATAGACCATAAAATACCCCAACAGTACACCGAGGAAAAACATCACCGTACCAATGCATAAAGCTTTCTTCACCCCACGACGCTCGTTAGGGTAAAGAGCAGGACTGATAAACCTCCAGATTTCGAAAAAGATATAAGGCGTAGCCGTCACCACCGACATCCAGAATGCGGTGGACATATGAACAAAGAACGGAGCCGCCAGATTTATATTGATCAGTTTGACATGAAACTGCTGCGTAAAGAATTCATCGTTAAGATTGAATGTTTTTCCGACATATCGCAGCACGTCGTAAAAGATGAAATCATTGTGGCAGGGTGCCAACACCACATTATCAAATAGCCACGGCATTGCAATAAAATAACCGACTGCAAATACAAACCACACGCCGAGAACGCGAAACAGTACCCGACGCAGTTCGTCCAAATGATCCCAAAAGGTTAGTTCTTTATCTGCCATACTAGTGAAATAGTTACAAGCCACGAACTACAAGCTACAAGTACCTTCGGCATGATAGCGCAGGTACTTGTAGCTCGTAGCTTGTAACCCGTAGCTTATTATTTTTTAGAAGCCGGCTCTTCTATATCCTCCTTCGCCTTATTTATTTCTTCTTTCGCCTCATTCACACCGTCCTTGAAGCTCTTCACGCCTTTACCTAATCCCTTCATCAATTCAGGTATCTTCTTACCACCAAACAACAACAGGATAAGCAAAGCGATAATGACCCATTCGGAACCGCTGGGCAGAAAGCCTAATAAAAGTAAGTTTGTCATATTCATAGTTTTTTAAATTTGTTGCAAATATAATAGTTTCACTACAGATTACACACTTTTACACGGATTAAAACGAAAAGAATAAGGGTAAAACCGAATATCAGTCCTGATAGTAAACCCTCTTCACCCGTGTAGAAACGCTTGTCAATACTTCGTAAGGAATGGTTTCAAGTACATCGGAAAGCACCGTAATGGGCAGATGATCGCCAAATATCTCTACGGTATCCCCCTCTTTACATTCAATATCCGTAACGTCTATCATGCAGACATCCATGCAGATATTACCGACATAAGGTGCACGTTGCCCATTCACCAAACAATATGCATGACCATTGCCTAAGTGACGATTTAGTCCGTCGGCATATCCGATAGGCAGTGCAGCAATACGTGAATCACGTGTCAGATGCCCTTTGCGACTATATCCAACCGTATCTTCTTCGGGTACCTCCCGTATTTGCAGGATGGTAGTTTTCAGTGTACTTACATTATTTATAATAGTATTATCGATCGGACTGATACCATACAAACCGATGCCCAGACGTACCATATCGAACTGTGCTCCAGGGAAACGCTCAATACCTGCCGAGTTGCAGATGTGACGGAGTATCTTATGCGGAAATGCTGCTTGCAACTGCATAGAGGCTGCTTCAAACATCTCTATCTGTCCACGCGTAAATGCATCAAACTGAGATGCATCACTGCCTACAAGGTGAGAGAATACAGACCGTGCAATGACAGCATTCTGGCTCTTCAACCGTTCTATAAGTCGTGGCATATCCTCGGGGGCAAAGCCCAGACGGTGCATACCCGTATCCAGTTTTATATGAATAGGGAAGTTGGTGATACCTTCTTTTTCCGCCTCCTTAATCAGTGCATCCAGCAAATGGAAGCTGTACACTTCCGGCTCCAGCTTATAATCGAACA
This sequence comes from Bacteroides sp. AM16-24, assembly GCF_003471885.1. Classification (NCBI taxonomy): domain Bacteria; kingdom Pseudomonadati; phylum Bacteroidota; class Bacteroidia; order Bacteroidales; family Bacteroidaceae; genus Bacteroides; species Bacteroides sp. AM16-24. The sequence continues at coordinate 220,030 of NZ_QRKI01000007.1, forward strand.
TAGTCTTGAATGCCGTCATCTCCGGATTCATAATGATAATGCTCGCCGTAATACCTGCTTTGCGCAGTTCGGAACCTTCGTCGGCCACAGCCACAGCCAGATAGTCGACATGATGTTCCTGTAGTGTCTTGGCAATCTCATACGAGCCTGCACCATACGCAGACGCTTTCACCATGCAGACCATCTTGGTTTCCGGCTTCAGTTTACTACGATAATAATTCAGGTTGGCTATCATGGCTCCGAGATTCACTTCAAGAATCGTTTCGTGTACCTTCTTCTCCAGTTCTTCCGTCAAAGCATCAAAGCCAAACTGACGGGCACCTTTTATCAATATAATTTCATTTTCCAACCGTAGCTCACCACGGGAAATAGCACGCAACAATGCTTCCGTATTAGGATAGAAAGCCTTTTCAATATCAAACCGTGCAGCACACGAAGCAATCTCATTTCCAACACCGATGATGCGCTCAATACCACGACTGTTGATCAACTGCGATACCTTCCGGTAAAGCGTCGGTGCATTCTGGCCCGTTTCCAGTATATCAGAAAGAATGAGTGTACGCTTCAACCCATTGCTTTGCGAGCGACGGTAGAGGAAATCAAGCGCAATGTCCAATGAAGCGAGATCACTGTTATAACTATCATTAATCAATAAGCAACCGTTTTTGCCCTCCTTCACTTCCAAACGCATAGCCACCGGTTCCAGTGTCGTCATGCGCTCCGTAATTTTTTCAGCAGGAAGCATTAGGTAAAGACAGGCAGCCAGGCAGTTCAGCGAATTCTCAATAGAAGCATCGTCAATAAAAGGCAGCATAAAAGTATTATCCATTTCCAGATAACGGTAAGAGATGACGGTACAATCCTCCTTCTTCTCCACCTTACTTATAAACAGAGGACGCTCCATATCTTTCCGGCTCCATGCTATTTCACGGGCACTGAGCATGGACTTGGCCACGCAATTGCTGATAAACTCATCATCGCCGTTATAAATCACCACATCGCAGTTCTTAAACAGAGTCAGCTTCTCCATGCATTTCTCTTGCAGAGAAAAGAAGTTTTCCTGATGAGCACCACCAATATTAGTCAGTATGCCAATGGTTGGCTTGATAATATTCTGTAAGGCACGCATTTCTCCCATCTCAGAAATACCAGCCTCGAAAATAGCAAGCTCAGACTGTTCGTTCATCTGCCAGACAGACAGAGGCACCCCGATCTGAGAATTATAACTGCGAGGCGAACGGACAATTACCCGTTCGGGACTAAGCAACTGATGAAGCCACTCTTTCACAATAGTCTTTCCATTACTGCCTGTAATGCCAATCACAGGAATCTGGAATTGCTCACGATGTTGCTCCGCCAATTTCTGCAAAGCTTTCAACGGATTGGCAACCACTAAAAAATTGACAGTTGACAATTGACAATTGACAATGGGCTGCGCGCTATCACGCTGCATAGAATTGTCAATTGTCAATTGCCCATTTTCAATTGCTTTGTAGGTTTCTTTGCTAACCACAAAGTTACGGACGCCACGTGAATATAAATCAGGGATATAGCGGGCACCATCATTGCGCTTGGTAGTTAAGGCAAAGAACAAAGTTTCTTCGGGGAAACTCAAGGAACGGCTATCGGTAAGTAACCAGTCTATAGTTGCCGGCGTGTCCCCCACACGTCGTGCACCAATGCGTTCGGCTATTGTTTCAATCGTATATGACATATTTCTTTCTCGTTTTGGAAATCTAAGTACGGGTATTTTTGGTTAAGTCGATCTATTTTTAACACAATTTGTCCTAAAAAACGCTTATACTCCTCTGACTCCGGATGAAAGGGCTTATGAGATAGCGCTTTATTGATATTTTCACTTTCCTGCATAATCTCTAACGCATCTTCCGAGAAGCAAGTCTGCACAAACTTCTCCCATACATAGCGTACCGCCTGGGGGGACGGATGCACCATATCGTCAGCATAAAAACGATAGTCGCGAAGCTCGTCAAGCAAGAGTTCATAAGCCGGAAAATAAGAGACATGTTCGGGAAAAGAAGCCTGCAACTGGTCGATGGCAAGCAAAAGCGTAGCTTTACTCAATTGATTGGCATGCATTCCATCGCGTATGTGTCGTATAGGACTAACGGTAAGAATCACTTTCAGCTTCGGGTTCCGGGCAATCAAACCGGAGAAAAGGGAAATATAGTCGGATACAATCTCCTGCACACTGAGTCTGCGACGAATAAAGACAGATTCCGGTTGCTTGTGGCAGTTTGCAACCACATGCCCCGTAATCTTCTGTTCGTACACCCAGGATGTACCAAAAGTCAACATCAGACAATCCAGTTGATGAATGCATTCGTGTGCTGCCAGCAAACGGGCATTAATGCGCTGCAAAGTTTCCTCCATTGAAGGTGAAGAAAAATCTCCATGATGCATGGGGCTGTGCCAGCATTCGCGGAAGAAAAACAAATCTTCTTCCTTATATGCCTTACCTGCCACCACCTCACGCAAGGCAGCCGAAATGGACAAGGGATTATAAAGAACCCCAAATGGATTTATATCCGGATGGAATTTAGCATCCACGAGTAAGCTCCCCATGTTGGTAGCAAAACAAGACCCCATCAACAGGAGGTTATCTGCCTGTACAAGAGGTGGCAAACCGGAAGGCAACCCAACGGGAGTAAAGAAATCCATAGATTATGAAAATTAGTATTTTACATCATCATATTCTTCCGGATCGAAAACTTCACAATTGCCATTGCCTGGATAGCTGCAAACGGCACATCCATCGGTTCATGATGCGGATTATAGCTCACCAGCTTAATGCAACCGTCTATTTCCGAACGGTTCACATACTTCACTGCCAAATATTCATCTCCATCAATATTGAATGAAACCAAGTACATCTCACCATAAATGACATTGCTAAAGCTACTGATTTCTTTAAAGCCTACGATATCTCCTGATTTCAGAATGGGATACATACTATCTCCACTGATATAGAGGGCGCCATCACACAAGGGAATGCTGGGAATCTGTATCTTACCTACTACATATTGATGTTTGTTGGCAAGCAGTGTTTTTAGATTGGCGGCAGCAGTGATATCATAAAGTGCTACACTACGATCACCCACCGGATCTGGAGTTTTGGGATTGTGGACGATCTCAACTTCTCCCCTCGCGTACTCGCTATTGCATAATTTTGCCTGATATACAGGACTTCCTTTTCCCAACAATAGCCAGTTGTAGTCTACGTCTTTCATCTTGCTCAGCAGCAACGGAAAGTCAGTACTGTTACGCGCAATCCAGTTACTAAGTGTGGAACGCGAAACGCCCAGGTAAGCGGCCAGATCAGCATCAGTCTTAAAGTTCAGTACACGCTTGGCGCGCTTCACTATGTCCGCTACGCTAAATAAGGATTTTTTTTCTTTCTCCATTTGATTTGTGCTAATTAAGTTCCAATGCATTTCTTGTTCGTAGATGCACACTTCTGCATTTCGTAAAATGCTAAAGCTAAGGCTGATTGTTTTCTATACGAAAACCAAGCAATGCATTGCAGCAACAAAAGTAATCAAATTGTTTTAAGAGGACAAACAAAAGCAAGGATAACTCATCCGCCAATCAAAGAATTATGGGAGTTAAGCCGCCGCATCACCACTTTTATCTCTTTTCTCTGCGACGGTTAAGGAAAATTGTAGTAGGCACTTATTCTTTCCACCATGGAGAAAGTTGCTTTCCATCACGGGGAAACTTTCTTTCCACCATGGTGGAAAGAAAAAACCTCCATGGTGGAAAGAATAAGTGTTCGGATGGAAAAAGCTAACCATTGGAAGGGAAAAAGCATAGGAATGCCTAAGAAAGGAGTTAGCTATTGCAGTTAATTCATACCTTTCGGATTATGAACAAAGTGTGATAAGGTAAAATACAGATGTATGAAGGTTAAAGAAGCAAGGATTCGCATTTTTTCCCCGAAAAGGAAATGCCCTTCCGTTTTCTTTTACTAATTTTGCAATTTGTAATCCTCAGAACAGAGATGAAGACAGAGACAGCATCATATAACTTGCTAAATTCTATTTCTGACCCGGAAGACCTGCGCAAGCTGAGTGTTGAGCAACTCCCGGAAGTCTGCAAAGAATTGCGGCAGGACATTATAAAAGAAGTTTCGTGTAACCCGGGACACTTTGCAGCCAGTCTGGGGACGGTAGAGCTAACCGTCGCCCTGCATTATGTGTTCAATACCCCCTACGACCGTATTGTGTGGGACGTAGGTCATCAAGCGTATGGTCATAAGATACTAACCGGACGCCGGGAAACATTTTCCACAAACAGGAAATTCAAAGGCATTCGTCCTTTCCCTTCTCCCGATGAAAGCGATTATGATACTTTCACCTGCGGACATGCGTCTAATTCCATCTCTGCAGCACTCGGCATGGCCGTAGCAGCAGAAGAAAAAGGAGAAAAAGATCGCCATGTGGTTGCTGTAATAGGCGACGGCAGCATGAGTGGAGGACTGGCTTTTGAAGGATTAAATAACGCCTCTGCAAGCTCCAACAATCTTCTCATTATCCTCAATGATAATGACATGGCCATCGACCGCAGCGTAGGTGGTATGAAGCAATACTTATTCAACCTGACAACTTCGAACCGTTATAACCAACTGCGTTTCAAAATATCCAAGATGTTATTCAAAGTGGGCATTCTTAATGAAGACCGCCGTAAAGCACTCATTCGTTTCGGCAATAGTCTGAAATCGATGGCTGCCCAACAACAGAACATCTTCGAGGGAATGAATATCCGTTATTTCGGTCCCATCAACGGGCATGATGTAAAGAATATCGCCCGCATCCTGCGGGATATCAAAGACATGAAAGGACCGAAAATCCTACATTTACATACGGTCAAAGGAAAAGGATTTGAACCGGCAGAAAAGGCACCGGGTATCTGGCACGCACCGGGTAAGTTTGATCCTGAAACCGGCGAACGCTTTACGGCAGACACTCACAACCTGCCCCCACTCTATCAGGATGTGTTCGGTGAAACCCTTGTGGAACTTGCCGAACAGAACCCACGCATTGTCGGTGTCACTCCCGCCATGCCTACAGGATGCTCTATGAACATGCTGATGAAGGCAATGCCCGACCGTGCCTTTGATGTAGGAATTGCTGAAGGACATGCCGCAACCTTCTCAGGAGGTATGGCAAAAGAGGGAATGCAACCGTTCTGTAATATCTATTCCTCATTCATGCAACGTGCCTATGATAACGTCATCCACGACATAGCCATACTCAAATTGCCCGTCGTACTTTGCCTGGATCGTGCCGGACTGGTAGGCGAAGACGGACCAACGCACCACGGTGTGTTCGACTTAGCTTATTTCCGTCCCATTCCCAATCTAACTATATCATCACCCATGAACGAGCATGAACTGCGCCGCCTCATGTACACGGCACAGTTGCCGGATAAAGGACCGTTCGTCATCCGCTATCCTCGCGGACGTGGTGCGCTGATAGATTGGAAATGCCCATTGGAAGAAATACCCGTCGGCAAAGGACGCAAACTAAAAGGTGGCAAAGACCTTGCTATACTCACACTTGGTCCGATAGGTAATATTGCCGCAAAGGCCATCGAACAGGCAGAAAAAGAAAAAGATATATCAATAGCACATTATGACCTGCGTTTCCTTAAGCCGCTGGACGAGGAAATGCTGCATGAAATAGGACACTCATTTTCCCGCATCATCACCATTGAAGATGGCATACGGAAAGGCGGCATGGGTAGTGCCGTTCTGGAATTTATGGCCGACAATGGATATACCCCACACGTACAACGCATAGGTGTGCCTGATACGTTTATAGAACATGGAACAGTACAGGAGTTGTATCACTTGTGTGGTATGGATGAAAAAGGGATATTAGAAAGCATAATAAAAGAGCGATGAAAATTATTATTGCCGGTGCCGGCGCAGTAGGCACACACTTGGCAAAATTGCTGTCCCGCGAAAAGCAGGACATCATATTGATGGACGACAATGAGGAAAGGTTGAGCACTCTCAGTTCTAACTTTGACTTAATGACGGTCACGGCTTCACCTACTTCCATTCAAGGGTTGAAAGAAGTGGGGGCTAAAGAGGCAGATCTCTTTATAGCCGTCACTCCCGACGAGAGCCGTAACATGACCGCATGTATGTTGGCTACCAACCTTGGTGCGAAAAAGACAGTTGCCCGCATCGACAATTACGAATACCTTCTACCCAAAAATAAAGAATTCTTCAAGAAACTGGGTGTAGATTCACTGATTTATCCGGAAATGCTTGCAGCAAAAGAAATCGTATCCTCCATACGTATGAGTTGGGTACGCCAATGGTGGGAGTTTTGTGGCGGGTCTTTGATACTGATCGGTACCAAAATGCGTGAGAAAGCGGAAATACTGGATATCCCCCTGCACCAACTTGCCGGGACGGATAAACCCTATCACGTAGTGGCCATCAAACGCGGCAACGAGACACTTATTCCGCGTGGTGACGATGTAATTAAACTACATGATATTGTTTATTTCACCACCACCCGCAAATATGTACCCTATATACGCAAGATAGCCGGTAAGGAAGATTATGCCGATGTACGTAACGTAATGATCATGGGTGGAAGCCGCATTGCCGTGCGAACCGCGCAATATGTGCCCGACTATATGCAGGTAAAGATCATAGACAACGATCTGAACCGTTGCAACCGTCTGACGGAGATTCTCGATGATAAAGTTATGATTATCAATGGCGATGGTCGTGATATGGACTTACTGATTGAAGAAGGTCTGAAAAATACGGAAGCTTTCGTAGCACTGACGGACAACTCGGAAACGAATATTCTCTCCTGCCTTGCAGCCAAACGTATGGGCGTCAGCAAAACAGTGGCAGAAGTAGAAAATATAGATTATATAGGCATGGCGGAAAGCCTCGATATCGGTACGGTGATCAACAAGAAAATGATCACCGCCAGCCACATCTACCAAATGATGCTGGATGCTGACGTCAGCAATGTAAAATGCCTTACTTTTGCCAATGCCGACGTTGCGGAATTTACCGTGAAGGCCGATTCAAAAATCACCAGACATCAAGTGAAAGACCTCGGTTTGCCCAAGGGAGCTACCATCGGTGGATTAATCCGCCAAGGTGAAGGTGTGGTAGTAACCGGTAATACCCAAATAATACCGGGAGACCACGTAGTAGTGTTCTGCCTGAATATGATGATTAAAAAGATTGAGAAATTCTTTAATTAAGCGACGTGATTAACTTTAAGACAGTAATACGGATTATCGGTATTCTCCTGTTGCTTGAAACAGTGATGCTGCTAGCCTGTTCCGGTGTTTCGTTCTATTATCAGGACGAAGCATTGGTAGATTTCTGGGTATCGGCAGGTATCACAGCAGGCGCGGGATTGCTTCTGGCAGCCATGGGCAAGGGAGGAGATCGCCAACTAACACGCAGGGACGGATATGTACTCGTCAGCTTTGCGTGGATAGCATTCTCACTTTTCGGCATGCTGCCATTTTATATCAGCGGATATATACCGAGCATCACCAACGCTTTCTTTGAAACAATGTCCGGCTTCAGCAGTACGGGCGCCACCATATTGGATGACATAGAATCACTGCCCCATGGACTTCTCTTCTGGCGCAGTATGACCCAGTGGATAGGCGGTTTGGGGATTATCATGTTTACCATTGCCATCCTTCCGATATTCGGTGTCAGTGGTTTGCAGGTCTTTGCAGCCGAAGCCAGCGGACCGACACACGATAAAGTACATCCGCGTATAGGCATTACCGCCAAATGGATTTGGAGTATCTATGCAGGCATTACGTGTATTCTTGTCGCCTTACTGATGCTGGGCGGAATGGATTGGTTCGACAGTGTTTGCCACGCATTTGCCACTACCGGCACAGGTGGTTTCTCCACCAAACAAGCCAGTGTGGCTTATTATCAGTCTCCCTATATTGAATATGTAATATCCATCTTCATGTTTATATCCGGCATCAACTTTACGTTATTGTTATTTTTCGTCAACCGGAAATTCAAGAAAGTTATTCATGATGCTGAGTTGAAATGGTATTTCTGGTCGGTAATACTGTTCACCGGCTTAATCGCTGTCATACTCTTCTATTCCAAGCCCATGGGAATGGAAGATGCCTTCCGTAAATCACTGTTCCAGGTTATCTCGCTGCACACCTCTACCGGTTTTGCTACAGATGACTACATGTTATGGCCCGCTGTAACATGGGGATTACTAACCATTGTTATGCTGATGGGAGCCTGTGCAGGAAGCACGACAGGTGGTCTCAAATGTATCCGCATGGTTATTCTCGGCAAAGTAGCGCGTAATGAATTCAAACATATTCTCCATCCGAATGCAGTGTTACCGGTCAGGATTAACAAACAGGTTATTTCACCTTCCGTACAATCTACCGTACTGGCATTCTGCTTTATATATGCAGTTATTATTATCATTAGTGTACTGATCATGATGGGACTGGGTATCGGTTTTGTAGAATCTGTGGGTTGCGTAGTATCCAGTATCGGTAATATGGGTCCCGGATTGGGTGAGACAGGTCCTGCCTTCTCATGGAATGCATTGCCCGATATAGCAAAATGGTTATTAGCTTTCCTCATGCTTCTGGGGCGTCTGGAATTATTCACCGTATTACTGCTTTTTACCCCGGAATTCTGGAGAAGAAGTTGATATAAGGCAAAAAAGTGCTAAAAACAAAGTACTTTGCCATCTCTATATAACAAAATAGCCAATATTTGTTATACATTTGCAGCCGAATGAAAAAAGTAGTTGTATGAGACAGTGCATAAAATACTTCATGATAGTCTTGCTCGGCGTATTATTATACGACGGCGTCGCACAGGCGGCAGGTATATCATGCACCTTCATACACAATGATGAAGAACGTTGCATCTTATCTCAGGCTCCTACTACTACCCATAAACAAGATATCCGTAGCATATTATATGACCACTTTTCGTCCATACCTTTATATATGGATAATGTGGACAGCACGCAAGTACCCGGTAACAAAAGTGTCTTGCTGTTGCTGAGTTATTTTCGAATGTGTTGGCTGTCCGATTCTTCGGTCGGTGATTCGCTGCTACATACTTCTTTCTACCCTGTACCCGACCCGCTTTCTTACTATGTATTCGGGCTGAGAAAGATAATCATTTGATAAAAAGTCAGGTAGGCTCTATCGCTTGCCAAAGTCAGTCGAAGGTAATTCAGAGGTATTACTTATTTCGACCAACTATCCTATTATATACATCTAAAAGTTAATTAGATTTATGAACTTTACTTTGTTAGTAGTCGTCTTGCTGACGGCAATTGCTTTCGTGGGTATTGTTATCGCATTGTCAAAAGCGATATCACCCCGTTCGTACAATCCACAGAAGATGGAAGCGTACGAGTGCGGTATCCCTACCCGTGGTAAATCATGGATGCAATTCCGGGTAGGTTACTATCTGTTTGCCATCCTGTTCCTGATGTTTGATGTGGAAACAGTATTCCTGTTCCCATGGGCAGTTATTGCCCGTGATCTGGGAATAGCAGGGTTACTCAGTATCTTATTTTTCTTACTAATCCTTGTATTGGGACTTGCCTATGCATGGCGGAAAGGAGCATTGGAATGGAAATAAAGAAAAAACCCAAAATAAAATCTATTCCGTATGGAGAATTTACGGATAATGAAACGTTGGAGAAACTCGTTCGCGAACTTAATGCCGGAGGCGCAAACGTCGCTCTCGGAGTATTGGACGATTTCATCAACTGGGGACGCAGCAATTCGCTGTGGCCGCTTACGTTTGCAACAAGTTGTTGCGGTATCGAGTTCATGGCACTGGGTGCCGCGCGCTATGACATGGCGCGTTTCGGATTTGAAGTAGCCCGTGCCAGTCCTCGACAGGCAGATATGATTATGGTATGCGGAACCATTACCAATAAGATGGCGCCTGTACTAAAACGCTTGTACGACCAGATGCCGGATCCTAAATATGTGGTTGCTGTAGGTGGATGTGCTGTTAGTGGAGGACCGTTTAAGAAGTCATACCACGTAGTCAATGGGGTAGATAAAATTCTACCGGTGGATGTGTACATTCCTGGATGCCCTCCCCGCCCGGAAGCATTCTACTATGGTATGATGCAATTGCAACGCAAAGTGAAAATTGAAAAATTCTTCGGTGGAGTAAACAGAAAAGAGCCCAAACCGAAAGAGGAGACAGAAAAATAATCAGAATATGGATAATATACGATTTATAGAACCTGCGGACTTACACGCTGAAATGCTCCGTCTGTACCGCGAAGAGCAGATGGACTTCCTAAAGTGCCTTAGCGGTATGGACTGGGGAGAGCCCGCCGATGGAGATGCACCGGATGCTCCACGCGGACTGGGTGTTGTCTACCTGCTGGAATCCACCGCTACCGGTAAGCAAGCAGCAGTGCGTACTGCTACCTTGGACCGCAAGAATCCTGAATTACCCAGTGTCAGCGACATTTGGAAAGCAGCGGACTTCAATGAACGTGAAGTATATGACTTCTATGGCATTGTCTTCATAGGACACCCTGATATGCGTCGTCTCTACCTGCGTAATGACTGGGTAGGTTACCCGATGCGTAAGGATAACGATCCGGAAAAGGACAACCCATTGCGCATGGACAATGAAGAAACTATCGATACCACTATTGAGTTGAAACTGAATCCGGATGGTACCGTGAGAAATAAAGAGCTGGTGCTCTTTGGTGACGAGGAATACGTTGTGAACATCGGCCCCCAACACCCAGCTACACATGGCGTAATGCGTTTCCGTGTATCACTGGAAGGTGAAACGATCGATAAGATAGATGCTAACTGTGGTTACATCCACCGGGGTATTGAAAAGATGTGCGAAAGCCTTACTTATCCTCAAACCTTGGCATTGACCGACCGCTTGGATTATCTGGGTGCACACCAGAATCGCCATGCCCTGTGTATGTGTATTGAGCAGGCAATGGGTATAGAAGTGAGTGACCGTGTGAAGTACATCCGCACCATTATGGATGAATTACAACGTATCGACTCTCACTTGTTGTTCTATTCTTGTCTGGCAATGGACCTCGGTGCCCTTACCGCTTTCTTCTACGGCTTCCGTGATCGTGAAAAAATACTCGACATCTTTGAGGAAACTTGTGGTGGACGCCTCATCATGAACTACAACACCATCGGTGGCGTACAGGCTGACCTGCATCCCAACTTCCAGAAGCGGGTGAAAGAGTTCATCCCCTATCTGCGTGGAATCATCCACGAGTATCACCAGGTATTCACCGGCAACATTATCGCACAACAACGTCTGAAAGGCGTAGGAGTGCTGAGCCGTGAAGACGCTATCGCCTTCGGAGCCACAGGCGGCACAGGACGTGCCAGTGGCTGGGCTTGTGATGTGCGCAAGCGCCAACCTTATGGAGTATACGACAAAGTAGATTTCAAAGAAATCGTCTATACCGAAGGAGACTCCTGGGCACGTTACATGGTTCGTATGGATGAAATCATGGAAAGTATGAATATCCTTGAGCAACTCATCGACAACATTCCCGAAGGTCCGTATCAGGAAAAGATGAAACCTATTATCCGCGTACCGGAAGGGCAGTATTATGCTGCTGTAGAGGGAAGCCGTGGTGAGTTTGGTGTCTTTCTGGAGAGCCATGGTGACAAAACTCCGTACCGCTTGCATTTCCGTTCAACAGGATTACCATTGGTAAGTACCGTAGACACCATCTGCCGCGGATCGAAGATTGCCGACCTGATAGCTATCGGGGGAACACTGGATTATGTAGTGCCGGATATTGACAGGTAGTGTAAATGAAGAATGAAGAATTAAGAATGAAGAATTAAAGAATGCAACAGTACAGCATAATTTTCTTCCTCTTAATTCGTAAGTCTGATAAATAATTAAATCAAAGAATGAATACGCCATCACCCGCATGGTAATTCTTCATTCTTCATTATTAATTCTTAATTTAAATAACGTGTTTGACTTTAGTATAGTAACCAACTGGATACACCAGACGCTGACTTCCGTCATGCCGGAAGGTCTGGCAATATTCCTCGAATGTGTAGTGATAGGCGTGTGCATCATCCTGATGTATGCCGTGCTCGCCATCATTCTTATTTATATGGAGCGCAAGATATGCGCTTTCTTCCAATGCCGCCTCGGTCCGAACCGTGTGGGTAAATGGGGTAGCATTCAAGTCATTTGTGACGTATTGAAGATGCTGACCAAAGAGATATTCACCCCCAAGGATGCCGACCGCTTTCTCTATAATCTGGCACCGTTCATGGTGATCATTGCTTCGTTCCTGACCTTTGCATGCCTGCCTATTAATAAAGGTATGGAAGTACTGAACTTCAATGTAGGCGTATTCTTCCTGCTGGCTGCTTCCAGTATAGGCGTATTAGGTATTCTATTGGCAGGATGGGGGTCGAACAATAAGTTCTCGCTCATCGGCGCGATGCGAAGCGGAGCACAGATTATCTCGTATGAGTTGTCTGTGGGACTAAGCATACTGACCATGGTAGTACTGATGGGAACCATGCAGTTCTCTGAAATTGTAGAAGGCCAAGCAGATGGATGGTTCATCTTCAAGGGACACATCCCTGCAGTAATTGCATTCGTTATCTATCTGATAGCTGGAAACGCAGAATGTAACCGCGGTCCGTTCGACTTACCGGAAGCAGAAAGTGAATTGACAGCAGGATACCACACCGAATATAGCGGTATGCACTTCGGTTTCTTCTACCTGGCCGAATATCTGAACCTGTTTATTGTAGCCAGCGTAGCTGCCACCATCTTCCTGGGCGGCTGGATGCCATTCCATATCGTAGGACTGGACGGCTTCAATGCTATAATGGATTATATTCCGGGCTTCATCTGGTTCTTTGGTAAAGCTTTCTTTGTAGTATTCCTGCTGATGTGGATTAAGTGGACATTTCCCCGCTTGCGTATCGACCAGATATTGGCACTGGAATGGAAGTACCTGGTACCGATTTCAATGCTGAACCTGATCATCATGGTACTGATTGTTGTATTTAAACTGCACTTCTAGCCGGCGTAGCGTCGGAGCAAAGTTTCCCTTTGGGTAAATTAAATATAAAGAGATAATGAAAGATAAGAACGAAACATACAGTTATTTAGGCGGATTGATGCATGGCATCGGTTCTTTGCTGACAGGTATGAAAACTACCATGACTGTTTTTTGCCGCCGGAAAGTAACGGAACAATATCCGGAAAACCGTGCGACCCTGGAAATGTTCGACCGTTTCCGCGGAACGCTGACCATGCCCCACAATGAGCGGAACGAACATCACTGTATAGCATGTGGACTATGTCAGATAGCATGCCCCAACGACACTATCAAAGTAACCAGTGAAATGATAGAGACTGAGGACGGCAAGAAAAAGAAGATTTTGGCGAAGTATGAATACGATCTCGGTTCATGCATGTTTTGCCAACTTTGCGTTACAGCTTGTCCGCACGGTGCAATTACGTTTGCTACCGACTTTGAACATGCAGTATTCGACCGTACAAAGCTGGTGAAGACGCTTAACCATCCGGGCAGTCACGTAGAAGAGAAAAAGAAACCCGCTGCTCCCCAAAGTGAAGCAACAAAGTAATTTGAAACTAAGTAATTTGAATTCAAGAATATGGAAATAACCCTTGAAACCGTAGTATTCTACTTTCTGGCAGTGTTCATCACCGTGTGTTCTATTCTCACAGTGACCACACGCCGCATGGTACGCTCGGCAACGTATCTGCTGTTTACGCTTTTCGGCACGGCAGGCATCTACTTCCTGTTAGGTTACACCTTCCTGGGATCAGTACAAATCATGGTTTATGCCGGCGGTATTGTGGTGCTCTACGTCTTCTCCATCCTGCTAACCAGTGGTGAAGGAGACCGTACTATCGACAAATTAAAACGTAGCAAACTGATGGCCGGTCTGGGCGCAACCGTAGGTGGCGCCATCATCGTATTGTTCATCACACTGAAACATAAGTTTATAGTAACCACGGATCTTGCACCGTTGGAAATCAACATCAAGACTATCGGCCATTCTATGTTGAGCAGTGACAAATATGGTTATCTGCTTCCTTTCGAGGCAGTCAGCATCTTGTTGCTGGCATGTATCGTAGGTGGCCTGGTAATTGCACGTAAACGATAAAAACAATTGATTATGATACACATGGAATATTATCTGATAGTTTCGGCTATCATGTTTTTCGCCGGTATTTACGGGTTCTTCACCCGCCGCAACACGCTGGCGATACTTATCAGCATCGAGTTGATACTGAATGCTACGGATATCAACTTCGCAGTATTCAACCGTTTCCTTTTCCCCGACGGAATGGAAGGGTATTTCTTTGCCCTGTTTTCCATTGCCATCTCGGCAGCCGAAACGGCAGTAGCTATCGCGATTATGATCAATATCTATCGTAATATACGAAGCATCCAGGTCGGCAAGCTGGACGAAATGAAGTGGTAACAATTAAATATTAAATATTAGGTATTAATTAGCTGCGCTGTGATGCTGCATAGAATTAATATTTAATATCTAAAACCTAATAATTAGATAAATATGGAATATACAATTCTAATCCTGCTCCTCCCCTTGCTCTCCTTCCTCACGTTGGGGATTGGCGGCAAATGGATGACGCACCGGACGGCAGGCATCATCGGTACCACGGTACTGGCTGTGGTGACCCTGCTGAGCTACGCCACTGCCTGGCAATATTTCTCCGCTCCACGTCTGGCGGATGGTACCTTCGCCACACTTATGCCTTATAATGTAACGTGGCTGCCTTTCACCCCAACGCTGAGTATCGACTTGGGTATCCTGCTCGATCCTATTTCAGTAATGATGCTCATCGTTATCTCTACCGTATCGCTGATGGTACATGTCTACTCTTTCGGCTACATGAAAGGTGAACGTGGATTCCAACGTTATTATGCATTCCTCAGCCTCTTCACCATGTCCATGCTGGGCTTGGTAGTGGCTACCAATATCTTCCAGATGTATCTGTTCTGGGAGTTGGTGGGTGTTTCGTCTTATCTGCTCATCGGTTTCTACTATACGAAGCCATCTGCCATTGCCGCAAGCAAAAAGGCGTTCATCGTCACCCGCTTTGCCGACCTGGGTTTCCTGATCGGTATCCTCGTGTACGGTTACTATACCGGAACCTATACTTTCCAACCCAGTGAAATGGCATTACTGAAAGGCGGTGCAACAATGATACCTCTGGCACTGGGACTTATGTTTATCGGTGGCGCCGGTAAGAGTGCAATGTTCCCATTGCATATCTGGCTGCCGGATGCTATGGAAGGCCCGACACCTGTCAGTGCATTGATCCATGCAGCAACGATGGTAGTAGCCGGAGTTTATCTTGTGGCACGAATGTTCCCGTTGTTCATCGGTTATGCACCGGATTTGCTGCATCTGGTAGCTTACGTCGGAGCGTTCACTGCATTCTATGCTGCTTCGGTAGCTTGTGTGCAGAGTGATATCAAGCGTGTATTAGCATTCTCTACTATTTCACAAATTGGCTTTATGATGGTGGCACTGGGAGTTTGTACTTCTGCCGATCCACATCACGGTGGCCTAGGTTATATGGCGGGAATGTTCCATCTGTTTACACACGCCATGTTCAAGGCATTGCTCTTCCTCGGCGCAGGTAGCATTATCCATGCAGTACACAGCAATGAAATGTCCGCTATGGGTGGGCTACGTAAATATATGCCTGTAACACATATCACATTCCTGATTGCATGTCTTGCCATCGCAGGTATTCCTCCGTTCTCCGGATTCTTCTCTAAAGACGAAATACTGACTGCATGCTTCCAGTTCAGTCCTGCTATGGGTTGGATTATGACAGCAATTGCCGCTATGACGGCATTCTATATGTTCCGCCTCTACTATGGTATCTTCTGGGGGGGCGTAGCGCCCCGGCAAGAGTCGCCGAGCGATGAAAGCCACACGCCGCATGGAAACTTGGCTGGGGTGCCTCACCCTCACGAAAGCCCGCTGGCTATGACTATTCCGTTGATGTTCCTTGCTGTTGTAACCATTGTGGCAGGTTTCATCCCCTTCGGTAAGTTCATCAGCTCCAACGGTACAGCTTACGAAATACATCTCGATTGGACAGTAGCAGGCACCAGCATCGCCATAGCTGTTATCTCCATTGCGATTGCTACAGCTATGTATGCACGGGCCAAACAACCCGTTGCCAATGCTCTTGCCCGCCGCTTCCGCGGATTATGGACAGCCGCTTATCACCGATTCTATATCGATGAAATATATCAGTTTATCACTCACAAGATTATTTTCGGTTGCATCTCCCGTCCCATTGCCTGGTTCGATCGCCATGTAATAGATGGCTTCTTCAACTTCCTTGCCTGGAGTGCCAATGCCACCAGTGATGAGATACGCGGTTTGCAAAGCGGACAGATCCAGCAATACACTTACGTATTCCTGTTAGGTACGCTGGCGCTGATATTGCTGTTGCTGCTATAGTAGAGAAATGTTAATCGTAATTCGTAAATAGTAAAACGTAATATAAAGATGAACATATTAAGTATTTTTGTTCTCATCCCTCTGTTGATGTTGCTTGGTCTCTGGCTAAGCCGTAACATCAAGCAGATACGCACGGTGATGGTCGTAGGTGCATCAGCATTGGTGCTGGCTGCCGTAGGCCTGACCATTGCTTACTTGCAAGCCCGTGCCGCCGGAGACACAGCCGAAATGCTGTTCCGTGCAGATGTACCTTGGTATCCGGCACTCAATATACATTACTCCGTGGGAGTAGACGGCATTTCAGTAGCCATGTTGCTGCTTTCCGCCATCATTGTCTTCACCGGTACTTTCGCCTCTTGGCGTTTGCAACCGCTGACAAAAGAATATTTCCTTTGGTTCACCCTGCTTTCCCTGGGTGTATTCGGCTTCTTCATTTCTACGGACTTGTTCACCATGTTCATGTTCTATGAGGTAGCGCTCATTCCTATGTACCTGCTCATCGGTGTATGGGGCAGTGGACGAAAGGAATACTCTGCCATGAAACTGACATTGATGTTAATGGGTGGTTCTGCATTCTTGCTGATTGGTATCCTGGGGATCTACTTCGGTTCCGGTGCCACCAGTATGAACTTGCTGGAGATTGCCCAATTGCATAATATTCCTATCGAACAACAACGTATCTGGTTCCCGCTCACCTTCCTCGGTTTCGGTGTACTCGGTGCATTATTCCCGTTCCATACATGGAGCCCCGACGGTCACGCCTCTGCGCCTACGGCTGTAAGTATGCTCCATGCAGGTGTACTGATGAAACTCGGAGGTTATGGTTGCTTCCGTATCGCCATGTATCTGATGCCTGAAGCTGCCCAGGAACTTGGATGGATCTTCCTGATTCTGACTGGTATATCCGTAGTTTACGGTGCTTTCTCTGCTTGTGTACAGACGGACTTGAAGTATATCAACGCATACTCTTCCGTATCTCACTGCGGTCTCGTACTCTTCGCCATCCTGATGATGAACCAGACTGCTTGTACCGGTGCTGTCCTGCAAATGCTCAGCCACGGATTAATGACTGCCCTGTTCTTTGCCCTTATCGGTATGATATACGGTCGCACTCATACCCGTGACGTACGCGAGCTCTCCGGTTTGATGAAGATTATGCCTTTCCTGGCTGTCTGCTATGTGATTGCCGGACTTGCTAACCTCGGACTTCCGGGACTCAGCGGTTTCGTTGCCGAAATGACTATCTTCAACGGTGCATTCCAGCATGTGGATGTCTTCCACCGTACGTGGACGATTATTGCCTGCACCAGTATCGTAATCACTGCAGTCTATATACTTAGACTCGTTGGCAAGATCCTCTATGGCACTTGTACTAACAAGCATCACCTGACATTAACCGACGCTACCTGGGATGAACGCACCGCCGTTATCATACTCATCGTTTGCGTTGCAGGTCTCGGTCTTGCTCCGTTATGGATCAGCAATATGATTGGAGACAGTGTGCTACCGGTAGTCAGCGCATTTTAATGAAGAACTAATAATGAAGAATGAAGAATTACCGCACGGCATCATAGCACAGCAAAATTCTTCATTCTTAATTCTTAATTATTAATTTAACAGATATGGATTATTCCCAATTCCTCATTCTCAAAGAAGAGCTTTCGCTGATAGCGGTCATCGTTATCCTCTTCGTAGCCGACCTTTTTATGAGCCCTGATGCACATAAAAAGGATGGTAACCCACGACTCAACACCATGTTGCCCGTCGTGTTGCTCACGATACACACGCTGATTACGATCATACCCGGTCCGGCTGCCGATGCTTTCGGTGGTATGTACCATAATGCGCCAATACAAAGTATTGTGAAGTCTATACTCAGTGTTGGTACGCTTATCGTCTTCCTGATGGCACACGAATGGCTGAAACTTCCGGATACAGTAATCAAACAAGGTGAATTCTATATGTTGACACTCTGCACACTGTTGGGTATGTATTTCATGATTTCTGCAGGACACTTCCTGATGTTCTTCATCGGATTGGAAACAGCAAGTATCCCAATGGCTGCGCTGGTTGCTTTTGATAAGTATCGCCACCACTCTGCTGAAGCCGGTGCCAAATACATTCTTACCGCACTCTTCTCAAGCGGACTGTTGCTATATGGTATTTCGCTTATTTACGGTACGGTGGGGACCCTTTACTTTGATGATGTTCCGGCTCATCTAAACGGTAACGCTTTGCAGATAATGGCATTCGTATTCTTCTTCTCCGGTATGGGATTCAAGCTCTCGCTCGTTCCCTTCCACCTCTGGACAGCCGACGTATATGAAGGTGCTCCGAGTGTGGTAACTGCTTACCTGAGTGTAATCTCCAAAGGATCAGCTGCTTTCGTACTGCTGACAATTCTGATCAAGACATTTGCTCCGATGATAGATCAGTGGCAGGAAGTACTTTACTGGGTTATCATAGCCTCTATCACCCTTGCCAACCTCTTTGCACTACGCCAGGAAAACCTGAAACGCCTGATGGCATTCTCCAGTATCTCGCAAGCAGGTTACATTATGTTGGGTGTCATTGCCGGTACACAACAAGGTATGGCATCATTGGTATATTACGTACTTATTTATATGTTTGCCAACCTCTCTGTATTTGCAGTAATCACGATTATCGCTTTGCGTGCCCACCGATTCACACTCGAAGAGTATAACGGACTGTACAGTACCAATCCCAAGCTGGCGTTCCTTATGACGCTCGCTCTGTTCTCACTGGCAGGTATTCCTCCGTTTGCAGGCTTCTTCTCGAAGTTCTTTATCTTTGCAGCAGCTTTCCAGGGTGGTTTCCATTTGCTGGTATTTATTGCACTGGTAAACACAATTATCTCACTCTATTACTATCTGAAGATTGTAAAATCTATGTATATCAACAAGAGTGATGAGCCTATCGCCACTTTCCGTAGCGATAATTATACGCGTGCAAGCCTTATCATCTGTACGCTCGGTATTATTGTATTGAGCCTTGCGAGCGTGGTTTATCAATCCATCGACAAATTCTCGTTCGGACTGAATTAGTTACGCGCTACAAGCTACGAGTGGCTGCGCTATCACACCGCAAAGTACTCGTAGCTCGTAGCGCGTAGCGCGTAACTTTTGTAGCTCACAGCCGAATTATTCCAACGGTAGGATAAACCAGAATGTCGAACCTTTACCTAACTCACTGTTTACTCCAATCTTACCTCCCAACTGCTCGATGATACTCTTGCTGATGGAAAGTCCCAGTCCTGTGCCCTGCACAAAAGAGTTCAGCTTTATGAAGCGGTCGAATATCTTACGACAAGCTTCGGGAGCAATACCAATGCCAGTGTCTGTCACATATACCCGCAAATGCTTGTCGTCCGGCTTATCGTATCCGATCCGAATGCTGCCCGTGGTAGTGAATTTAATGGCATTATTTATAAAGTTGGAAACCACCTGGTGCAAGCGGTTAGGATCGCTGACGATGACGCATTGCGGCAAGGTTGGCTCAAAAATAAGTTCCACTCCCGGTTTCACTCTCAACTGCATGGAGCGTACAAGATCTCCGCACAAAGTATTAATGTCGAAATCTCTGAACTTAAAATCAAAAGTTCCCGCCTCTATCTTCGACAGATCCAGAATATCTGAAATCAGTTGGAGCAACAATTCATTATTCTCTTCCACCATTTTGGCGTATTCCAGCTTTTCTTCCGGATCTTCCGTCTCCACTAATAAGCTTGAGAAACCGACAATGGCATTCAACGGTGTACGTATCTCATGACTCATATTTGCCAGGAAAGCACTCTTCAGGCGGTCTGCCTCTTCGGCTTTCTCTTTGGCTTCAATCAGCTTTTGTTCCGTTTCCTTCAACTCGGTGATATCATAGTTGACACCGATTAATTCAATCAGTCCATTCTCGGGATCATAGCGGTTGAGTACCACATTCATGCGTACCCAGTTCCATTGATTCAATGTTCCGGGTTTGAGCACACGCATCTCACTTTTGAAACTCGTAGCTTCCCCTCGTTTAGCCTTCTCGAAGAAAGCCAATACACGTACCCTGTCTTGCGGGTGCATTTTATTATAAATTCCTACCACTTCAACCAATGGCGTATCTTCATCTTCACCCATATTCTTATACCATTGCTTGATGGCATATCCATTACGGGTAAGCAGATTCAGTTTGGCATAACCTACCTTGGCATATTCTGAAATCAGCAGGAAGAAGTTCTCAAAATCACGTATCCGGTTGATGGAACTGATACGTTCCGTATTATCTATATTGATAAGCACAAAGCCATTGTTATCGCCTTGGTTATCGTATATCTTACTTACTTTGGTATAAAGTTCTATTCCACCTTTCTTTTCCGATTCATAATAATCGCTCACATTAGAAAATTCATAGTCCTGCGAAAAGTCAAATTCATCTTCTGCCTTCACTCTTTCGCGGATATCAGACGGCACATTCGGGTTCTCATAGAAATTCACTCCAAGCGTACTTGATTTGTCCTTGACCCCGAATATCTCCATATCTTTATTATTAAGATCTATCAGTATCCCATCCTTATTATAAATCTCCACACCGACAGGGATGTTAGAAAAGAGATTTCGCAATAGTTTCTCACTGTGATCCAAAGCCATATACGTACGGCGCATCTCAGTGACATCCATATAGAGACAAACCAACTCATCCGGTTCGGGAGAATAAATAATGCAATGACAAGTCCTCTTTGACTCTTCAAAATATTCGTCCAATTCCCTGTACAAGCCATGCTTGTGTATATCTGCAAGAATCAGAAGTTTGGTTGACAGTTTGTCTGAGGAATAGATTTCCGAAGCAAAACGCCCTTTGTATCTCTCTAAAGGTGAACCGCACAAATCCGCACTAAACTGATTAGCATCTGTGATAAGATAGTCATAAGGTTCTCCTTCTTCGTCGCAAAGAATGGAAAGGCGTACATATCCCATAGGCATATGCTTATAAAGATTGCTCAGGAAATTACGTTCACGGTCGGCCTCATCTCTGGCAAGGCGCAGACTGATACAAATATTAATGATGTCAGCCAAAGAGGAAAACCATTGATAATCTTCATTCGTCCATTTATAGTATCTGTCTACCAAATCAATACCGATATATCCCCACACCCGTTCGGTATTCCGAAGAGGAACCACCATGAGTGACTTTATATTCTGCACAGCAAGTATCTCAGATTCCTGACGGGCCACCCGGGGCAAATCCGATAAAGTATTCAACAGGATAGGCTTGCCCGCCAACATTTGTTTAAGCCACCACTCCATACCATTGGTCGGAATCTGTTGCAACATATCTATTTCAGGGCTGACCCCGTCAGCCACTACCTCGTAAGTACAACTCTGGGTACGATAACCGGCATCATATTCTACTATATAGACACGTCCTCCATGAAAGAGTTCGAGGACATCTTTCAATACTCCTGAAATGACCTCACTCAGATTCTTGTCCTTCAGAAAATTACGTAAGGACTGGGACACAGAATGCTGTCGAAACAACAATTCATTAAACTGTTTCAGAATACCACCGGATTGTTCGTCCGCAGGGATATCAACCAATTGAAGGATACCAAATGCCTTTGGATGTCCATCTTCTGTCAGCCACTTTTCACCCAGACGGGAACGAACCCACACAATGCCTTGTGAAGAGTAGATAGGAAAAGTTTGCTCATATACCTCGATTTCTTCTATCGAAAGGAATTCACGTGTAATGCGGCAACGGTAATCTTCACGAATCAATTGACCAAACTGGCGGAAAGTCAGCGTGTCTCCCTCCAAGCCTAACAAATTACAAACATACTCGGAACAAAGATATTCCCTCGTAATGAAGTCTGCTTCCCACCAGCCTATTTGTCCAACAGATGAAAGGAGCTGAAAATGTTTTGCTTCATGTGATCGATTGCCACTCATACGATTTGTGCTTTTAATATTCTGAATAGCGCAAAGATAATGCTTACTTATTAATTTCTGTCCTATTCCTACTAACAAAAAAAGAAAGTTTAGAACGTTATAGGCTATGAACTGAATAGGTCCGCTTTATCCGTGGTGTCACCAAATTGTAACCTATTTGAGAATCAATCGTATGACATGTGTATTACGGTTGTAATTCCGTTGCCGCATCTTTGCACCGGAAACAAGAAACAATAAAAGATGAGCATGAAACTGGATTTAGGAAAAGTATTTTTCTTTATTTTATTACTGGTACTTTCCACCATGACCGCCCTGGCTGGAAACATCAAAGGAACCGTCCTCGACAAGCAGACGAAAGAGCCGCTGACCGGAGCTACCATACAGATAACCGGGACAGCGCAGGGGGTAGTAGCCGACATCGACGGTAACTATACGCTGAATGTAAAAGACGGTACATACACCATAGCCGTGAGATATATAGGATACAAAGACGTCCTGCTCAACAGTGTAAAAGTTAAGGCCGAAACTGTGCTGAACTTTGAGATGGAGAGTGATGCACAAACGTTAGGCGAAGTCTCCGTCACTGCACAAGCCAAACGGAATAACGAGGTGGCACTCATACAGGAACAGCGCCGCAGCCTCGTAGTACAGAGCGGGGTTTCCGCCCAACAAATAGCTAAAACCCAGGACAGCAATGCCTCGGAAGTCATCCGTCGCGTACCCGGCATCAGCATCATCGACGAAAAGTTTGTAATGGTGCGCGGCCTGTCGCAGCGGTACAATAATGTATGGATGAACGGGAGTGCCGTGCCCAGTTCGGAAGCCGATTCACGCGCCTTTTCATTCGACATCATCCCCAGTTCACAACTGGATAATATGGTAATCGTAAAAAGCCCCGCCCCGGAATATCCCGCAGACTTCACGGGTGGATTCATCCTGATAAATACCAAAGATATGCCCGGCGAAAACAGCTTCAACATATCAGTAGGAGGAGCTATCAATGACCAGACGCACTTCAAAGACTTTCGTAAAGCCAAGGGTAGCAGCATGGACCGGCTCGGCTTCGGAAACGGTTTCCGTAGCTTGGATGCCGGTATGAAAGGCACACTGAACATGTATCCCGGATATGAAACCGGAAACACAGCTCGCATAGATGTATTAAACAATGGTTTCAACAACGACTGGACACTGAAAACCATCAAACCCGTAGGGGACTTAAAATTGAATATGGCATACAACCGCAAGTGGGAAACCGAAAGCGGACGTACCATCGGTATGCTGGCTGCTGTGAATTACAGCAACTCCTATAAGACTTATCTCGATATGGAAAACTCTCTCTATGGCCCTTATGATACCAACAATGACAAATACGTCTATCTGCGGAAAGCAACGGACAACCAGTACAGCAATGATGTCCGCCTCGGTGCCCTGCTGAACCTCATCTTCCAGCCACGCAACAGCAACCATCGCTATGAGTTCAAGAATATCTTCAACCAGATATCCAAAGACCGCTACTCGGAACGTACAGGTTTCAACGCACAACCGGACAACATCAACAACATGGAGTATTACTACTCCAGCCGTACCACTTACAACACCCAGTTCACAGGCAGGCACAACTTTGATGACAGTCGTTTCGACTGGAGTGTGGGTTATGCTTACGCCAACCGTAACCTGCCGGACCGTCGCCTCATTGAACGTACCGACCGCACCAATGAAACCATGGGTATTTACCGTATCAGCCGTGAATTCACCAAACTGGACGAACACATCGGCTCAGCAAATATAAATTATCGCCAGGATTTCCAGTTCGGTGACATCGCCCCTACTTTGAAAGCCGGTGCTTATGGCGAGTACCGTACACGTACCTACAACACCCGCCAGTTCCAGTACGGCTGGCAACCGAATAACAGCCTGCCTAAGGGATTCCAGTTTGACAATGATGTGGCAAACAATATATTGATAGACTCCAACTATGGAATTGACAAACTCTACATGCAGGAAGAAGTGAACTACATGAATAACTATGAGGGCAAAAACACGCAATTGTCCGGTTATGTCGGCATCAACGTTCCGATAGGTTCCTTCAACTTCTACGCCGGAGCACGCTATGAATATGCCCGTCAGGAACTGATCATGAATACCCGCTCGTATGAAGAAAGCCTGCAAAGTACTTTCTATGACTATAAAGACCTGTTCCCTTCCGTCAATGCCACTTACAAACTGAGTGAAAAGCATCAGTTCCGCTTGGCTTACGGTAAATCGGTAAACCGTCCTGAATTTCGTGAACTGTCCACTTCCGTCTATTATGATTTCGACCTGGGAAGCAGTGTCATGGGTAATTCATCCCTGCAGGCAGCTTACATACAGAACGTAGACTTGCGCTACGAATGGTATCCCAGCAATGGTGAGCAAGTTTCCATTGCCCTGTTCTACAAACACTTCGAAAATCCTATTGAATGGACCTACACCATGTCGGGAGGAACTGATCCGGTCTACTCTTACGTCAACGCCAAAGGTGCCAACAACTACGGTATAGAAGTAGATATCCGCAAGAATCTCGACTTCATCGGTATGCGTAATTTCAGTTTCTCATTCAATGGCGCATGGATCAAGAGCAAAGTACAGTTTAAAGAAGGTGGCAATAATATAGACCGTCCCATGCAGGGGCAATCGCCTTACCTCATCAACACGGGTCTCTTCTATAACAATCCGGATAAGGGATGGAACGCCGCCGTACTCTACAACCGTATCGGAAAACGTATCATCGGTGTAGGCAACCGCTACGGCAGTTCTTCCGAAGGTGATGCACGCAACATACCAAACTCTTACGAAATGCCGCGCAACAGCATCGACCTTTCGGCAAGCAAAAAGTTTGGCAAACTGGAAATTAAAGCTACCGTACGTGACTTGCTGGCCGAACGCTACTACTTCAAACAGTTTGAAGACGTCACCGTAAACGGACAAGCCCGCACCATTGAAGAGGTGACCCGCAGTTACAAACCGGGAAGAAGCTACAACCTGGCCATAGCCTATAGCTTCTGATATTTCACCCTTTCAGTTTATAAAGTACTAACAAAACCTGAACATAAAGAAGTTTAATTCCCAAATTAAGAAAAGTATGAAAATGAAAATTAAGAAGTTTGGCTGGATCATTATGATGTGTACAGCCATTGCAATTGGAAATGTGATGTCTTCCTGTTCTGACGACACCAATGGAGAGAATGGTGGGAACGGAGGAAATGGAAGTACAGACCCCGAAGTGACTTATGATGGCACAACAGCCTACAGCAAAGGTGTACTGTTCAATAATGGAACAGAACTGGGCAATGGCGATCAACACTTCGTATTCACCGGCGATGTAACTCTGGAAAAAGGAACCTATCTGCTGAAAGGCTGGGTATACGTAGCCGATGGCGCTAAACTGAGGATTCCCGCAGGCACTATTATCAAGGGTGACAAACAGACAATGGCGAGTCTTATTATAGAACCGGGTGGATATGTAGAAATGAAAGGAACCAAGGAAGCCCCTATTGTCATGACTTCCGAGGAAGCTCCCGGACAGCGCAGACCGGGTGACTGGGGTGGTTTAATCATTTGCGGTAAAGCCAAAAACAACCAGGGTACACAGCAAATAGAAGGCGGACCGCGCACCATACACGGAGGCAGCAATGATGCCGACAATTCCGGTATCTTCCAGTATATCCGCGTGGAGTTTGCAGGTTATCCCTTTGAAACAGACAAAGAGATCAACGGCATTACATTCGGCTCCGTGGGTAGTGGTACCACCATCGACCACTTACAGGTATCGTACTCTAACGACGACTCTTTCGAATGGTTCGGCGGTGCAGTGAACTGCAAATATCTGGTAGCTTATAAAGGCTGGGACGATGAATTCGATACGGACAACGGCTTCAGCGGAACTGTACAATACTGCCTGTCTATCCGTGACCCGCGCATTGCCGACACCTCGCAATCCAATGGTTTCGAAAGCGATAACAACGGAACAGGTGCAGACATCGCTCCATTCACAACTGCAACATTCAAGAATGTAACGTTCATCGGCCCGATGGCTGCCAAGAACACTGATTTCCTGAACACTTCCGAATACATCACTGCCGGTGACATGTACCCGGATAATAAATCCAAGCTGGGTCTGTTCCAGTCCGCCATGCAGATACGTCGCAGCAGTAAGCTGAGCTGCGAAAATACATTGGCAGTAGGTTATCCTATCGGTCTGATTGTGGATGGCGAAAAAGGAAACACGGTTCAATATTCTAAAAACGGCGATTTCCATCTGAAGAATATCATCTTTGCCGGTATGGGTGTAGTTGGCTCGGACAATAATAAGAAATACGAAGACTATCTCTACAACAGAGAAACCGGAACGTATGATGAAAGCCAGGTTTCTTATTCACACACTTTCTTCAAGAGTGAGGCTTCGAACAAAGTAATGACTGAGGCTGAACTGGGATTGGCTGACCCGATGAATACCGGTCAGAATTACTGCCCCGCTACGGCTATCATGGGAACTGACGGAAACTATATCGGTGCTTTCCGCGACACGAATGATAATTGGCTGGAAGGCTGGACGAACTTCGACCCACAAAACACAGTATATTAATCACTCATTGAAATACACACGCCGAAGCTAAGCTTCTACAAAAGCAACGCCGGACAGTTCTTTTTGAACTTGTCCGGCGTTAATTTAACGCCCGCCTCATCGTATTGAGGGTTTCTTCCCATTGTATTGAGGGGCTTCCTCATCGCATTGAAGGGGTCTTCCCGTCGCATTGAGAATAACCTGAGAGTTCAAGAGCCTTTCATCTCAACCAAGCCTTTCACGGAAATCTTCACCGGACGGTGACTGGAATACGTGCAGATCAAACTCTGAAATGATAGCCAGCAGATGGTCGAAAACGTCGGACTGCAAGTCCTCGTATGGTATCCAGGACGTGGTTGCAGAAAAGAAATACAGTTCCAACGGTATACCGTGGTCGGTAGGTTGAAGCTGACGCACCATACAGGTCATATCATGATTTACACCCGGATGGCTCTTCAAGTAGCAATTCAGGTAAGCACGGAAGACACCGAGATTCGTCTGGCGACGCCCGTTCACAAGGATGGAGTTGTCGATATGATGTTCTTCATTATACTCCTTTATCACTTGTTCCGTCTGTTCAACGTAGTTTGCCAAGAGCTGTATCTTGCGATACTTTGCCAACATTTCGGGAGTACAGAACCGAACACTGTTCATATCGATATTGATAGAACGCTTGATGCGGCGTCCGCCACTCTCCTGCATACCACGCCAGTTCTGGAAAGAGTCGCTTACGAGCAGGTAAGGAGGAATGGTAGTGATGGTCTTGTCGAAATTGCGCACCTTCACCGTGTTCAATGATACTTCTATTACGTCACCATCCGCTCCATACTTAGGCATGGTAATCCAGTCTCCCACTTTCAGCATATTGTTGGCAGAAAGTTGCACACCGGAAACAAAGCCCATGATACTGTCTTTGAACACTAACATCAACACGGCAGCCGAAGCTCCCAGACCGGTGAGCAATACACCGGGTGAGCGGTCAATCAGTATGCTGACGACGATGATGCCCCCGACAAAATAAAGAATTACCTGCACAGTCTGCAAAAGTCCCTTCAGAGGGCGGTCGCGAAACTGTTCCTTCTCGCTATATACGGTATAAACCGCAGTAAGCAAAGCGCTGATAAAGCTAAGAAACATTATAATAATAAAGATGAGGCAGAAACGCATAATAAGCGCCAACGTTGCCGATCCCGCATCGGAAAAAGCCAGGGGCAGCAGGATATAAATAAGAATAGGTGCCACCATGCGGCTAAGGTGCACCATCACCTTCCGGTCGAAAACAATATCATCCCAGGTAGCTTTTGTTTGTTTTACCAAACGCGAAACAACTTTCAGCAAGATTTTCCGGCAAATGGAATCTGCCAGATAAGCCACCAGGAGAACTCCCAGAAATGCTATAAATTGATCTAACTGGTCGGCCAATGACTGGCTGAAACCTAAAGTCTGAAGTCCTTCATTAATTTGTTGTACAATGCTCATGATACTAAGAATTAATTTTGGGGTTAATGGTTAGTAATTATCGCTCCCTGTTCAGGAAGTCTCCTATATCTTCTTTTAACCACTGATACAAGTAAAGGTTCTTATATCCGCTGTTCTTTTTCAACATCAGGCTGACGTTGGTCTGGCTATTCTCATAGCTGGTCAGTTCGTTATGGAATTGCTCGTTGTGAGCAGCCAGACGCTTGATTTCCTGTTCGCGCTCACGACGCAATACGGTACATACGGGAATAAGAAGTTTCATCACAACACCGTCCATGAGGTGATGCCCCTGTATATATAGGTAAGTCGTATCCGGATTCAATCCCAGTCTCTCCAACTCCACGCCTAAAGCCTCCACTGCTTTTATATTTCGCGAAAATCGCCTGCGCATCTCAGAAAGTTTCTTATCAACGGCACGCTGCACAGGCTCTAACGTCCGTTCGGGATGATGCACATTGACTTCCTGCAAGCGGGTGCAGGCATTGAAATCGTACATCGGGAAAGTATATGTATCCCGTTGGCAGTAGAACCAGACGTTCCACAAAAAGAGCGGATAAATAATCTGCGAATAGCGTTTCAGGAAAGCAGGAAAGTCTATCAACATACGGTCGTTCAACGTAGCCTGTACACAAACTTCATGCAAGCTTTCAGCATAGCAATGGAAATTCTCGATGGCATAGGCATACGTCTGGAATATGTAGGGACTACTGTTTATCTTATGTGAAACGTTCGTTTTGCCTTGTAGCAGAAAGTCGTAGTCACTATCCACACAGGCTATCAGGCTCTTGCCCAATTCAGTAGTGTTCAGCGTATTCATCAGCACCATCTTCTTACCTTTGGCAAGAGAAGTGGCTGAAGGCAGCATCACCTGGAAATAGTAATCATCTGTCTCGAACTCTGCCAACAATGTGCGCCAGAAAGCTACATCATCGTAACTTTCCACGTATGCCACAATACGACGACGCGCCTTCTTGGGATAGAGTTTGTTAGCGGCATTGAAATAGGCGGAGGTGAGATTATGTTTTAAAGAAGTAGCCATGGGTATATTATCACTTTATCACTCTATCACTCTACCCCTATTATTCTCGAAATATCGCTCACTTCCGTCACTGCATCCAGCCAGCCTTCCATGATGACGGCGGGAGAATGGGTGGTAAGTATCAGTTGCACATTGGGATTCAGTTCACGTATCATGCTGATAAGTTTCTGCTGCCACTCGATGTGAAGGGAGGCCTCGGGCTCGTCCATAAAGAGAACACAATGGGCATTATCGCGCACCAGCACAGTGAGCAAGATAATCAGCATCTGTTTTTCACCGGAAGAAAGTTTATAGGGCAACAGGCGTTCACCGTCCTGATAGAAAATGATTTCATTGCTGCGGCGATCTATGCTTTTGCGGGTATAACTGAACAACTGGTCCATCAGGTCCTGAAACTTTCGCTTGGGCAAAGAGAGAGAAGCAGCTTGCGAACGCTGTTCCTCATCGCCTGAAAGAAGTTCGATCATCTTGTTGCCAATGTTAACCTGATAGTCAAGATAACGGCGTTGCAAAAGATAGAGTTGCCAGTCTAGTTCGGATTTGACGTTCGGATCAGCCATGCGGGCGGTAAAGTCGCCCATTATCAAAGGACGGTCATAGCTGCGGATTACGTCGTATGGGATATACGTGGCATCCGGACGATCGAACGTAATACGTACTCCTTCTATCTCACCATTCTTTATCTCACCCGAAAGCTCTTCCAGATAGTGAACAGAACGGTTAAGGATCGTAGTCTTCCCTACTCCATTGATACCGGAAAGGATATTCACATCGGGACGCAAATCCCAGGCTATGTTAAAGCGATCCCACAACCTGTGTATCTCGATACGTTGGATATAATTGGCTTGTTCTTCCATAGTTTTTGCTTTTAATCAAAGCAAATATACAGGATTATTTTTTAGTTTCCCAAAATAGTTGTTCTTTTGCAGCCTCAAAAACAAAAAGAGTATGAATAAGAATGTACAAGGGCACATATTCGCCTTGACTGCCAACATTTTATGGGGTCTTATGGCTCCTATCGGCAAATCCGCACTTATGGAGTTCTCAGCTTTATCGGTGACCACATTCCGAATGGTGGGTGCGGCAGCTTGTTTCTGGCTGTTGTCCGCATTTTGTAAATATGAGCATGTGGACCACCGCGATATGCTGAAGATATTCTTTGCTTCGCTCTTTGCACTGGTATTCAATCAAGGGGTATATATTTTCGGTCTTTCAATGACTTCACCCATCGATGCCTCTATTGTGACAACCACACTTCCCATTGTGACTATGATTATTGCGGCTATCTATCTGAAAGAGCCTATCACGAATCTGAAAGTACTGGGTATCTTCGTGGGAGCTATGGGAGCACTGACACTTATTTTAAGTAGTCAGACTGCAGGCAGTGGCAACGGCAGCATCATCGGAGATTTACTTTGTCTGGTAGCACAAATCAGTTTCTCTATTTATCTGACTGTATTCAAGGGGTTATCGCAGAAATATTCTCCTATTACGTTGAATAAGTGGATGTTTATATATGCATCTATGTGTTATATCCCATTCTCTTATCAGGATGTGGCAGGTATCCAGTGGGCAGAGGTATCCACTGCAGCATACGTACAAATAGGTTATGTGGTAATAGGCGGTAGTTTTCTTGCTTATATCTTCATCATGACTGCGCAAAGACTATTGCGCCCCACAGTGGTGAGTATGTACAATTATATGCAGCCCATCGTAGCTTCTATCGCTGCCATTATCATGGGCTTGGGAGTATTCGGCTGGGAAAAGGGAATAGCCGTTGCCTTAGTGTTCCTCGGCGTATATATTGTGACGAAGAGTAAATCGAAGGCAGACTTTGAGAAGGAGGGGAAAGAAGTGTGAGATAGCTCGTGACTTGTAGCTATTCTACCCCTTTCTCATCTCACTAAAGTATGTATCAAGTAAAGTTTTTGCAGCAACAAACGAAGTGAGCTTACCTTGCAATACTTGCTGTTCCTTATCACCCAGCATAGCTTCTATAACCGGATTATGATAGAAACTATCACGCAGGCGCTCGTTGATACTCTCGTACATCCAGTACTTGCTTTGTTCATTACGGCGGTAATCAAAGTAGCCGTTGTCCTTCACAAAAGCAACGTAATCGTAAATCATATCCCAGATTTCTTTCACTCCCAAGTTATAGAAGCCGGAATAGGTCATTACCTGTGGCGTCCATCCTGATTCAGGAGCAGGGAACAAATGCAGAGCATTACGGAACTGAGTTGCAGCCAGCTTAGCACGCTCCAGATTATCACCATCGGCTTTGTTGATAACAATACCGTCGGCCATTTCCATAATACCCCGTTTGATGCCTTGCAATTCATCGCCCGTACCAGCTAACTGAATAAGCAGGAAGAAATCGACCATAGAATGTACAGCTGTTTCACTCTGTCCTACACCTACTGTCTCTACAAATATCTTATCGAAACCGGCAGCCTCACAAAGAATAATCGTCTCACGCGTCTTACGGGCTACTCCCCCCAGAGACCCTGCCGATGGACTGGGACGAATAAAGGATGCAGGATGAACTGAAAGTTGCTCCATACGTGTCTTATCACCCAAAATGCTGCCTTTACTACGCTCACTACTGGGATCGATGGCAAGCACCGCCAGTTTACCTGCATATTTCTCCAATACATGCAGACCGAAAACATCAATGGAAGTACTTTTACCCGCTCCCGGTACACCACTGATACCTACACGGATAGAATTTCCGGAATAAGGCAGGCATTTCTCAATGACTTCTTGTGCCACTGCCTGGTGTTCAACTTTCACGCTTTCCACCAAAGTCACTGCCTGGCTTAGAATGGTTACATCCCCTTTTACAATGCCTTCTACAAACTCCGCCACGGAGAGCTGACGCTTTCTGGGTTTAGGACGACGATAGGGATTAACAGATGAAGGTTGTTCAATGCCTGCATTGACAACCAGACCTTTATAGGCTTCATTGTTTTCAGGATGTTCCATGATAAGATTTATAATTTATGATTTATGAGAAAATTTGCGATAGGATTTATGGTTTAAAATCATAAATCCTATGACTTTGCCTTAATATTGATCTCAACCTTAGGTTGCATCGGATCATTGGTTATCATCAGAATACGCAAATGACGTTTCTTCTTTGCGATATTCTTCTTATCAACCGTCACACGCAAGCGGGTGGTTTCTCCCGGCTGCAACACACTTTTCTTAAGATTTACTCCCAAGGCAGGATTGAATACCTGCAGTTTACTAATCTGCAACGGAGAGCGTCCGGTATTGGTAAGCTGTATATCATGTTTCACTTTATTCTTCTTTGCCAATAAAGCACTCAGGTCTATATCGGTTTCCGAAAGACGAATTACCGGGGCATTTGCCCTATCCGTATCTGTCATACCGGAAAAGTCGGGTAAGAGAATAGCTGAAAGCGGTATTTCGTTTTCATCACTCACTTTGTCTCCAGTGAAACGGGACAGGTAAACAGATGCTTGCGTCAGTCCCAAATCAGTCAGTTTCTCTGTATTGAGGGTTAATGTAATCAGCCCTCTCTCACCTTTCTGAAGTACACTGGGCTCCACTTTCATGTCCAGGTAGGAAGGCAGGTGCATTAATACCGGTTCATACGAACGATCCGACAGATTCACTACTCCAATCCGTATAACGGGCTTTGCGCCACGATGGGTATCAGGAAAATCAATTTCATTCTTATCTATCCGTATCTGACCAATCAGATAAGGATAAGTTTTCGTAAAGTCTTTAATCTCGCGCACTACTTCGCCTGTGAAGTGCAAATAAGCCAAATCGGGTTGTGCGTTAGAATAGATAGCTACTGATTTATCAAAATGACCTAATGCCTTTGCATCAAACTCCACAGTTATGATACCTTTATCACCGGGGGCAATAGGCGTTTGTGTCCACTGAACTACGGAACAGGCACAGGAAGGATCCACCTCAGTAAGCACTAAAGGCTGGTCACCGGTATTGGTAATAACGTATTGTGCACTGGCAGGATGTTTCCACTCAATCTGTCCGAAGTTGTGGGTTTCTTTATTAGATGAAAAACGCGGTTGCGCCGCAGCAGTAAGTGCTACGGCGGCAAACGCATACATACATATCAAGGTTCGTTTCATTCGTTTTCATTTTAGGATGCACAAAAGTAGGTGTTTTAAATGAGAGTTCCTAAAAGGGTGTTTTAAAATTACTACTCTACCTCTACTTTCATGGATGCCGAATGGGCAGCATACTCGGGTGCATAGGCACACTGTATAGTAGCTAATCCAGCCTCATATAGCCCGCTACGAGCCACACGGTAACTGTATTCCAGCACATACACACCTTTGCTCAGGCTGTCGAAGAAGAAATTAGTAGAAGCATCTTCTATTTCTACATAATATCCAATTCCACTGTTCCAGCGATAACCGGAAAGTGAATTCACCGGTTCGAAGCAAGCACCACGCTGGTCTTTCAACTGAACGAAATCCATTGCACGGTCAAGGCGTATCGTCAGACGGGAAACCACTTTATCACCCACAGCCAACTGTGTAGCAGCAGTGGCTGGTTGCAGTTCCTTCTTTCCGGTAGCCAAAGTGCGTTCTACATAAAGTTTCTTTTCCACTGCCAATTCACCACCCTGCTGTTTCACATCGGAAATCGGTGAGAGGTATTGAGCATACACTGCACCCCAGGCAATACCTGCATCCCGTTTTTCTACAGTGATAGATTTGGCACGCAATTCGGGA
The DNA here is from genome assembly GCF_003471885.1 of Bacteroides sp. AM16-24. Classification (NCBI taxonomy): domain Bacteria; kingdom Pseudomonadati; phylum Bacteroidota; class Bacteroidia; order Bacteroidales; family Bacteroidaceae; genus Bacteroides; species Bacteroides sp. AM16-24. The sequence continues at coordinate 254,401 of NZ_QRKI01000007.1, forward strand.
CTGCCTTGTGCAAAGCTTTCTTTAATATATCCCAGTCCGGGAACGGTAGTCTTAGCAGGACTATATGTTTCCAATACTTTATTGCCAAGAACAATGCGTACATCACCACGGGTAGCCAACAAATCAGTCCCTTGGCAAAGCAATGCATAAACGGCATCCGCCGTTGCAACCGGTGAGTTCCAACTTGTAGTCTGCTTTTGTTTCAGTAACCAAAGCTTCATTTCTTCTACCAAGGCGTCATTGCCACCTGCCAGACGTAAAGCTTCCATTACTTCCACATGAACAGGAATAGGCTGCATTCCCCAGCGGAAGGGCTTTTCATTGAAAGCAAAATAAGCTCCTTGTTCATTGGTTTGCACCAGATGTTCCTTAATGGAAGCAATAAACTCATTAGCTTCAGCCATACGGCCGGCTTTTAGTAGAATAATAGCCGACTGCGCTTTCATTCCCATTTCAGCCGTGTTCAGGTTCGTGCCAACTTTGGAAAGGAAGTAACTATAAGCAGCCTCATTGGCAGCAGGCACTTTCTCACCGGAAATAGCTATCAGATAGAGATAGGTCATTGCCGAATGTGAGAGGGTAGTTATTTTAGCTCCGTCTCTCTCCGCTTTACGAATACTCTTGTATTCCTCCAATGCTTGTTGATGCAGATATTTAAAAGCTGCCTGCTGCATAGAAAGGGCATCACCGGAATTCTTTTGTCCGGTAAGTAAAGGCAGACGAACGAGAAGTTCGGTGATATATCCCGTCATGTTACGACTCCCCGGCATCCCTTTATACCAGCTCCATGCGCCATCGGCATCTTGCAGTTCTTTCAATCGGGTAAGAGTGGTTATATTATTATTTGCCAGGTTATTGAGATCGAACAGTGTAGCAATACGAGCTTGCTGCTCAGCTTCTGTAGTGGCCTCCAGTAACCAAGGACTTTCTTCAAGAAGGATATTCTTCACATCCTGATTCTTCTGCAGCTGGCTGAGGAAAGTTTCTTTCTTACCACCTTGCATACGCCAACTATCGAATACAGCTTTAATGCGTGGCTGGCTATTGGCAATGTAAGAAGCAAGGGAATTGGCATAATATGCGGCAGCCCAGGCAGTAGCATTATCTGTACGAGGTTGGCTCAATACCGGCAATGCTTGTACGGCATACCAAGCCGGATTTCCGGTAAACTCCACTGTCAGACGACGGTCGGTAGCCGTACGGCTGTTATTATTGAACAGGCTGTCCAGAGAGAAAGTGCGGGTTTCTTCACCTCGTATCGGCATAGCAAGAGTTTCAGTGATATATTCCTTATCACTCAATACAGGCAACAGGTGTTGCTCGCCATCGCTGAATGTACCACCATCGGCAATCATGCGTACACCTAAGAAGTCGTACTTATCCGTCACGGTAAAGCGGAAGGTTACGGGAACAGTCTTTCCCGCTTCCACAGTGAAAGGTTGACTCTGTGTGGAAATCACTTTCTCCGTCATCGGGTCGAAGAGGATGAATTTTGTGGTTCCTTTCAAGGCTTTTCCTGTCAGGTTAGTTACGGTTGCGGCAATACTCGTTTTATCCCCCACCCGCACGAAACGTGGCATGTTGGGTGACAACATAAATTCTTTGGACGTTACGGCAGAAGCATCCAGCGTACCCGTGAGCATACCTTTCGTATGGGAATATCCGCGGAAATTCCAGCGCGTCAGACTTTGCGGCATAGTAAAGGAGAAAGAAATCTCACCTTGTTCATTGGTGCGCAGTTGCGGATAGAAGAACGCTGTTTCAGCAAAGTTAGTGCGAAGTTCAACTGTGGAAGCTCCCCCTGTAGCCATTTCGGGTGCTTCCATCGCTTTCTCAAAAATCGCATGTTCTTCAATATCCGCGTCATCATCCGCAACAACCATATCCGCCGAGTTTTTTGCCATAGCCCTGCTCTGAACAGTTGCCATTCCTCCTACGCTACCAGTAAAATTAGCCTTCCTTGTACTCCTATATCCCAACACTACCGCTCCCGCAAAATCTATTGGAGAATAGAAACGGTCATATATCATCACAGGTACTTTCCAATCTTTTATCGGGAAGCTACAAGAGTAATACGACCTGTTCATATAGCTTTCATGCCAACCGATGCCAGGCATATAATTGGAATAGTCTACAAAGAAGCTCTGACGGTTATAATATATCTTATCCAAAGAAGCGTCATACATCGTAGCAAGCATTTCAGCCATAGCCGGGGTGCCTTGCGGAGTCTTTATCGTCAAGCGCCATTCTTCTTCCTGTCCGGGGCGTAGCTTATCGCGGAAAACATCCCATTTCATGGTCAACTCCTTGTCCGGCACGCGTTTCCGCAATCTTACCAGTTTTGAATACACATTGCCATCCTTGACGAAAGTAAACAGGTATTCGATTCCATTGCCGTATGCCTCCCGATAGGGAACATCAAAACGGACTATAGAGTCGGACAACTGAAGCATCTTGCTTTCCAGACGCTGTTTGCCGTTGAATATATCCAGCATCACGTAAGCGTCTTTATAGGAAGTTCCAAAACAGAACTGTGCCGGATGTCCGGCATCAAACTCGTCATTGCGGATGTAGAACCAAACGTCGGACTTCACCACTGGGCGATTATCAGTATAAGAGAAAAGAACAATCTTCTTTTCAAAGTCCACGTTTCTGCCCTGGTCGTCCTTAGCTTTCAGTTGCAGTTCATATTCACCGGAAGGCAAATTCTTCCATTCCGGCAACAGGGTGGCTACATTAGATTCAAAAGTAGCACTGATGCGAACCAGTGAATCTCCGTTCACTACCTGCAGCAGACGGTAATCGCCTTTCAGTGCTACCGGTCCTCCATTAAGGTTCTTCGCATGGAAAGTAAGACAAATACTATCATCCTTGCAGATACGTTCCTCACCATCAACAGAAAGAACTACCGAACGATTGCCTGCTGCCAATGATGTGACGGCTGTCTGCGTTTCACCGGCCAGGTTCGTGACGGATGCTTCTATCCGATAGGTATAATAGACGTTATTATCATCATCACCTTTCAGACAAACAGGGATGATGAAATCTCCATCATCGCCTACGGTTACGTTGCCGGAAGCGATAGGCGTGCCTCCATTTCCATATCCCCGCCACCACGAATAAATATTCCGGATAACTGTATAATTCAATTCCAGTCCCTGCAAAGGTACACCACTGAATGAACTTGCATTACCCTTCACTTGTACACTGTCTCCCACCTGATAGGATGCCTTTTGAGAATCGAATACGATATCAAAGGTTGGACGTTTATATTCTTCCACTTGTATATCCGCCCAGCCCTCGCTCTCTGCACCGGAAGCTTCTATGGTATAATTTCCATTCAAGCAGGCCGTGGGAAGCATAAACTCCGTTGCAAATGAACCGAACTCGTTCGTCCGTAGTTCTTTGCGTGAAATTTCCCTGCGGTTTACGTCACGTAGCACCACTCCACATACAGCATTCGGGATTACATCAGCCGTATCACCCTTTTGAGTATAGGCTATACCTTTCACATAAACAGTTTGTCCGGGACGATACAAAGAACGGTCGGTCAGTAGCTCCCACTCATTTTGCGGTTCCTCAAAATCGTCTCCCCAACTCGCAAAAGAACCGGAAGATGTACGCTGAAGCAGCATTGCCGTATCCAAACCTTTTCTGACAACCAAAGAACGAATCTTTGAATCCGACTTATACACTGCTTTACCGGCTTCATCGGTCGTTTTCCGTTCCACTTCCTTGTTATCCTTTCCTATATAATAGGTAGAATAGAAAATGACTTCAGCGTTAGCAACTGGATTACCGGTTTTAGCATCCAACACCACTACCTCATTATTATTTCCCGGCAGCGCCATCGTCAGAGCCTTAAATCGGGTCAGATAAATGAAATTTTCCGAGCCCTTACCTTCTTTACTATCCGGAACAATCTGCAAGACATAAATGCCAGGTTCATCAGGCAATAAAATACTATATGTACTGGAAGCTAACTTATAATCTTCCGGGCGGGACAACATAAAATGTTCCGCCTTTACCTTACGGGTATATTTCTTATAAAAAACAGAGTTTATCTCCGGCATTTCAGTAACCGACTCTGTCAAAGTGGTACGGAACAAATTGACTGTAAAGCCATCTAAGTTCTTGTGAGTAACCTGCAATGCCAAAGAATCCCCGGGATAGGCAGTCTTATTCGCATTCAAAGTCAGTTCGGGGCGCAGAATATCTTCCTTCAGACTATACAATGCCGAAATTCGTTTGTAATCGGGATACAAGCTGATAGCCTCATCACAAAGCTGCAAAGCTTTCTGATTTTCCTGTTCGTTGCGATAGTAACGCGCCTTAGCCAGATAGGCTTCCGCACAGACATCACGCTTAGCGTAATCTTTAATAATACGATCCAGCACATGCAGGTACTGGTTCGGAGCATCACTCTCCCCCTCTTTTAAAGTACGGGGACGAAACAATACATCTTCTCTCTGATTGCGCCACTTCATGTAATCCAACATGGTCAACACAGTTGCATCCTCCCGGTCCGGCATCTTCCGGTAAGTATTAATCATCTGCCCGTAAATGTCCATGATTTTACTTTTCACAAGCGTATCCGTATCAAAGTCTGATACGTTTTGCAAAGCCTCAATGGATCGCGATGCCAGCAAATGATACATATCATGGTGATAATACTCACTTGCATCTCCTAAAATTACAAAAGGAACATAACTGCGTGAGGACGTATTCAACAGTTCAACCGAGTCTTTCAGAGCCTCATCGGTATATTTCATAACTTGTTGCATGAACAAGTTACCACTCCACTCACGGATATCCTTCGGCAAGGCATTTTCCTCCAAATCGAGCGAAGTGCGTTGCCTTAATTCCCAACGGTTACCTACCACATAATCAGCATAGATATTAGCTACCAACGAATTGAGTACAGCACGGCTAACCGCATTCTGTTCCAACTTAGCCCATCGTTCCAATCCTTGCAGATTGACATAAAAACTATCAGGCGTCAACATATCCTGATTGTCTCTCCGGCACATATAAGCTTTCAACATCTGCGGGGTATTTTTTTCTTTCTCCCCTTTCCGGAATATCTCATCCGTCAGCTTAATTACGGTTTGCGGCAGACTTTTCTGTTCCGCCTGCTCCACTTGTTTCCACAACTTATCAAACGACTGCGCATGCAGCATGGGCATACAACCCCAGAATACAGCCAGCAGTATTAAGCCACAAATTCTTTGAATCCTTTTCATAGATATTATTCTATTAATCTTTGTACTAACAACAAAGTAAGGGAATAAAGTTTAAACAAAAGCTGATTTTTATATAAAAAAGCTTTCAAGGAGAAATAAAAAAATGAGGAGTACGCTTTCGAACGTACTCCTCACTTCATAAAGTTCAAGTTCAATTAAATGCTTTCTTATTTCTTCAGGGTATAACCCATCATCAACATCTCATTCCGACCTACTTCGGCAAGAATGTTTCTCCATGTTTTAAAAATCTTTTTTTTCATAACCTTAAAAATTAAACTAATACCTAAAATTCAAATACACACAATCTAAAAGAGGGGTTTAGTAAATTGTTGCGTAACCCCAAACATGCTTATCAGCCTCGCTGATGTGCTTAAAAATTTTCTTTAACATTTTCATTTTGTTATCCTCCTTAAAAATCTTGTTATCCTATTAAATACATGTTTTACAACACAAAAATAATGCCTTTGTTTAGAACAAACAGTAATATTTGGCAGAAAAATATGTTTTATAACACATTTCTTGATCTAAATCAAAAATAAGAAGATCAAACAAGGAGGAAAGTGGAAAGAATGGCAGAAAAAAGGAAAGAGTGACAAGGTACGGGACTATATGACAGAAAAAGAGTGAGGCTGTCTCCCACTGGGACAGCCTCACACAACAACATTTTACTTTTCACGATGGTGAAAAAAAGGACTATTCTTCACAGAGTAGTTGTTTCATTTAAAAAAAAGTATGCCCCGAAGGACATACTCTTTTTATTTAGTATCTAATCTTTATTTAGTTACCAGGAGTTCCTGAGTTAGGAGCTACAGTCACTTCATAAACATTGATCAGAGTCTTCCACTTGTAGCCATATTCAACCGGGATAAACAGCTTGTATGCCTTGTTAACCGGAGTACCGCTATAGTTGTAATAAGTCAGAACGTCTTTCAATTTACCATCAACAAGTTTCTGTTCGTACTTGATCTCAACGTTTGCAGGCAAGCTACCTTGAGTGTAACCTTCAACAGGTTCCAAGTTACCACCTTCAGGTTTCAAGTTAGTCTTGATCTTAGTTACATCCAAAGTGCTAGAACCAGCTACCAACGGCCAACCTGCTTCTCTTACTTGGTAGAACTCATACAGCTTTTCTGCTAAGTCACCCTTGCCAGTCTTAGCAACAACCTGATTGTTGTCATTCCAAGAATAGTAAGTGAATGCATCAGTTACATCAATTGTACTACCTTCGTTCTGAGCATCGATGAAGTTCTTAATTTCACCCTTCTTAACCTGTAACGGTTCGATGATGTTAGCTTCATATTGCTTAACTGTAGCTACATTCTTATCATTACCACAGATGTCAGCTACCAAGTTGATAGGAACAAGCTTACCAACCAATGCTTTAGCAGCTTCTGTCGGCTGATTAGTAAAGTCAGTAACAGGATGAGCAGGAACAGCTTCTTCCAACTTAATGTTGTAAGTTTGTTCAGTTGCGTTCAACAGGTTAGCTGCATGATTAACGATTGTTGCAGCCAATTGACCGTTGATCCACAATTCAGTATCATTGTTCCTCAACGTAGCTGTGTATTCTTTACCGTCTTTCCAAGTATACTTGTAGTTAGCAATTCTTGCCTTGTCAAATACAAATCTTACACCCAGATCATTGTAATAGATACCATTAGAGTTAGCTCCCATAGTAGCACCAGCTTGTGCAGGACCGAAAGAAGGATAGTAGAATTTCTTACCAGCTACATTCTTGTCAGTGTAATATACTACACCTGCAGCACCGTCAGTCGGTTTCTTATATCTGTCATCCAAGAAGCCATTCAACAGGTCAGTATAGATGTTACATGTCGGGTTAGTACCTGTAACTACATTCCATGCCGGATTAGATTCCTTAGTACCGTAAACGATCGGGTTGATATTGAATACTTCATATACTTTGTCACCCTTCCAGTAAGTACCCATATGGCCCCAAACGTTCAGAGCAGGCATGTAGATAGTTCTTGTCATTACAACTGTAATATCAGCATTGATACCCTTAGGATCTTTGTAAGTCACAGTCTTAGTGAATGTCTTTTCTTGCTGAGTAGGCCAGAATACGCCCAGATCAGCTTCAGACAATGTCCACAAGATATTGTGAGATTCAACACCTTCTTCAGGATTAGCGATATCTATAGCTGTACCAGCACCTGTACCATCTACGAACTGAGTATAGATAGAATGGAATTCATTCTTAGTCATACCACCAGTCTTAGCCTTGTCGTAGATCATTGTGTTCATCATTTCTGTATTAACACGGTTTTCAACAGTGCAATTGAACAGAGTAGGCTGGAATGGAACAGACAGAGTCTTACCTTCCATAGTCCATTTAATCTTGATATAACGTTGAGCGATCAAAGCGTTACCGTTTTGAGTATCGATTAAAGATACGCAAACGATAGGCTCACGACCTACAGCTGTAGCTGATTCAGAAATGTTATATACTTTAGATGTCATGATACCACTTTCAGGAGAATCGATTTGAGCAAACTTCTGTTGGTCAGTCTTGTTTGTATTATCGTTCTGCGGAATGTAAGCAGCATTAGCCAAACGGAAACGGAATGCCAAACCATAGTCAGCATAGTTATCCAAACCTTCATGTTTGCTATGATCATTATTGATATCGCTTACACAAACTTTCACCAATGTCTTCAGATCAAGAGCTTTGTCGTAGGGCTGGTAAACATCGATCAAAGAGTTTGCATCAGACTTATACAGGCAGATAGAGTCATGATAGTGAACATAGAATTTGCCGTTAGCATCAGTCTGAGTTTCATCAGCAAAGTTACCAGTAGTTGTCTTGCTATAATCAGTTCTCATGTTAGCAAGATAAGGTAACTTGATAAGTTCCTCGATACGGGCATATTCAGAGTTTACATAAACACCGTCAATAGTACCAGCTGCAAGATCCTTAGCTTCATCTGCAGTATAGTTAGCTTCTGCGATAGGAGCTTTCAAAGAAGCCATATAGAATGATTCTTTAGTACCAGTCGTAGAAGTATTAAGCTGTGTATTCAAGAAGCTCTTTTCTTTCTTGAATGTTACTTCCAATACGCCCTTATCATTGATGTTATATCCAGTAACTTCGATAGGCTTATTGTTAGTAATTTCAACACCTGCTCTGGTTATGATGTTCTCAGACTTCAAACCATCGAATGAAGGCAATTTGATATCTTGAGTACGGATACCTATACTCGGACTTACATGGAAATAAGCTTTATTCTTTTCCGTAGAAATGTAATTAGCTTTAGTCGCAGCATTAACGTGGTCCAGAACCGGAGTTGTTGCATGTACTTCTGATTTGTGATCAGCTACTACCTGATACTTCTGCGGAGTATATTGCAAAGTAGTGAAAGTGATAGCAGCGATACCATTAATATGAGTAGTCGGTATTACAGCCAGACTAGTCAAACGGTGACCGATCAATTTAACTACTTCATCAGTCAAAGTTTGAACCTTTGTAGATAAAACTTGCAACTTCTCATCAGTAACAAAGTCTGCTTCGAGCTCTTTTTTCAAAGCAGCAACTTTGGCTGTTACATCATCCAAAGAAGCCAATTTGTCGATTTGCTTTTGCAAATCAGACTGTGCTTTTTCCAAAGCTGCTTGCAGAGCTTCGATTTCTGCTGAAGATGAGCCCCCTTGTCCAGCTTTGTCCAATGCTTCTTGAGCTTTGGCCAGTGCTTCTTCTGCTTTTGTCTTAGCAGCAGTCGCATCAGTCTTAGCTCCATTGATGGCAGCTTCTAAAGCACTTACCTTAGAGTTCAATTCATCAAGTGAAGCTTTCTTGTCCAGTTGTCCCTGCAGGTCCTTGATGTCATCATCGTAGTCCTTACAAGACGTGAACGTTCCTGTAGAACCTACCATTAAAGCTCCGAACAGGATTGCACTTAGAAATTTTTTGTTCATAATAAAAAACTTTAAATTTATAAATTTAAAAAAATAAAGAATAATAATAGTCTAATCAATAATCCTCATCCCCATCTCTACCGTTACTTTATAGGTAACGGCACAATCTACCAGAGGGCACATTTTACGCCAAAAAGGCATAAAAAAGACCATATTATCAACTAAAGAATATATTCAACAACAGAAAAGCACACCATCGGGTATGCTTATAAAAATAGATACATGACATTTTCTCAAAACGAAGTATTTAAGAAGGTCTCTATTTCAAAAGGAAAAGCTATTATGCTGTAATACTGAACAATAAATATAACAGAGGGCAAATAAAAAAGATAAAAGAACAACTACCCGAAATATCATTTCAGGAAAGATTCTAACCATTCGTAGATTTATTTCTACAAAATATCAGTGACTTCTAATTAAAATCAGATAATACTCATTCCAATCATTTAAAACACAGAGGCGTACCCTTTCACAAAAGAGATTACCTCCTGATTAGCTTTATCTATTTTCTGATTTTGAAAAGGCTTCAGATAAGTTTCAGTAACCTTGATAGATGAGTGTCCCATAGCCTCTGATATGATACCTGGGTGTATTTCACAATAATAGGCCATTGTTGCCCAAGTATGCCGAATGGTATAGGTACTCAAGTGAGCATGGCCTCTCACATACCTCTTCAATACGGACAAACGATGATTAAAAGCCCTCAATGCCGATTGATATTCATGATAAGCCGTTTCAGTTCCCTCCGGACTGGATAAAAAGGGAAATAGATAGGGAGAATCTCCATCCTTATTAGCCACCAGTTGCATCAGCCTCAAAGCTTCAGGGATAAGCATCACAGTTAACGACCTACCGGTTTTCCGCCTCCGATACCTCAGAATATTACCTTGAATATCTGTCTTACGCAAATACGCCAAATCGACAAATGGTATACCGCGTAGCAAAAACATCAGTGCAAATAAGATTTTAGTCTTTTGCAAGTCTACAGGCAAAGTATTGTATAGGGGCGTTTTCTCAGCTTCACAAAGTAAGTTCCCTATGTCAGAAGCATCCAAAGCTCTTCTTTGATCAGCACACACACTGGTATGCACATGTCTAAAAAGCCGTGGAATGTACAAAGCGTAACCATTATCCACTGCCCGGTTATAAGTTGCCCGAAGCACTTTCATATAAGTAGAAACTGTATTCCAACTGCATCTCCGCTGGCGCAAATGAATCTCAAAATTCTTCAGAAGATTCGGAGTTAACTTGCCAAACGGTATATCCCTGTTATTATTAAATGCAGAGAAAGAATTCCGGGCACTCCGGTACACATGTGCAGTTCCCCATTGACCATTAGCACGAAGCTCCTGGATAGTTGAGGATAACATATCCAATAATAATTTTTGTTTCATAATAAATTGTTTCTCGAGTACAATTACTCTTTTTTTAATGAATTACAGAAAAAAAAACAGCTTTATTTGCACATTTATGGAAAAACAGTTATGTTTGCACCATATTTTGTGCCGTTACCTATAAAGTAACGGCATTTTTTTGATAAAAATATCAAAAAAAAGGCGGAGAGGATGTTTATGTATCCTCTCCGCCTTTTATATAAAAAAGACTTATTTACTTTTCCGGAGTCTGTTCCAACGTAGCTACCAAGAAATCATAGAACTTGGAAACTGTCGGAATCAAGGCACGTTCATCCGGTGAGTGCGGAGAGCGCAATGTAGGTCCGAAGGAAATCATATCCAATCCCGGACAGTTAGCACCAATAATACCACATTCCAAACCCGCATGAATTACTTTCACTGCCGGTTCTACACCGAATTGTTGCTTATAAGACAACTTCATGGCGTGCAGAATAGGAGAATCCACATTAGGCTGCCAACCGGAATAACCTCCGCTTAATTCCACCTTCATACCAGCCATAGCAAAACAAGCAGTCAGGCTGTCAGCCAGAAATTCTTTCATTGTATCGCAAGAGCTACGTGCCAGGATACGAACTTCTGCTTTGCCACCACCCATAATAACAATAGCCAGATTAGAAGAAGTTTCCACTGTATCAGGCACAGTAGGAATCATACGCATCACGCCATCCTGACAAGCCATCAATACATTAATCATATTGTCTTGGATTTCCGCAGGAACAATAGCTGCAGGAAGATCCACAGGTTCAATCGTCAGAGTGATGCCGCTTTCAATCGGGGTGTATTCCGCATTGATCTGTGCTTCATATTCCTTAATATAATCTTCCAGCCCTTCTGTATCTTCAGGATTAAACACCAATACAGCACATGCTTCACGAGGAATAGCATTACGCATATTCCCACCCTCAAAACTTGCCAACTGAGAATCAAATTCAATCAAGACATCATGCACTACGCGAGCTAAGAGCTTATTAGCATTTCCACGGCCCTGATTGATCTCCAAACCGGAGTGACCACCACGCAGACCTTTCAAAGTAACCTTACGGGCTACAAGATCGGCAGCAGGTGCTTCTTCTTTATATTCCAATGTAGCAGTCAGATCGATACCACCGGCACAGCCAATGTATAATTCACCTTCATCTTCAGAATCAAGATTCAACAGGATTTCACCTTTCAGTGTACCCGGCTTCAAGCCGAAAGCACCATACATGCCTGTTTCCTCGTCTTTCGTAATCAAGGCTTCCAGCGGGCCATGTTTCAGACTGTTATCTTCAAGCACAGCCATAATAGCTGCAACACCCAGACCATTGTCTGCCCCCAATGTAGTACCTTTAGCTTTCACCCAATCGCCATCGATATAGGTTTCAATAGGATCTTTTGTGAAATCGTGAACAGTATCATTGTTCTTCTGAGGCACCATATCCATGTGCGCCTGAAGAATGACGCCTTTGCGGTTTTCCATCCCCGGAGTAGCAGCTTTACGAATGATAACATTGCCTATTTCATCGACAAATGATTCCAAGCCTAAGCCTTTTCCAAAATTTACGAGGAACTCGGTTATCTTCTCCATGTGTCCGGACGGACGGGGAATTTGAGTCAGCGAATAAAAATGCTTCCACACATTCTGTGGAGCTAATTGCAAGATTGTACTCATAACATTTTAAAAGTTAGTTTTCGCAAATATACATTTTTATTCCCAAACTATGCAAGAACCTAAACTTTTTCCTGTGAAAAACCAACATTGCAGTAAGCACAAAGAAACACCCGGTGCCTACCAAACCTGTACCATCTCCGTACCATCTCCATACATATACAACCGAATTTGGTACGGACTTGACACGGACTTGGTAGGGAGTTGGTAGGGTCCGGATGCGCCCCCTACATTAACGAATCTATTTTGAACGATTGACCAATGACAGATGCAACCATCCATAAATACCCAGTACAATAACCAGCAATGTCTGTATACCATGCACTATCAACGCAAAAACTCCTGCATCGGTAGCATTGACACCATATAACATCATCATAGTAATAACAGCAAAGTGCCAGGGACCTGCACCATTGGGAGTAGGAACAATAACTGCGAAAGTGCCGCCCACAAACATCACCAAGCCTGCCAGAAAGCTCAGATGCTCAGTAAAAGAGAAGCAATAGAAAGTGATATAGAAGTGATAAAAATAGCATATCCATATAAGTAAGGTATAGAGAATGAAAAGTGGTATATTTTTTACACTCTTCAACGACATCACCCCTTCCCATACATTCAACACCACGCCTTTTACTTTCTCAAAGAAAGAAAGCATGCGCAGAAGAAAATAGAGTAATGCCAACACACCAATGATACTAAAAAGAACAACATAAAACCAGGGAGACGTCACCAGATGCACCAGCGAAGGAACTTTGGTACCCGTCTCTTCAAAAAAACGAAGGAAGACAGGCATCTGTATCAGAAAAGTAATCCCGGTAATCACAAGGATGGTCAACGTATCTATCAAACGTTCCGTTACCACTGTTCCAAGCGATTTGGCAAAAGAAACATCATCATATTTGGCAAGTACTCCGCAACGGGAAACCTCTCCTACCCGAGGAAGAATAAGATTGGCTGCATAAGAAACAAAGATAGCATCTACACAATCACCCGACTTGGGATAAGCACCAAGCGGGGCAAGTGTTTGCTTCCAACGCCAGCCACGAAACACATGACTCATCACACCAAAAAATAAAGAAAACAGCATCCATCCCCAGTTCGTTCCATGCAGAAGTACTTCTTTGGCGCGTGCAAAATCAAAATCTCGATACACCCAATACAAGATAAAACCGCCCAAAGCGACCGGCAAAAGGATCTTCAGTGTCTTTTTTAATAGTTTATTCATGCAGAATTCGTTATTCTTCGTCGAAAAGGATTACCTTTGCGAGCTGCAAAGATAGTGCAAATAGGAAGCAGAACAAAAGAAGCTTGCTTATTTTTAATGCTGAAGTATGGCCTATATTCGCGGAGCAAAGAGAGTGCAACAGTAATGATTGAGTGGATAAATGAGACTAGTAAAGCCTAAAAAGTTTCTCGGCCAACATTTCCTGAAGGATCTGGAAGTGGCGCAGGACATAGCCGATACCGTAGACGTATGTCCCGGGCTTCCTATATTGGAAGTGGGTCCGGGCATGGGGGTATTAACCCAGTTCCTGGTAAAGAAAGAACGTCCGGTGAAAGTAGTAGAACTGGATTATGAATCTGTTGCCTATCTACGTGAAGAATACCCGTCTCTGGAAGATAACATCATCGAGGATGACTTCCTGAAAATGAATCTGCAACGCTTGTTCGACGGGCAGCCTTTTGTACTGACAGGAAACTATCCTTATAATATTTCAAGCCAGATTTTTTTCAAGATGCTGGACAATAAGGAACTGATACCTTGTTGCACCGGTATGATACAAAAAGAAGTAGCCGAACGTATTGCTGCCGGTCCCGGAAGCAAAACATACGGCATTCTGAGCATATTAATACAGGCATGGTATCGTGTGGAATATCTTTTCACCGTACATGAGCATGTATTCAACCCACCGCCTAAGGTGAAAAGCGCTGTCATTCGCATGACACGAAACGAAACTCAAGCCCTCGGCTGCGATGAAAAACTATTCAAGCAAGTGGTGAAGACCACTTTCAATCAACGCCGCAAAACCCTGAGAAATTCGATAAAACCCATACTCGGCAAAGACTGCCCACTGACGGAAGATGTTTTATTCAATAAACGACCGGAGCAACTATCGGTACAACAATTCATTGATCTGACCAACCGGGTTGAACAGGCTTTGAAAGAGATGATTTAGCTACGGGTGACAAGCTACGAGCTACGAGTGATTGACTTGTGTTTTTTAAGTTTAATTGTTATAAGTTGCATATATGCTGCACAACCCTTGTAGCGCGCAGCTTGTAGCTAAAAACTAATTAATTATGGACGAAGAATACATTGACAACGTCAAAAACCTCATAGAGCAAAAAGACGCCGAAAACGTCAAAGCGCTCCTGATAGACTTACATCCTGCGGACATTGCCGAACTGTGCAATGACCTGAGTCCGGAGGAAGCACGGTTCGTATACCGTTTGCTGGATAACGAAACTGCAGCAGACGTATTGATGGAAATGGACGAGGACGTCCGTAAGGAATTTCTTGAAATACTTCCTTCTGAAACCATTGCCAAGCGCTTCGTGGACTACATGGACACGGACGACGCCGTAGACCTGATGCGTGAGCTGGATGAAGAGAAACAAGAAGAGATTCTCTCGCACATTGAGGACATCGAACAGGCAGGAGACATCGTAGATCTGTTGAAATACGATGAAGACACTGCCGGTGGCTTGATGGGTACGGAAATGGTAGTCGTGAATGAGAACTGGAGTATGCCGGAATGTCTGAAAGAGATGCGCCAGCAAGCTGAACAGTTGGATGAAATTTACTACGTCTACGTCATTGACGATGAAAACCGCCTGCAAGGAGTATTCCCGCTGAAAAAGATGATCACCTCCCCTTCCGTATCAAAGGTGAAGCACGTGATGCGGAAAGATCCGATTTCCGTGCATGTCGACACATCCGTGGATGATGTGGTACAGATTATCGAAAAGTACGACTTAGTAGCCGTCCCTGTTATAGATAGTATCGGACGGTTAGTAGGACAAATCACCGTAGACGACGTCATGGACGAGGTTCGTGAACAATCGGAACGCGATTACCAGTTAGCATCCGGTTTGTCTCAGGATGTAGAAACGGACGATAACGTAATGCGTCAGACGAGTGCCCGCCTGCCGTGGCTTATTATTGGTATGCTCGGCGGTATTGGTAATTCCATGATTTTAGGTAACTTCGATTCAACCTTTGCTGCCCATCCCGAAATGGCTCTCTACATCCCGCTGATCGGTGGTACGGGTGGAAACGTAGGCACCCAGTCTTCGGCTATCATCGTACAAGGTCTTGCCAACAACTCACTGGATGCCAAAGATATTTTCAAACAAGTCACAAAAGAGTCTGTAGTAGCCCTTATCAATGCTACTATTATTTCTCTACTAGTGTATGTATATAATTTCGCCCGGTTCGGTGCAACCGCTACCGTCACCTATTCCGTTTCCATCAGCCTGTTTGCCGTAGTTATGTTTGCATCTATCTTCGGCACGCTGGTTCCTATGACGCTGGAAAAGTTGAAGGTAGACCCAGCCATCGCTACCGGTCCGTTTATTGCGATTACCAATGACATCATAGGCATGATGTTATATATGGGAATTACCGTACTTCTCTCCTAAAACAAGAAAAAAGAAAAAAAACTCAGAAAAAAAGTATGAAGTAATTGTTTTATTTCATTAATTTGTGACCTAATGTAACCCGAACGGGTAAAACCGTTTCTTAAAACGTATGTACAATGATGGACACTCATGACACTAATCTCCCCGAAAAGGCGGCAGAATTAGAAGAAGAAAAGAAAGCAACCGAGGTTTCAGAACCGGCTCTGACCGAAACTCCGGCTGAAGAAGCAACGCAGGAAGAAAAGCCGGTAGAAGCTATACAGAAGCCAACCAAGGAGGAAATCCTGGCTAAGCTCAAAGAGGTTTCCGCAGATGTGGAAAATGCCGGCAAACAGGAAATAGATGGTCTGAAACAGGCTTTCTATAAGCTGCATAATGCCGAACTGGAAGCGGCAAAGAAACTATTCATCGAAAACGGGGGAACAGCAGAGAATTTCATTCCGACAGCAGATACTGTTGAAGAGGAGTTCAAGAACATCATGTCCGTCATTAAAGAGAAGAGAAGTGCATTGTCAGCCGAACAGGAAAAACAGAAAGAGCTGAACCTGCAAATCAAACTTTCCATAATAGAGGAACTGAAAGAACTGGTAGAATCACCCGATGATGCCAACAAATCCTATACAGAATTCAAGAAGTTGCAACAACAGTGGAATGAAGTAAAACTGATTCCGCAAGCTAAAGTCAACGAACTCTGGAAGAGCTACCAGCTCTATGTAGAGAAGTTCTATGACCTGCTGAAGCTGAACAATGAATTCCGCGAGTATGATTTCAAGAAGAACCTGGAAATAAAAACACATCTATGCGAAGCTGCCGAAAAACTGGCAGAAGAGCCGGATGTAGTATCAGCATTCCATCAGTTACAGAAACTGCATCAGGAATTCCGTGATACGGGTCCTGTTGCCAAAGAACTGCGCGATGAGGTATGGAACCGCTTCAAAGCAGCTTCCACAGCCGTAAATCGTCGCCACCAGCAGCACTTCGAAGCGTTGAAAGAGGTGGAGCAACATAACCTCGATCAGAAAACGGTAATTTGTGAAATCATTGAAGCGATAGACTATAATGAACTGACCAACTTTGCTGCCTGGGATAATAAGACACAGGAGATCATTGCTTTGCAGAACAAATGGAAAACCATCGGTTTTGCACCGCAAAAAATGAATATAAAGATATTCGAACGTTTCCGTAAAGCATGTGACGAGTTCTTCCGCAAAAAAGGAGATTTCTTTAAATCTCTGAAAGAAGGCATGAACGCAAATCTGGATAAGAAACGTGCCCTTTGCGAAAAAGCCGAAGCTCTGAAAGACAGTACTGACTGGAAAGCAACTGCTGACGAGCTAACCAAACTGCAGAAAGAATGGAAAACGATCGGTCCGGTAGCAAAGAAATATTCCGATGCAATATGGAAGCGCTTCATTTCGGCTTGCGACTACTTCTTTGAGCAAAAAAACAAGGCAACTTCTTCTCAACGTTCCGTTGAAGTAGATAACCTGAACAAGAAGAAAGAGATCATCGAAAAGCTGGGTGCTATTGATGAGAATATGGATACGAATGAAGCCACACAGTTGGTACGTGAATTAATGAAGGAATGGAACAGCATCGGTCATGTACCTTTCAAGGAAAAAGACCGTTTGTACAAGCAATACCACGGACAAGTGGATAAGTTGTTCGACCATTTCAATATCAGCGCTGCCAATAAGAAACTGAGTAACTTCAAGTCTAATATCAGTAACATCCAGGAAGGCAGTCCGCAGTCACTCTATCGTGAACGTGAGAAACTGGTACGTGCAGCAGATGCCATGAGAAACGAATTGCAGACCTACGAGAACAATCTCGGTTTCCTGACGGCTTCTTCCAAGAAGGGCAACAGCCTGCTGACGGAGCTAAATCGCAAAGTAGAAAAACTGAAAGCAGATATCGAGTTAGTAAAACAGAAAATTAAAGTTATCGACGACTCTATCCGTAGCGCCGAATAAATGAGGCCCGTATACTAAGAGAGGCTGTGTTAGCAATTAACACAGCCTCTCTTGTTTATCTGTATTCAGGTTCTATTAATGATGGAATAAACGGATACCAGTGAATGCCATGGCAATGCCATATTTATCACAGGTTTCAATTACATGGTCATCACGCACCGAACCACCTGCCTGGGCTATATATTCCACACCAGTCTTATGAGCACGCTCAATATTATCGCCAAATGGGAAAAAGGCATCTGAACCAAGAGATACTCCTCTCAATGTATCCAGCCATTCACGTTTTTCTTCGCGGGTCAGTACTTCCGGCTTCTCTGTAAAGAACTGTTGCCAAATGCCATCAGCCAACACATCTTCATGATCGTCACTAATATAAATATCAATTGTATTATCACGGTCGGCACGACGGATTTTTTCTACCCAAGGTAAGTTCAGAACTTTCGGGTGCTGACGAAGATACCAAATATCTGCCTTATTTCCGGCCAGACGAGTACAGTGGATACGGCTTTGCTGCCCTGCCCCGATACCGATTGCCTGTCCATCCTTCACATAACATACGGAGTTGGACTGTGTATACTTTAAAGTAATAAGAGCTATCATCAAATCACGCTTTGCAGCATCCGGAAAACTCTTGTTTTGAGTAGGAATATTAGCAAACAGCTCATCGCCATTCAGCTTTATTTCATTACGGCCCTGTTCAAAAGTTATTCCAAACACATCTTTGCGCTCAATCGGAGCTGGTCTATAATTCGGATCGATTTTAATTACATTATAAGTACCTTTACGCTTATTTTTCAGGATTTCGAGCGCCTCATCCGTATATCCCGGAGCAATAACGCCGTCTGATACTTCCCGATTAATAAAACGGGCGGTTGCTGCGTCACAAACATCACTTAAAGCGATGAAATCGCCATAAGACGACATACGGTCAGCACCACGGGCGCGTACATACGCATTGGCCAAGGGAGAGAGAGGCAGATCATCCGCGAAATAGATCTTTTTCATGATCTCATCCAATTCCAGACCAATAGCTGCACCTGCAGGACTTACATGTTTGAATGAAGTCGCCGCCGGCATGCCGGTAGCTTCTTTCAGTTCTTTCACTAACTGCCATCCATTTAAGGCATCCATAAAATTAATATATCCCGGACGTCCATTCAGGACTTCAATAGGCAGTTCACCCTCCTGCATAAAAATGCGGGCCGGCTTCTGATTAGGGTTACAGCCGTACTTGAGTTCTAACTCTTTTGCCATAGTTCTTATTATTTGAATAGAATTGCCGCAAAATTACTAAATATAAAGCAAAATCAATCATTATAAATCCACAACAATACAGGTTTGTTTTCGGCTTTGAGTAATGCATCAACTTGCCGCATCGTTTCATCACAGATTACCGGACATCCCTGACTCATGCCTAATGGAAGATGAGAAGGATACACCTCCTCCGCAGGCAAAGGAGTATATGAATGTAATACAACAATACGCTTAAATGCATTATCATTCGTTGTTTCTAAACCATGCAATTTATAATGTACATTGATTCCCCACTTACTGTAAGCCCTGATACCGACTTTATATTTTCCTAAAGAAGAACATAAACTCTCCGGTACATTACTAAAAACAGGCTTAGATGGAGTACTATCCTTTCCGTAGCCATGCGCACAGAGACTTGCATATTTAATGGAATCTCCTTTAAAATCCCAGACAAAGAAACGCTTTTTACCGGAGTGTATACTGAAATCCACCAAAAAGCAATAGCTTGTATTGAATCCGTTACTGACGCAATATGCCTTCGCTTCACGCGCCTTCGATTTCAATCGCTGATGAATGACAGTACCTACCGAAATATTTTCACCACCTCCTGCACAGACACCTTCTACCGAACCTAAAATAAAAAGAAACAGTAACAGCAAATATCGAACAAATCTCTTCATAAATCTCATAGTGTATCAGATGTGAATCAATAATAAATCTGAGGGATAAAGATATAAATTATTATCATTGCCTACAAAAAATGCGGCTCTGTTCTGAAAGTTTAGAGAATCAATACATTATAGTCTCTCTGAAAATCTTTATCTTTGCAAACCGTTTGAAAACAAAAGTGAATAATTAACGATACAATAACTTAAAAATAACCAGAATCAGATGAAGCAGGACATGATTGTTATCCTTGACTTGGGTAGTCATGAAAATACGGTATTGGCTCGTGCCATCCGTGCGTTAGGTGTATATAGTGAGATCTATCCTCATGATATAACCGTTGAAGAACTGAAAAAATTGCCCAACGTAAAGGGTGTTATTATTAATGGTGGACCGTGCAACGTAGTAGACGGTGTTGCCATCGATGTAAATCCGTCCATCTACGAGGCAGGAATCCCTGTGATAGCTGCCGGTCACGACAAAGCAACTTGTGCAGTGAAACTGCCACAGTTCACGGACGATATCGAAGCCATCAAAGCAGCGGTTAAGCCTTTCGTTTTCGAAACGTGCAAGGCCGAAGCTAATTGGAACATGACTAACTTTGTGAACGACCAGGTTGAATTGGTACGCCGTCAGGTCGGCAACAGAAAAGTATTGCTGGCTCTTTCCGGCGGTGTCGACAGTTCTGTAGTAGCAGCCCTGTTGCTGAAAGCAATTGGTGACAACTTGGTATGCGTACATGTAAATCATGGTCTGATGCGTAAAGGTGAGTCCGAAGATGTAGTAGAAATGTTCGGCAATCAACTGAAAGCAAACCTCATTTATGTAGACGCTACCGAGCGTTTCCTTACTAAACTGGAAGGTGTGGAAGATCCCGAACAGAAACGTAAGATTATCGGCGGAGAGTTCATCCGCGTATTCGAAGAGGAAGCGCGCAAGCTGGACGGAATCGACTTCTTAGGCCAGGGAACTATCTACCCCGACATCGTGGAAAGCGGAACAAAAACAGCCAAGATGGTGAAATCTCACCACAATGTAGGCGGTCTGCCGGAGGATCTTCAGTTCGAACTTGTAGAACCGCTTCGCCAGCTTTTCAAAGACGAAGTACGCGCTTGTGGTGTCGAACTAGGCTTGCCTTATGAAATGGTTTATCGCCAGCCGTTCCCCGGTCCCGGTCTGGGTGTCCGTTGTCTGGGCGCTATCACACGCGATCGTCTGGAAGCTGTACGCGAGTCCGACGCTATCTTGCGTGAAGAGTTCAGAATTGCCGGATTGGATAAGAAAGTATGGCAATATTTTACCGTAGTACCTGACTTCAAGTCAGTCGGCGTACGTGACAACGCCCGTTCCTTCGAATGGCCGGTTATCATCCGCGCTGTCAATACGATTGATGCCATGACCGCTACTATCGAACCGGTAGAATGGCCTATCCTCATGAAAATTACAGATCGTATCCTGAAAGAAGTGAAACATGTGAACCGTGTTTGCTATGATATGTCTCCGAAACCTAATGCTACCATAGAATGGGAATAAAAAAACGTCTCTCTTGCTATCATTAGACAAAGGAAATAATAAAATGGTATGATTCAATCAGTAGAAGAGTTTTTTCAGAAATATGGAATTTACACTTTTATAGCTGTTATGACGCTATTAGGCTTTTTCAATGGATTGAAAAAGCCTATAAAAAAGTATTATTTGGTTTTGTATCATAAATACAAGGAATATAAAAAAAATAAGATTCGGAATAAATTTTATGACACGATTAGTAGTATGGACTTTCTCGTGTGGTCCAATGAGCTTTTATCTCTGATCTATTCAGAACGATATTTCACTGAGATTTTTGGGATGAAGTTTCCTGCTTATTACATTTCTTGCGATCATTCTTATAAATACAGTGAATTTAAACGCCTGTATAATAAGGAAGAAATACCTTTTGAGAAATATCATATTGAAAAGAACTCATTGACAACTTCTCATTTTATGCACTATTCTATAAAAGAAGGATCTTTGAAGGATAGAATTTTAAGAAAGAGAATGATTAGTCAATACAAGAAAATAGTAGCAGATAGTATTAAATATCCTTATTTGCCTGGCTATATGCTTGATCGATATGAGCTTGATAAAAATAAAAGAATAAAGCATATATATGTACATTTGGGGACGTATCAGCAAAATATATATACAAGTCATATACTTGAATATGAATTATTTTATGCATATACGCGAACGAGAGGAGCCAAAATTGATGTAGATCAGGTATGGAAATATTTGCCTTTTAGAAAGCAAATTCACCATAATAACAGTATTCCTGATATTTTGTACTCTGGAATCAACAGATATTCATTATTGGGAGTACAAATGTTCGTTATGTTTTATGACCGCCATCAGAAAGAATATGTAACTCTTCTATTAAAAAGAGCACAAGACGTAGCTGCCAAGCCTGGTTATTATCAATTTATTCCTTCTGGAGGGTTTGAAGTTTATGAGAAAGAGCTGAACTTTA
The DNA here is from genome assembly GCF_003471885.1 of Bacteroides sp. AM16-24. Lineage (NCBI taxonomy): Bacteria > Pseudomonadati > Bacteroidota > Bacteroidia > Bacteroidales > Bacteroidaceae > Bacteroides > Bacteroides sp. AM16-24. The sequence continues at coordinate 276,675 of NZ_QRKI01000007.1, forward strand.
ATGTAGCTATTATTAAAGAGCATTTTTCACTAAGGAAAGTAATATTCAGAGAGTATTTGGAAGAAGTATTTGGATTGGATGAATTCAAATGTGGAAACCTGCTTAAAAATACTGAAACAACCTATAAAATATTGAATCATCCAGAAATAATTAATCTTCTTGATCTGATAGAAAGCCAAAAAGCTTCTTTAGAGTTAATGGGAAGTGCTGCTGATTTGATAGGATTAAGGCACGAATTATCTTTTGTTTTAAGAGTGGATGATGAGAATTTTAGTAATAAAGTGTTCAGTCCCAATGATGAGTTTACCCATAATGAATCTTGCTCTTCCAGAATTAGAATAAAACTTAGCCAAATAGAGAAACTACTTGAAGGTAAACACAATATCAACCCTGCGAGTGCGGCTTTATATGCTATGGTTAAACAGAGTAAATTGTATAAAGAAATAGCAAAAAATAATTTCAAAAAGAGAGTTGAATTAACTTCTTGATAGTTGATAATGCGAATCAGGAGTTGAATCCGGTTCATTATTGCACCAGAAAGAGACTAAATGATATTTTACAGCATAGCGGGTAACCATTCTATTTTCCGCCTTGACATAAGTTGTTAGCTGCCATATCTTTG
>NZ_QRKI01000008.1:0-243073 GCF_003471885.1 Bacteroides sp. AM16-24
GAAAGCCTCCATATCGAGTGATATGGGGGCTTTTTGTATTTATACCCCCTGTCTATCTATCCAATTCTCCTTCTCTTGGGGCAAGAGTACCTGCAGGGGGGAGGTGGTAGGTAAACACATGATACCTATTAATAATAAGAATAAAGAACTTTTTTCTCACTTACTCCCCTGGCTTTTATTCACTGATAGAAAAAATATTTAAATGCTGTTTCTGCATTTAAATTGTATACTTATAATAGAATATGCATTGTTGTATTACCTATGTAATACCACCGGATTATAGTTCGGAATCAATGATTAAAACTACTTAAAATCAAGAAATTATATCTTATCTTCGCTTTCGTATTTGGTGTTTTATTTGTACCTTTACTTCGTATTAAAAGGTACTATAAATCCTTTATTTACTGAACATTATTTTTTTTATTAAAAGAAAATCCGATTTTAGTAAAACAAAAAACAGCCATTCGCTGTTGTTACTATAGAATTGAAAGCGACATGAGAACAACTGTAAAGACATTTTTGGTATTTGTGCTACTTATGGTGACTTATAGTCTCAGTAGCAGAGCCGTCGACTTTACGGGGATGGTTGAGAAAGCTGCATCTACTTGTGAGGTGAGTGCTTCTTCATCATCATTAAAGAATGCTTCTTCGGATAATGTCGCTAATAATACAAGAAGCAACCTGTTTACAAATTCTAAGTTTATGTGGACTACGGATGCAGAACTTGGAAACAAACCTATCTCTGAAAGATATTCTTTTAATCCCTATCGTTTTCGTAGAGCTGTTGAAACAGCATCTTTTATGAAGGGGATTCTGCTAATTTCATCTCACCACAATTTGCTGGTACACGATCAGTCTAAATTATACTATTCAGATAAAGATCCGCATTACACTTCTTTTAGTAGTGAATACTACATCTATACTTTGCGGCGGATTGTGATTTAAACTTCCTTTTATTAGTTTTTCCCTTTTTCCCTTTACTCCTTTCCCTAAATATGGCTGAAAGTAGGTGACCTTTTACAACCCTATGCTTGGGGTAGGTTATACGGGCGTTAGCGGCATGTTCATGCTGTGAAGGGGAGGATTATATCCATACGTCTAATTTTAAAAAATCAATTTTAATACAAACCCATTTAAATTTTTCATCATGGAAACTATTCAAAAGAAATCTGCCTCTTTTAAAGGCATCAAGTCCGCCGGTTGGGTAATCGTAATTTGCTTTATCGTTGCCGTACTTATTTTTCACTTTGTGTTGGGAAATCCCTCTAACTTTATGAACAATGACCCGAACAACCATCCGCTGCCAGGGAACTTCCTCGGTACTATCTATAAAGGTGGATTTATTGTTCCTGTTATTCAGACTCTCTTGCTGACTGTTATTGCACTGAGTATTGAACGTTACATTGCAATTGGTGCTGCTTTCGGTAAAGGTTCATTGGCTAAATTCGTTGCTAACATTAAAGCTGCTCTGGCCGCCGGTGATATGAAGAAGGCTCAGGAACTTTGTGACAGTCAACGTGGCTCTGTAGCTAATGTGGTAAATGCTACTCTGAAGAAGTATGCTGAAATGGAGAATGATACGACTCTTGCAAAAGACCAGAAGTTGCTTGCCATTCAGAAAGAGTTGGAAGAAGCTACCGCGTTGGAACTGCCGATGATGGAACAGAACCTGCCTATTATCGGTACTATCACTACTCTGGGTACATTGATGGGATTGCTCGGTACAGTTATCGGTATGATCCGTTCGTTTGCCGCTCTGGCTGCCGGAGGTTCTGCTGACTCTATGGCATTGTCACAAGGTATTTCCGAGGCTTTGATTAATACTGCTTTCGGTATCTTGACTGGTGCATTGGCCGTTATCTCCTATAACTATTATACCAATAAGATTGATAAGTTAACTTACAGCCTTGACGAGGTTGGTTTCTCTATCGTGCAGACATTTGCAGCTACGCATAAATAAATCGGTCGAACCCTTTTAAAAAATACTATAATTATGGGTAGAGCGAAAATAAAAAAGAAAAGTACGTTCATCGACATGACGGCGATGAGTGACGTGACTGTATTGCTGCTGACATTCTTCATGCTGACGTCTACGTTCGTGAAGAAAGAGCCGGTACAAGTTACCACTCCGGCCTCCGTATCCGAGATTAAGATCCCGGAAACGAATATCTTGCAGATATTGGTCGATCCGGACGGAAAAGTGTTTATGAGTCTGGACAAACAGTCTGACTTGCGCGAGGTGCTGGAAGCAATGGGGCAAGAATATGGGGTGACTTTCACTCCGGAGGAAACTAAGAAATTCTCATTGGCATCTACTTTCGGAGTGCCGATGAAGAGTATGAAGAAGTACCTCGATTTGCCGCAGGATCAGCAAGACGCTGTGTTAAAGAATGAGGGGATACCTACTGACAGTATCGATAATCAGTTCAAAGCCTGGGTGCGCAATGCCCGTGCAGCGAACAAAGATTTACGTATCGCCATTAAGGCGGATGCCAATACTCCTTATTCCGTGATCAAGAATGTGATGAACTCACTTCAGGACCTCAGAGAGAACAGATATAATCTGATCACTTCTCTGAAGACTACTTCTGAAGACTAACAGAAAGGAAATATTATGGCTGAAATACAAGAAAGCGGCAATAAGAAAAAAGGCGGAAAAAATAAGCAAAAGAAAATGACCGTCAGGGTGGACTTTACACCGATGGTGGACATGAATATGTTGCTGATTACCTTCTTTATGCTTTGTACTTCACTGAGTAAGCCTCAGACAATGGAGATAAGCATGCCGAGCAATGATAAGAACGTCACAGAAGAACAGCAGTCGAAAGTGAAGGCTTCACAAGCTATCACATTACTGTTGGGAGGTGACAATAAATTGTATTATTACGATGGAGAGCCCAACTATAAGGATTACAGTTCGCTGAAGGGAACAACCTACCAAGCGGACGGTCTGAGAGCAATGCTTTTGCAACGTAATAGAGCTGCTGTAAATGAAGTGAATGAACTGAAACAGCAGAAACTGGATCTTAAGATATCAGAGGAAGAATTTACGAAGAAACTGGGTGAAATTAAGAGCGGAAAGGATACCCCGACTGTAATTATCAAAGCCACTGATGATGCTTCGTACATGAATCTGATTGATGCACTCGATGAAATGCAGATATGTAATATAGGTAAGTATGTGATTACGGATATCGCCGAAGCCGATGAGTTCCTGATAAAGAACTATGATAGCAAGGGAGAATTGTCGCAGAACATTGCCGAATAATGTGTAACACCTAAAAAAGTAAGAATATGGCTAAAGTAGATTTAAGTTCTTCGGAATGGTGTGACCTGATATTCAGTGGCAAGAATAAGGCTTACGGTGCTTATCAGTTAAGAGAGAAATCTCCGAAGCGTCATAATATTGCTGTGATACTGGTGATTGTCATCGCATTGATAGGGTTCAGTATCCCTACCTTGATCAAGATGGCTACACCGAAACAGAAAGAAGTGATGACCGAGGTGACTACCTTATCTCAATTGGAAGAACCGGAAATTAAGCAGGAAGAAATGAAAAGAGTGGAGCCGGTTGCTCCCCCGCCTCCTGCACTGAAGAGTTCTATCAAATTCACGGCTCCCGTCATCAAGAAAGACGAGGAAGTGAGAGATGAGGATGAAATAAAGAGCCAGCATGAATTGGCGGAAACGAAGGTGACTATTTCTATCGCTGACGTGAAAGGTAATGACGAAGAGCATGGTAAGGATATTGCCGACCTGAAACAAGTGGTTACCCAGGCTGAACCGGAACCTGAAAAAGTTTTCGATATGGTAGAGCAAATGCCTCAGTTCCCCGGTGGTCAGACAGAGATGATGCAGTTCATCAGCAAGAACATGAAGTATCCGACTATCGCTCAGGAAAACGGAACACAAGGCCGTGTAACTTGTCAGTTTGTGGTGGGTGCCGACGGACGTGTACGTGATGTGAATGTACTGAGAGGTGTAGATCCTTACCTGGACAAAGAAGCTGTCCGTGTGATCATGTCTATGCCTAGGTGGATTCCCGGTAAGCAAAATGGTAAAGCAGTGTCGGTGAAGTATACGATACCAGTTGTGTTTAAGTTGCAATAATAATGTGTGTGTCATGAAAACGGTGAAACGACTTCAACTTTTAGGTTTGGCGGTGATACTGGTTTTGGTGTCTGCCTGCCAAAGTAAGCCTAAGGACGGACTGACGGATACGTACACTTCTGGCGTGATAGCGATTGCTGCGGACGAAAGTTTCCAGCCTATAGTGCAGGAAGAGGTGGACGTATTTGAAGGTATATTTCCTTTGGCGGGAATTGTGCCCCGTTATGTGACGGAAGTAGAAGCCGTCAATCTATTGCTCAAGGACAGTCTACGGTTGGCAATCACCAGCCGCAGACTAACACCGGAGGAGATGAACTCTTTCAACAGCCGGAAGTTCTTCCCGCAGGAGATAAAGATTGCTACGGATGGGTTAGCGTTGATTACCAATAAAGATAATCCTGATACGCTAATTACCGTGAATGATATTCGCGATATCCTGACGGGAAAGACTACACAATGGAGAGAAATTTATCCGGCATCTCAGCTGAAAGATATTCGTCTGGTATTTGATAACAAGAATTCCAGTACCGTTCGTTTTGCTGTAGATTCTATTTGTAAGGGTGCTCCACTGTCAGACCAGATAAAGGCGTTGAAGACCAATAGAGAGGTCATTGACTTTGTGTCAAAGACTCCTGATGCTATCGGTATTATCGGCGTGAATTGGCTGAGCGACCGCAATGACAGTACTGGACTCTCCTTCAGCAAAGAAGTACGGGTGATGTCCGTCAGCGCTGCCGACAAGGCAACGCCGGAAAACAGTTTCAAACCCTATCAGGCATATTTGTTTTACGGTGATTATCCGTTGACACGCAGCATCTATGTCCTGTTGAACGATCCGCGGAGCGCTCTTCCGTGGGGATTTGCCTCTTTCCTCTCTTCCGACCGGGGACAGCGGATTATTTTAAAGTCGGGATTAGTGCCTGCTACCCAACCGGTGCGGGTGGTGAATATAAAAGATAAATAACTAAAATGAATGCTATTATGAAAACGATGTTAGTTCTTAGTATGGGAGCGTTGCTGTTGGCCGGCACACTTTCCGCGCAAACGCCTATACCTGAATGGCAGGCTGGGGTAGATAAAATGAAAAGCCTGATTCAGACAAATCCTGCACAAGCTTCTGAAGAAGTAGGGGGATTGCTGAAAGGGAAAAACAAAAAGAATGTGGATCTTGTAACTTCTGTAGCCCATGTTTATCTGGATGCCGGAAAGCTTACCGAAGCTCAGGAGTACCTGGCAATGGCAAAGAAAGCCGATAATAAAGATCCCAAGGTATCTGTGTTGGAGGGTGATATTGCTCTTGCACAAAAAGATATAGGGCAAGCTTGCCAGCTTTATGAGCAAGCCATCTATTTTGATCCGAATTGTAAGGAGGCTTATCTGAAGTATGCACAGGCTTATAAGTCTGCCAGTCCTGCACTAGCCATTGAGAAGTTGGAACAACTCAAAGCTGTGGATCCGAATTGCCTGGAAGCCGATAGGGAACTGGCCGAGGTATACTATTCCAGCAATCGTTTCGGCAAGGCTGCTGAAATGTATGCTAAGTTCATCGATACGCCTCTTGCTACGGAAGATGATATGCTAAAATATGCTTTTGCACTGTTCCTGAACCATGATTTTGAGAAGTCATTGCAGGTTGCTCAGAAAGGCCTGCAGAAGAATGCCCGTCACGCTGCTTTCAACCGCCTTGTCATGTATAACAATACGGACCTGAAACGCTATGAAGATGCCGAGAAGGCTGCTGATGCTTTCTTTAATGCTTCGGACCATGCAGACTATTCTTATTTGGATTACCGTTATTATGGCGCTTTACTAAGTGCATTGAAGAAATATGATGAAGCTATTATAGAATATGGAAAAGCATTAGAGAAAGATGATACGCAAGTAGATTTGTGGCGTGAAATCTCCGATGCCCATGAAATGAATAATAATTATGCAGAGGCTATTGCTGCGTACCGTAAATATTACGATGCATTAGCCAAAGACAAGAAGACTCCTGAAACATTATTCCAGTTAGGACGTCTTTATTACGGACAGGGCACGTCTTCGGACTCGCTCGCCGTGCAGCCTGCCGACCGTAAACTGGCATTGCAGTCTGCTGACTCTGTGTTCGCACTTGTTTCCGAACAAGCTCCTGACAGTTATCTGGGAGAAATGTGGCGTGCCCGGACCAATTCTGCCATGGACCCCGAAACTACTGACGGGTTGGCGAAACCTTATTATGAAAAGGTGATGGACATGCTGCTGAGTAAAAATGAACCGAAGTATAACTCTGCGTTGATAGAGTGCTACAGTTATCTGGGCTACTACTATCTGTTAAAGAGCGACTATCCTACTTCGAAAGAGTTCTGGAATAAAATTCTGGCTATAGACCCCGCCAATGCTACTGCCAAAAAGGCGTTGGAAGGCATCAAATAGCAACAATTTTAGTTGTTTGTCGTGTCGGGAGGAGTGGAGAGTGATTCTTAGCTCCTCCTTTTTTTATGTTTTTTTCTGTAAACGCTTGGATTATTAAAAAAAACACCTACCTTTGCGGTGTACTAATAAACTAATACACTAATATTGGAATTAACAAGGTGTCAGATACCAGTTGACAAGGCCTTCTTCTTGTATCTTATTTCCTTGCCACCTATAAAAACATATAAGTATGCTACAGGTAGAAAACATTTCGTTCAGTTATCGTCGGGGGAAAAAAGAAGTCCTGCACGATTTTTCGCTCTCATTAGAGAGAGGTAGGGTATACGGGTTACTGGGAAAGAACGGTGCCGGCAAATCTACACTGCTTTATTTGATGAGCGGTTTGCTTACTCCTAAGAGTGGGAAAATAATGTACCATGATACCGATGTACGTCGTCGGTTGCCTATCACACTACAGGATATGTTCCTGGTTCCCGAAGAATTTGAATTACCTCCTATATCTTTAGTTAGCTACGTGGAGCTGAATAGTCAGTTCTATCCCCGTTTCAGTAAGGAGGATATGGTGAAATATTTGCATTACTTTGAAATGGAGCAGGATATTGATCTGGGAGCCTTGTCTATGGGGCAGAAGAAGAAAGTCTTTATGAGCTTTGCATTGGCTACCCACACCTCACTGTTGATTATGGATGAACCGACCAATGGTCTTGATATTCCGGGTAAGAGCCAGTTCCGTAAGTTTATTGCTTCGGGCATGTCGGACGATAGAACTATTATTATCTCTACCCATCAGGTGCGGGATATTGATAAGATACTGGATCATGTGGTGATCATGGATAATAGTCATGTGTTGCTTGACGCATCCACTGCCAACATCTGTAGTAAGTTTCTTTTCGTTGAAAGTGATGACCGCGAATTGACAGAAGCAGCAATTTACACGCTTCCTTCCATACAGGGTAATTTCCTGATGTTGCCGAATACGGATGATGAAGAGTCGGAGATCAATCTTGAATTGTTGTTCGGTGCTGCGCTTACGGACCCTGAGAAAATAAAAGGAATGTTTCACCCTAAACAGAATGAACAATGATACGCGATACCTTTTTTAGTGCACCCCGCTTTGTGAACTTATGTCGCAAAGAAATGGTGGAGAGTTGGAAGGCAAATTTGCTCCGCTTCGTAATGATGTATGGCATAATGGCGATTGCTTTCGTATGGAACGGATATTTTCGATATAAATATCCTCAGGGAATGATTAACGGAGGGGTGGAGCAAGACCCTATCTGGTACTTTGAATTGACTATCTTTCTTTGGGCTATAGTTATTATGGGTTTGCTGAGTGCTTCGTTTGTCATGGAACGAATGAAGACTAAAACAAACCGGATAGCAGTGCTGATGACGCCTGCAACGATGTTTGAGAAGTTTCTCTCTCGCTGGTTGGTATTTACTTTCGGTTTTCTCATAGTCTTTCTGATTGCTTTTAAATTGGCTGACTGGACACGTGTGATAATCTACATGGTGAGTTATCCGGAATTGAAAGGGATTATTGCTTCTGCTCCGCTTTCCTATTTAGGGAGTTCCGGATATTATTGGACAGGTCTCCAAACTTGGGATGGTCTTCTGATGGCATTAAGCGGATACTTTTTTGCTCAGTCTATATTTATATTGGGTAGTAGCATCTGGCCAAGAAACTCGTTTGTTAAGACATTCTCAGCTGTCATTGTTATCATCATAGTTTATGTAGCAATAGGATCGGTATTGGCGAAAATCTTGTTTGAAGGACGTGGTGGGCATGGAGTACATCAAACAATGTCGGATGAAGCTATGATGCATCTGTCAACGGTTGTCTTTTTCGTAATGGCTATCTTCAACTGGGTAGTTGCTTATTTCCGTTTCAAAGAGTCTGAAATCATTAACCGCTGGTAAGTATGAATTTTAAAGAAAGTAAAGCCATCTATCTTCAAATAGCAGATCGCATTTGTGACGAGGTACTTCTCGGGCAATATCGGGAAGAGGAACGCATACCATCCGTCAGAGAATATGCAGCTGTGGTAGAGGTGAACGCCAATACGGTGATGCGTTCATACGATTATCTGCAATCGCAGGAAGTTATCTATAACAAACGTGGTATCGGTTATTTTGTCGCTTCCGGTGCTCGCGCGTTAATCCTTTCATTGCGTAAAGAGTATTTTCTCAAAGAAGAAGTAGATTATTTCTTCAAGCAGATGTATACCCTCGGTATTTCGGCAGAAGACATGTCTGCTATGTACAGGGAATTTAGTAAGAAACAAAAATAAAGAAGAAGATTATGAAACGAACAACTTATATAATATTTGGAATGTTGCTTGCCGGATTGGTTGTGGTGTGCGCTGGCATATTCTACGCCTCTATGCAAGTTACAGGTTGGGATAATATTTTCCTGGATATTAAAGGAGAAAAGAAGACGGTTCAACTGCCGGAGTGCAAGGTTATACAGATGGTGGCGATTAGAAATATCATCACTACGAGTGAGGGTGAAGAAAAGGGAATAAGAATGCCGGCATTTGGAGATCTCCCTTTGAAAATTACTCCTGCCGAAGTTGGACAGGGAACTTTCACTTATGCTTCCGATATGGATGAATTCATGACGATGAATTCAGTAGGAGATACATTACGTATCGTATTTGATTTTCCTAATGATAAGCTTGAAAAGGAATATCAGGACCTATATTGGCTTAATTTGCGCTCTGCGGAGATGAATATAGCTTTGCCAGATCATGTTCAGTGCTTGCAGACCAGTCTTGCAGACCAAAAAATGACTGTTGAAGGGTTAACCCGCGATTCATTGTCTTTGATGGTGCAAGATTATGCTACCATAAACGATTGCAATTTTAGAGCTTTAACAGTCCGGAATGGTGCTTGGTTGTTTAATACTGGCAAAGCGGATAATTTGTATCTTCATCTGAACGGGATACGGAGTTGGAATGTGAATGCAAGTTCTTTTCATGTTGATACGGAATATCTATATGCTCATGGTAATCAAAAATGTACTTTGGAGAAAGGCGAATGTCGGCAGGTAGTTTGGATGCCTCAATCGGAAGGCGCTTCATTGGATATAAAGTTGAAAGAAGCAGCGACAGTAGTTGTGAACTAACAATAGGTATTACCAGAATACAAATAAAAAAGACCGTTTTTCAACGGTCTTTTTTATTTAGTTGCGGAGATCCGACTCGAACGAATGACCTTTGGGTTATGAGCCCAACGAGCTACCAACTGCTCCACTCCGCGATGTTTAACGGGTGCAAAGGTACGGCTTTTTGTGGAATAAACAAATAAAATCCATCTTATTTTTCCTAAAAAGTGTAACATATAGCCTAACATGTTGATAAGTAGCTTTATAGTAAATATGCTTTTTTATCCTCTTCCTGTGACCGAATGTTAATAAAATCTGCGTTTTCTTGTGTGGTATACAGAAATGTTTTACTTTTGCTCAAATTATTAAGCAATGTGCAATTATTAATATATGGCCGTATCGAAGACAAAAGCTAAATTAGTGGATGTAGCCCGTCAGCTATTTGCAAAGATGGGTGTTGAGAATACCACGATGAACGATATCGCCCTTGCTTCTAAGAAAGGTAGAAGAACGCTCTATACCTATTTTAAAAGTAAGGAAGAGATCTATATGGCTGTTGTCGAATCGGAGCTGGACATCCTTTCGGATATAATGAAGAGGGTAGTAGAGAAAGACATCTCTCCCGATCAGAAGATAATTGAAATGATTTATACCCGCCTGGATGCCGTGAAAGAGGTGGTGTACCGGAATGGAACACTCCGTGCTACCTTTTTCCGTGATATATGGAGGGTAGAGAAGGTGCGAAAACGTTTTGATGCCAAAGAAATACAGCTTTTCAAGGATGTTCTCCGTGAGGGCGTGGAGAAAGGGGTGTTTCAGGTTGACGATATCGACATGACTGCCGAATTGGTGCATTACAGTGTGAAAGGTATTGAAGTGCCTTACATACGTGGGCATATAGGTGCTAAACTGACCGATGAAACACGTGGACAATACGTTGAGAACATCGTGTTCGGGGCACTGCGTAGAAAAGAATAACTTTAATCAATAATTTAAAAAGTATGGGATTATTAGAAGGAAAAACAGCCATTGTAACCGGTGCTGCACGCGGTATCGGTAAGGCTATCGCATTAAAGTTCGCTTCTGAAGGAGCAAATATCGCATTCACTGACCTGGTGATTGATGAAAATGCAGAGAATACGGCAAAAGAAATTGAAGCAATGGGCGTGAAAGCTAAAGGTTATGCTTCAAATGCTGCCAATTTTGAAGATACTGCCAAGGTGGTAGAAGCTATTCATGCAGACTTTGGGCGCATCGATATTTTGGTAAACAATGCAGGTATCACCCGTGACGGTCTGATGATGCGTATGAGCGAGCAACAATGGGATATGGTTATCAACGTTAACTTGAAATCCGCTTTCAACTTCATTCATGCTTGTACTCCGATTATGATGCGCCAGAAAGCTGGTAGCATTATCAATATGGCTTCTGTAGTAGGGGTTCACGGTAATGCCGGACAAGCCAACTATGCAGCTTCTAAAGCAGGTATGATTGCTTTGGCTAAATCTATCGCACAGGAATTAGGTTCTCGCGGTATCCGTGCCAACGCTATCGCTCCGGGCTTCATCCTGACCGATATGACTGCTGCGCTGTCTGACGAAGTAAGGGCTGAATGGGCAAAGAAAATTCCTTTGCGTCGTGGCGGTACTCCCGAAGACGTGGCAAACATTGCTACCTTCCTGGCTTCTGATATGTCTTCTTATGTATCAGGACAGGTGATTCAGGTAGATGGTGGTATGAATATGTAAGAAAGAGTATGACTGTCGTATACGAGGACAATCATATTATTATAGTCAACAAGACCGCTTCCGAGATCGTTCAGGGAGACAAAACGGGAGATACGCCGCTTTCGGAAATCGTAAAGCAGTATCTGAAGGAGAAATACCAGAAACCCGGAAATGTCTTCATCGGTGTTACCCACCGGCTGGACCGCCCCGTGAGCGGTCTTGTTGTGTTTGCCAAAACCAGCAAGGCGTTGTCCCGCCTCAATGAAATGTTCAAGAACAGTGAGGTGAAGAAGACTTACTGGGCTATAGTGAAGGATGCTCCGAAGGAACCGGAAGGGGAATTGGTGAACTATCTGGTGCGCAATGAGAAGCAGAATAAGAGTTATGCTTATGATAAGGAGGTGCCGAAAAGTAAAAAAGCCATCCTGAATTATCGCATGATAGGTAAGTCAGAGAATTATTTCCTGCTGGAAGTAGATTTGAAAACCGGACGGCACCATCAGATACGTTGTCAGTTGGCAAAGATGGGGTGTCCTATCAAGGGGGACTTGAAATATGGTTCCGCGCGCTCCAATCCGGATGGAAGTATCTGCCTGCATGCACGGTCTATCAGTTTCGTGCATCCGGTGTCAAAAGAGACAATAAAGGTGGAAGCACCTGTGCCGGAGACGAATCTCTGGCAAGGATTCCGGATGATATAGGTAAAACGTGCGTCACACTATATCCTTTTATCTTTTCTCATCTACATCTGCTTATTGAGATGCCCATGTGGTTATAATCCATATGGGCATCTTTATTTATTAATATGCTGATAATTAAAGTGCTGCGTTTACCGACGATTTACCACATGATGTAAAAGCATTTACCGCCGTATGTAACGACCTTTACCCCTTATTGTAACGCTCTTTACCTCGGTATGTAACGGCCTTTACCTCGGCGTGTAAATGGAGTTACTATTTGGGGTAAAAAGCATTCCCCCGTAGGGTAACGGAAGTTATACTGCAAGGTGACTCATGCTTAAGTACGGATGAAATTGTAGTATCTTGCCAAAAAATGGTAGGTTTCTGTAATTCTTTGGCTCGTCTGAAAACATTCAATAGTTTCGCTGGCAGAAACAAGAATATTGAATGTACTATGAACCGAAACAGAATTTTGCTACTCTTGCTATTTGTATTGGCACTTTTTTCCAATACGAAGCAAATAGTTGCTCAGACAGCTATAGCAATGAACTATCGTAACAATTTGTATCCATTGCAACGTAAGCCCTATGTCGAATTGCCTATTGGCAGTATTAAACCTTCCGGTTGGCTGAAGGAAATGCTTATCCGGCAGCGTAACGGCATGTCTTCTTCATTAGATATACTCTATCCGAAAGTGATGGGTGAACGTAATGGTTGGCTTGGAGGAGATGGGGACCAGTGGGAACGTGGTCCGTATTGGATTGATGGTCTGTTGCCATTAGCTTATATTCTGGATGATGATTCGTTGAAACAAAAGGTTCAACCTTGGATTGAATGGGCGCTTGCCAGTCAGCGTGAAGACGGATTTTTCGGACCTTCCCGTAATTATGAACCGGAAGAGGGATTGCAGCGTAATAATTCTGAGGATTGGTGGCCCCGGATGGTGGTGTTGAAGATTATGAAACAGTATTATTCTGCCACCCAAGATGGAAGAGTACTTACGTTTCTTTCCAATTATTTCCGTTATCAGCTCCATACCTTGCCTCATACCCCTTTAGGCAACTGGACTTTCTGGGCTGAATATCGTGCATGCGACAATCTGCAAGTGGTATATTGGCTTTATAATATTACCGGCGAATCTTTTTTGCTTGATCTTGGCAAGCTGTTACATCAGCAAAGCTATAATTATGTAGATATGTTTTGGCATCGCGACGACTTGACTCGCATTAATACCATTCACGGCGTGAATTTAGCACAAGGCATTAAGGAACCGGTAATTTACTATCAACAAGATCCTGATTCACTTTATATTTGCGCAGTAAAGAAGGCTTTTGCTGATATTCGCAAGTATCACGGGCAACCGCAGGGTATGTATGGTGCCGATGAGGCGCTTCATGGAAACAAACCCACTCAAGGAGCTGAGCTATGTTCTATTGTGGAGTTAATGTACTCTCTTGAAAGCATGCTTGAGATAACTGGAGATATCCAGTTTGCTGATCATTTAGAAAAGTTGGCGTTTAATGCTCTTCCCACCCAAATATCTGATGATTTTATGACTCGCCAATATTTCCAACAGCCCAATCAGGTTATGCTGACCCGGCACATGCATAATTTTGATATCAACCATGGTGAAACGGATATTGTTTTCGGATTTCTTTCCGGTTATCCGTGTTGTACTTCCAACCTTCACCAGGGCTGGCCCAAGTTTACGCAAAACTTGTGGTATGCTACTGCTGATAATGGACTGGCGGCATTGGTTTATGCTCCTTCCGAAGCTACAGTGAGTGTAGCCGACGGTATTCCTGTGAAAGTAACGGAAAGAACTCACTACCCTATGAACCATACAGTTTCTTTTGATTTGGAGTTTCCGGATGTACAAGTACAATCGGCTTCTTTTCCTTTTCATCTTCGCATACCTTCCTGGTGCACACAAGCTGAAATCAGAATAAATGGTGTGCTTTATAGAAAAGTGGCTGGAAATACTATTGAAATCATAAAACGGGAATGGAAGGATGGAGATTCTTTGGAGTTGACTCTGCCTATGCGGGTGCAAACTTCCGAATGGTATGAAAATTCAGTTGCCATAGAAAGGGGACCTCTTGTATATGCACTGAAAATTGGAGAGAAATGGGTGAAGAAAACAGTAAAAGATAATCCGGCTAAATACGGTGATTGTTATTATGAAGTATTGCCAACCACCCAATGGAATTATGGGCTTGTAGATTTTACCGGAAAACCAATGGAGGAAGTCTTTACCGTAATTGAACATACTGATAAGATGGAAACCGACTTCCCTTGGAGTCAGGAGAATGCTCCAGTTGAGATAAAGGTAAAAGCTAAGAGAATTCCATCTTGGCAGTTGTATAATGAAATGGCAGGCCCCCAACCCTATAGCCGTATGATTTATGGAATGGATAACGACGGATTGCCGGAAGAAGATATAACATTGATTCCTTACGGATGTACCACTCTGCGTATTACGGAGTTCCCGGTACTTTGCAGAATGCAATAGGCTGAAAACAGAATATTACTATCTTGCCAATTGATGGTAATATTCTGTCGGAATCATTTCAGTCCTGAAATAAGTGTCTATATTTGCTTTTGCCTAAATGGGCAGTTATATGGCATTTGCTAATAGAATCCAAGAAAATAATATCGATATAGTTTAATTGGGATTACAATCAGTTTAACTTTAAATTTAGTGAGTAATGAATGAAAAGCATTTGATTAACAACCTATTAATTATTATCTAAACATGAAAAAGCATCAATTAACTTTCTTAATAGGCTTTTGCCTCCTGCTCTTTGCATCGTGTCGCAAAGATGAGCTATTGCCTGACTTTATTTATGAAATGACGGTTTCTAAGGAGACATTGAACGTGATTCCCGAAGGTGCGGATGAAGAGATTGAAGTGCAATCCAACTATGATTGGACTGCAAAAAGTAATGCTGACTGGTGTAAACTATCAGTTCAAAGCGGTTCTGAAGGAAAGTCTTCTTTCGTGATTAAAGTGGAGAAAAACGAAAGAATAGAAGAGCGTGTGGCAGAGGTTACCGTTACGGCAGGTTCTGTGGTACGTACAATTAAAGTGGTTCAGCTCAATCCGGATGGCTTCGAGATTATAGATTTGCCGGATGCTGTAACTGTGGACGGACTTGAGAGTGTGCTGGAGCTTCAAGTGAAGACAAACTTGCAGTTGGAGGCAATCTCTCCCGATGGCTGGGCAATTTTGCTGAATAATAATATTGTTTCAGGAAATCCTCCTAAGGTTACTGTTATCCGTATTATGCTTAAAGATAATACGACCGGTGTTCCTCGCTCTACAATCGTAAAAATAAATGGTAAGGATTTGCCGGACAGCTATGCCAAAACTTTTGAGGTAACACAGAATGTAGCTCCGGAAGCAAATAAGAACGATCAACGGGTAGTTGGCACTTGGCTTGTAACCAAAGCGATGAACGGAGCGGCAAGTGAACTCTCTCTGCTTGGTACTACTATGAAATTTGAGGCCGAAGGCATTTATTCCGAAGCTTTGGCTTCCGGGCAGAAAAATACTGGTACATGGGAAGTGAGAGGAGAGCGTTTAGCTATTTATTATCCTGAAGGCAGGCGCTATATCTATCTGGAAGATACTTCTGATGGCCTTAGCGGCACAATGACTACTACCGATATTCATTCGGAGATACTCTATCAAACTCATTTATCAGCGTATAGTGGGGACGGCTTTGGCGTTAGTATAGTTGATCTGACGAATACTAAGTTGACTTATATGATGGTTATCAATGGCGATCTGAGTAACATCACCGAATCGGGGTTATGTCTCAGTCAAAACGAAAATCCCACTGTGGCAGATAAAAAGTATGTATCTAAGGGGGGAGCCGTTAGTGTAGGCGAGATTTCCAGATTACTTTCGGGAAATGTTTACCATATCCGTGGATATCGTGTGGAAGGTTCTCAAACAATTTACACTTCGGACATGCGGATTGAAATGCCGGTAGAGGATATTGATGGGAATAGCTACAGAATAGTAAAGATTGGCCAGCAATATTGGTTGGCGGAGAATCTGAAAGTTACCAGATACAATGATGGTACTCCGGTGCTGTATTGTGATAAAGACCATGCCGATGACTGGGTAGCAGCAGGAGACTCTAAGCAAGGAGCGTATAGCTGGATTTTTGGTGAGGCGCCGGATTGGGTTTGGAGTGAGGATAACTTCAATAACGGAGTCACAGACCGGCAGGCTAAAGCCTATGGAGCTATTTATAATTGGCATGCGGTGGTTGACAAACGCAAATTGGCGCCTGAAGGTTGGCATATACCTTCAAAAGATGAGTTCATCACTTTGTTAGGTTCAATAGGAGCCAGTACGGAAGATTTCCCCAGTGGGGATATGAATTATATGAATGGTTTGCTGGCTCATGACCATTATCAGAACATAACCGGTTGGACAGGTTGGGCTGTTTCCGGTCGTGCTACGGATGGCAGCTGGAAATCTTGGAACTCACTCTCGGCACGTGAAACAACTTGGTGGTCGTCCGACATATCAGAAGGCGGATATCCTTGGTTGATTTACCATCGCAGAGGAGATTCCGGTGATAGCGGAATATCGTGGACTTACCAGGGTGAGGGCTGGACAGTACGTTGTGTTCGTGATGCAGCGGAGTGACAGGTTGAATTTTCATAGAAATATAAATAAAGAAGAAAAGATATGACTAAGACTGTTAGTTTATTCAGTATATTTTTTGTTGTGCTCATGGTGTGTGCAACAACATTGTTCGGGCAGTCCGGCAATGAAGTCACCGTAACGGGAAAAGTGATAGACGATAAGGGAGAAACGATAATAGGTGCAACCATTCTTGTCAAAGGAACTACGACGGGAGTAATTACGGATATAGATGGGAATTATTCTATAAAAGTTCCGGGAGCAAGTAGTGTACTGTTATTTTCCTATGTGGGGCTTACTCCTGTAACGGAAGTGGTTGGTGATCGGAGAGTGATAAACGTGAAGATGTCTTCTGCCTCCGAAGTGCTGGAAGAAATAGTGGTGACTGCATTAGGTATTAAGAAGGAGAAGAAGAAATTAGGTTATGCCGTACAGGATTTGGTAGCACCGGGGCTGACTAAAATGCCGGCGGCTAACACAGCTTCTAATCTGACGGGTAAAATTGCAGGATTGAAAGTTTCTAATTCGCCTAATCTTTTTGATACTCCTGCTTTGTTGCTGCGCGGTGTTGCTCCGGTAGTTGTAATTGATGGTGTGCCCGTAGAGAGTGCCACCTTCTGGGAAGTTGCCCCTGAGGATATCGAAAGTATGTCTGTACTGAAGGGGCCTGCTGCTGCCGTACTCTATGGCCAGATGGGGCAAAACGGTGTCATTCAGATTACTACCAAGAAAGCGAAAGAAGGTGTTCGGATTTCTGTAAACTCTTCTACCGGATTTGATACCGGTATGATTGCCAATCCTTCTTATCAGAAGAAGTATGGTACAGGTTATAAAGGTCAATACCGTGTAGGCAATTCTACCGACGAATTTTGGGGAGCCTGGGGACCCGAACTGGATGGGCGATTATTGGCTCAGTGGAATAGCCCGTATGATGAAAATGGAAAACGAATAGCTATTCCATGGATACCACGTGGTAAAGATAACTTGGATAATATGTTGCGTACAGGAGTTGTAACCAACAATAATGTGAGCGTAGAGACTAAATCGCAGAAAGGGGATTTCCGTATTTCTTTGAGTCAGATGCACCAGAAAGGAGTATTTGAGAATACCAGTCTGGATAGTTATACTGTAAATATGAGTGGTGGTATACAGTTCTCGGATAAGCTGCGTTTTGATGCGAACATCAATTACAATAAAATGGATTCTCCGAATTTTCCTTCTGTGGGTTATGGCCGTAATAGCCCTATTTATTCTATGATTCTTTGGGCAGGTGCCAATGTCGATGTCAGGGACTTGAAAGATTATTGGGCACCCGGACTTGAGGGATTACAGCAACGTAACTTCGATGTTGCAGATGGCTATGAAAATGGTTCGTATGACTATAATAATCCTTATTTTATTCTTTATGAGAATTTACATGGTTATCACAAAAACACCTCTTATGGCAGTGCTTCTTTAAAGTATGATGTGACTAAAGAACTGAACATAACTTTGCGTACCGGAGTCAATATGAATGAACTTATGGAAGATTACAGGACAGCACAGTCGACGGCTTATGCAAGAAACGGTAATTATTCTCAAACCTATTATACTGATTTTCAAATATTGACTGACTTGATGGCAAAATATGACAAGAAAATAGGAGCATTCGATATAGGTGCTATGTTAGGTTTTAATGCTCGTCAATACAACGACCGTGGTCATAAAGCAGCTACGGATGGACTGGCAGTTCCAGGTATTTACACTCTTGAAAATACATTGAAACCGACAAAACCAAGCAGTTATAAGCGTGAATTGGCGGAATATGCTGTATATGGTTATCTTGATTTAGGTTGGAAGAACTATATTCTTTTAAACTTGACGGCGCGTAATCAGTGGTCGTCAACTATTCCCACCTTTGGTAAGAACAGTTATCTGTATCCTTCTGCACAGTTGTCGACTATTGTGTCCGAATATGTGAAGTTGCCTGAATTTATCAGCTATCTGAAGTTAAGAGGCTCTTATGCACGGGTAGGCAGTGCTTTCTCTCCTTACTATTTCGCTTCGGTCTATACACAGACGCAATCCTGGAATAATAATATCGGATTGACTTCTCCGTCAAGTCTTTATTCAAAAGATATTAAACCGTCATACAGCACTGGATATGAAGTTGGTGGTGAACTTCGTCTGTTCAATAATCGTCTGGCGTTCGATGCCACGTATTTCTATTTTATCGATGGACCGCAAACTTACTCCCAACCTATTTCGGAGGCTTCCGGATGGAAATCTTATATATTGAATGGCTTGAAGACTCTGCGTAAGGGATGGGAGCTTTCGATAACGGCTTCACCCTTTAAAAATCCGAAAGGGTTTAGTTGGGATGCCATCCTGAACTTGTCTTCTTACCGGCAGTATTTGAAGGAACTTCCTGAAGGCCAAACAAAATTTGGTGAGCTGAAAGTAGGTGATCGTATGGATGCCATCTATGGTACAGCCATGATGTATGCTCCGGAAGGTAATGAATATGCCGGACAAGTGATTATTGGTGCGAACGGACAAATTCAGAAAGATGACATCAAACAAAAGTTAGGTTATTCGAATAATGATCTGATGGTTGGTTTTACGAATACTATGTCTTATGATAAGCTTACATTGAATTTCTCTTTTGATGCTTGTATTGGTGGTAAAATCTTGAGCCAATATAACAGATATATGTGGGCTGGAGGTCGCTCTTTGGATATTGATGATCAGGCTCGTAAAGACTGGTATGCAGGTAAAGACTACCAAGCTCAAGGTGTCAATGTAATTTCCGGAACATTGGAACGTGATGGAGATGGAAACATAATCAGTGATACCCGTCAGTTTGCTCCGAATACAAAGACTACCAATTATTTTGACTATATACAAAATTCTAAGGGATATTATGGTATTGATGAATGTGTGCTTGTTGACCGCTCATTCTTGAAGTTCCGCGAAGTCTCGCTGACCTATGATCTCAGTTCGCTTCTGAGAAATACTTTTATAAAGGGAGCCAACGTGTCTTTGGTAGCGAAGAACCTCTTTCTGATTACCAAGTCCGGTTTGGTTGACCCCGATCAATATAATGAAGGCACTACGTGGGATAACTTGCAAACTCCTTCATTCCGCAATGTCGGATTTAATGTGAACCTAACATTCTAAAAGTTGAATTTAAGTAAAGTGAGATATTATGAAAATAGTAAATAATAGATTAACGGCACTGGTGGCAGGTATCTTTCTGTTTTCCGCTTGCCAGTCTTTATCAGAATATGAAATGAATCCGAATTCACCGTCCGAAGGGCAAGTACCTCCGACACTGATTCTGACGAGTGTGATATCCAATACGCTGGGATCATACCGACCGATGGTAGGAACCTACAATGGATGGGCTCAATACATTGCTTCAATATCTTCCCAGCAAGGAGACATCGCATTCCAGGGATATTTGGGAGGCGAAGCGGGATTTGATTGGTACTCAGTATTACGTGATGTACTTGCTATGGAGTTTGAAGGAGACCGGATTAATGCACCTGCCTATAGGGGGATAGCCAATTTCTTTAAAGCATATTGCTTGATGGATATGACTATGCAAATGGGCGACATACCAATGAGTGATGCGCTGAAAGGTAAATCAGAAAATAATTTTACTCCTAAGTATGATGCGCAAAAAGATGTTTTCATGAACTGTCTGTCTCTTTTGGATGAAGCAAATACGATTTTGGGAGATGCGGTCATCAGGAAAGTGTCTGTTGGAAATGGCGATCTTATTTATGGGGGCAATGTAGCCGGATGGCAAAAAGCTGTTAATGCATTGCGGATTCGTATACTGATTAATCTTAGTAAGAAGATGGATGATGCGGATTTGAGAATAAAGGAGCAGTTTACCGAGATACTCGATAATCCTACGAAGTATCCGTTGTTCGCATCAAATGATGATAATATGACATTCAAATGGTATGACATTGAGGGGAATCGTTACTTGTTGTTCTATCAGTTGGCTAATTCTGATTATTATCGGATAGGTAATACATATTATAATTTGATTAAGAAATATAATGATCCGCGCATTACTGTCATTGCCGAACGTACAAAAGCAGCGGTAGCGGCCAATCCTGATAATACAGATTTTGATGTTACGGAATATGGAGGCGTAGATTGTAATGATAGTTATGAGAATATTTATGCCAGCAGGGATGAGGCTTCTATTTATAGTAGGGAGCGTTATTGTACTCCTACCGGTGAGCCGATGATTTTGTTGGGGTATCCGGAGCTTTGCTTTAACATTGCAGAAGCCATTAATCGGGGGTGGATACAAGGAAATGCAGAAGATTATTATGAGAAAGGCATTCGTGCTTCTATGCAGTTTTACGACATCAGTGAGTCTGTGATTTCAGAATATCTTAATAGCTCGGTTGTTGCTTATGGAGGACAGTTGGAACAGATTCTCAATCAGAAGTATATTGCGTTCTTCAATAATTCCGGTTGGGAAGCATTTTATAATATCCGTCGCACAGGAATTCCGGCGTTGAACATTGGTGATAATATGAATAATCCGAGTGGAAAGATTCCTGTTAGATGGAGATATCCGCAGGCCGAGTACCAGACGAATGAAGCGAATGTTCAAGAAGCCATTAAAAGGCAGTTTAATG
Source organism: Bacteroides sp. AM16-24 (assembly GCF_003471885.1). Lineage (NCBI taxonomy): Bacteria > Pseudomonadati > Bacteroidota > Bacteroidia > Bacteroidales > Bacteroidaceae > Bacteroides > Bacteroides sp. AM16-24. Next base: position 21,348 of record NZ_QRKI01000008.1, read on the forward strand.
GAACGGACGGGGTAGATGACTTGATGTGGATTCTTAAGTAAGGATGGATAGTATATCTTCCTCTCCTTGTCTTGACAGGGGGAGGAGGATATTTTAATAATGATTAATGATGCATGTAATGAGAAAGTGTATTCTGAGTTTGCTTTTGCTCTTTTCTTTTGGCTTGATGCTGGAAGCTCAACAGGTAGTTTCCAGAAATGACGCCCGGAAATATACGGCAGAAGAGCGACCGTGGATTTGGTGGTTCTGGTTGGGAAATGTCGTGTCGGAAGATTTGATAGACCAACACTTGGCTACTTATTCGAAAGCCGGATATGGAGGGGTAGTTATCATTTCTACTTATGGAGTGAAGGGATATGAGGATAAGCAGATAACTTATCGTAGTCCGGAATGGTACAAAATGATCCGTCATACTCTGAAAAAAGCCTCGCAATTAAATCTGAAAGTAGATATGGCTTTGTCGTCAGCATGGCCTTTCGGAGGAGCACAGGTCATGAAAACAGATGGAGCCAAGTTTTTGAAAAGAGTAGATAGTTTTGAGGCGACTGGTAGTATAAACAGGAAATTGATAGAAGATACAGCCAACGAATACACTGTTTCTGTGTCAGCATTCTCTGATAAGGGAGCTTATCTTGATTTAACTTCCAGTGTAGATGCCGGTGGAAATCTTGGTGCTTTGTTGCCCGAAGGAAAGTGGCGGGTTGAAGCTGTGATAGGAGGTTTTACCAACCAGATGGTGAAACGTTCCTCACCCGGTGGTGAAGGGCTTGTCATTGACAATTTCGACAAACAGGCTTTACTGAACTATCTCAAGGATTTTGAAAAGGATTTGGAAAGCATGAAGGGAGTTCGTGCATTATTCAATGATTCGTATGAAGTATATGGTGCTGATTATACATCAACTTTCATAACGGAATTTGAGAAGAGACGTGGTTATTCGCCCAAACCTTACTTCTCGCTTTTGCTGAAGAATGAAAAAAGTGAACTTGCAGAAAGGTTCCTTTGTGATTATCGTGCCACAATAGCCGACCTGATATTGGACAACTTTGTGAAAAATTGGACTGATTGGAGTAATAGCCATTCTTTTAAAACGATGGAACAAGCTCATGGTAGCCCTTCTAATCTATTGGATATGTATGCAGCGGTAGATATTCCCCAATGCGAATCTTTCGGACCCAGTTGTTTTGACATAGACAAAGTACGTGTTGATGAAGCTACGCGCAGAGAACCGTATAAGCGTCCTGACGTCCTACACATGAAGTTTGCCTCTTCTGCCGGTAACCTGATGGGACGCCCTTTGGTATCAAGTGAAACGGCTACCTGGCTGACCAATCATTTTCGTACGGCACTATCGCAAGTGAAACCTGAAGTAGATAAGCTGTTCCTTGCCGGTATCAATCATATCCATCTGATAAGTGCCACGAATACTCCTCTCAACTCTGTTTATCCGGGTTGGGTCTTTTATCCGGCACCTGATTTCGGACCACGTTCGTCACTGATGGATTATATGCCCGATTTTAGTCTGTATATTTCCAGGGTACAGAATGTTTTGCAGCATTCCAAACCAGACAATGATGTGTTACTTTATTATCCGGTCTTTGACTATTTCAGTGAGATTAAAAAAGATCTTGGAGTACTTGCCATGATGGACCATATTCCTACTAAATGGGGAAGCGACTGGCCGTTTGCTGTCACGGCCCGTCAATTAAAGGCTTCCGGTTATCAATTCGATTATGTGTCTGATAAGTTATTGCAGAAGATGACCGTTCAGGATGGAAAAGCTAAAAGTGCGGGAGGCAGTCTTTATAAAGCGATTGTTATACCTGCATGTAAAAGGATGCCTATAGAAACCATGCGGAAACTTATGGAATTGGCTAAAAGTGGTGTTCCAGTGATTTTTGATAAAGAGATGCCGGGAGATGTTCCCGGACTCAACGAGGTGAGCCAGCGTTTGCAAACCTTGTTAGTGCAACGGGAAGCGATGACAACAATGCCTCAAGTATCGGTGGTGAACAATGTAGATTCTGTATTGCAAATCTTGTCTGTCCCCAAAACTGTTCTTCCTGCATGTGGTTTGGAGTATATTCGTAAAGAACTGGATGGAGGAAAGGTTTTTTTCATAGCTAATCAGAAGAGTGATTTCCAGCAAGGTGAAATTATATTGGATCGATTCTATCGCAATATAACAGCTTATAATCCTATATCCGGGCATTTTTCATCTTTGGCTTTGGCTGAACGAGAAGGTAAAAGTCTGGTAACTCTTCAATTGCAACCTGGACAATCTGTCATTCTGTTTGCTGATTGTGGTAGGAAGAGTCGTGTTCCCTATGATTATTTTAAGGGAACCGCCATTCCTTTACAAGCTCACTGGACAATTGATTTTGAAAAAGGCCTGGATAGTCCGGCAAGCGTTTCAACTTCTGAATTGATTAGTTGGACTGAGTTGGGAGATAGTACCCATTGCTATTATAGTGGCGTGGGAATTTATAGAACGGCTTTTGATCTTCCGGCCGGACTGGAAAAGGCCACCCGGATACGTCTAAAGTTCACGGATGTACGTGATATGGCAGAGGTGTTTGTTAATGGAAGATCCGTTGGAAAGACTTGGTCAGTCCCTTATCAAGTAGATTTTGGTGCGAACCTACTCGGAAAAACGGGAAATAAATTAGAGATCAGGGTTCAGAACATTGCAACCAATCGCCTCATTGGGATGGATAGATATCAGGTGCAATGGCAAGAATGTTATGTCGCTGATCCGAAACGCCGTTCATTTAATACAGCCGATTGGGAATTGGCACCTTCCGGATTGATTGGAACAATCGTTTTAATAGGTAATAGATAAAAATACTAACACGTGGCAATTCATGAAAAGCAAAGATTTGAAGAAACTGATACTGAAATGCGTATTGTCGGTTATGATGCTGAATTCTGTGCCCGGCTGGGCTCAGCAGCAGAAACTTTCTGATTATAGTGCAACGGAGCGCCCCTGGTTGTGGTGGTACTGGTTGGGAAGTGCAGTCGATAAAGAGGGGATAGACTGGCATTTGCAACAGTTTAAGGAATTGGGATATGGTGGAGCAAGCATTGCCGCTACCTATGGAGTAGAAGGATATGAATCAAAATATATTCCTTTTATGAGTCCCCGTTGGATAGAAATGATGAATTATACAGCGGAGCAATCCCGAAAATCGGGTATGCGGATAGATGCTTCGCTTACCTCGGCATGGCCTTTTGGCGGACCGAATGTGACATCTGATATGGCTGCACAATATTCTGTTGTGAACCGTTTGTTTACAGCTATGCCTGGTGAGAATGTTGTAATGGATCTTTCTGCCCGACAAAAGGGGAAGTTGCATGTTTTGAGTGCTTACTCTACTGATGGAGATTATTTGGATCTTACGTCAAAAGTTGGAACGGATGGAATTTTGCGCTTTACATTTCCTGCGAAAAAATGGGATGTTTATGGCTTGTATTCAGTACCTACAGGGCAGATGACCAAACGTTCAGGACTGGGTGGTGAAGGACTTGTTATAGATCATTTCAATAAGATAGCTGTCGAAAAGTATCTGGAGCGTTTTGATTCATTGTTTTTGTCTTCTTCCGCTTTAAGGGCTACATTCAATGACTCTTATGAAGTATATGGGGCCGATTATTCTTCTGTGTTGCTTGATGAATTCAAAGCTCGTAGAGGATATGATTTGAGGAAATATCTTTATTTGCTCGATCCGGCAAATAAGAGTGATGCAGCTCGGAGGGTACTTTGTGATTATCGGGAGACTATTTCCGATTTATTATTGGATAACTTTGTTGACGTATGGCATCATTGGGCTGAAAGACATGGAGTGAAGACAGTGGAGCAGGCACATGGCTCTCCTGCTAACTGGCTCGATTTGTATGGGGCTTCTGATATTCCACAGACAGAGTCTTTCGGAGCAAGTCCTCTGCATATTAAGAATGTGCGTATCGACCCGCTTTATAATGAGAAGTCATTTGGGCGTCCTGATAAGATGTTGTTGAAGTTTGCCTCTTCCGCTTCGCATGTAATGGGCAAGCAACTCACTTCATCGGAAACCGCTACTTGGCTGGGTGATCATTTTAAGGTAGCTCTTTCACAGGCAAAACCTCAGATAGACGAATTGTTTGTAAGTGGAATAAATCATATAATGTTAACTTGTGGAGCTTATTCTCCTAAAGAAATTCCATTTCCCGGATGGCATTTTTATCCGGCTGCGGATTTCGGGCACACAACGGCTTTCAAAGAGATGATGCCGGATTTTTCTCTATTTGTGGCACGTAGTCAACAATTGCTGCAAAATAGTCAACCGGATAATGATGTATTGCTTTATATGCCGATGCATGATTTATGGACCGAGTGTGACGATGAGGATGGGCGAAGTAAACTAATGATGTTTACCATCCATAACCCGGACAATTGGTTTTACAGGCAAGATGTAGGTGATATTGCCCGTACTCTGAAGCGAGAAGGTTTTGATTTCGATTACATCTCCGACAGACAGTTAGCCTTGTGTAAAAGCAGCGGTAAACAGGTGATAACTCCGGGACAGGCATCCTATAAAGCTATTGTCGTGCCTTGTTGCAAACGAATCCCGTTAGGGACTTTACAACAATTAGAGAAATTGGCTGCTTCCGGAGTCAATATCATCTTTGCCTATCGCATGCCTCGTGATATTCCGGGATACTACAATGTAGAGGTACAACGTTCCGAATTACTTTCTTTGTCTGCTAAATTGAAAACATATTCTAATGTGATAGTAGATGCTAATTATACTGAATCATTGAAACGAATAGGAATACCCAAAGAGGAGTTCGGAAAACACCAGCTTGAGTATATCCGTAAAAGGAATGAGAAGGGAACTTTTTATTTTGTGGCAAACCAAAGCAATGAATTTCAGGAAGGATGGATACAGCTGGGAAAGTCAGCTGATAGAGTAACTTTATTCAATCCTTTGACAGGCGAAAGCGGAGTGCCTCGGACAGATGGGCAGAGGCTCTTCTTGCAATTAAAACCGGGTCAATCCTGCTTTATAAAATTATATAGTGATGGGGAGTCGGTATCATGGGATTATAATGAAGTGATTGCTTCTTATCGTATAGGTGATACTTGGTCTGTTTCTTTCAAAGAAGGTGAACCTCAGTTGCCGGCATCTTATCATACTGAGGTGGTTAAAAGCTGGACGGAAGCTCCTGATACGTTGGCGCGTTATTTTAGCGGCACGGGTATTTATGAAACTAGTTTCAACTTGCCTTCTGTGCGTGCCGAGCATTACCAGCTCTCATTAGGAGATGTCCGGGAAGTTGCAAAAGTTTGGGTGAATGACGTATATGTGGGTTGTTCGTGGTCGGTTCCTTTCGAACTGAATATAGGAACAGGGATCCTGAAGAAGAAAAATAATAAACTTCGCATTGAAGTACGCAATTTGGACGCTAACCGAATGATTTGGTTAGATCAAAATAAAACTCCCTGGCAAACGTTCTTTATGGTAGATGTAGCTTATCGTAATTTTAGTGCTGCACATTGGGAGAGTGTACCTTCTGGTCTATTAGGGCCTATAGAATTGAAATGTTGTAAATGAGAAAACAAAAGATAATGAACATGAAGAAACTGAAGATAGTATATTTACTGGCCTTTTTTTGTCTGATGCCGTTGAGTGTATTTGCGCAATATTTTAATGTGAAAGACTATGGAGCGCAGGGAAATAAAAAATTGTGTACCATTGCTATTCAGAAAGCGATTGACGCAGCTGCCAAAGCCGGTGGAGGACGAGTAATAGTTCCAGCGGGCGAGTATCTGAGCGGTCCTCTTTTTTTGCGAAGTAATATTGTTTTTGAGGTTTGTTCCGGTGCCACAATTTATTTTCATGATGATATTGCTGATACTCCGGTTATTATGGGGTCGTGGGAAGGGATTGAACGGAAAGTATATGCCTCTCTTCTTACTGGACACGATTTGGAAAATGTAACCATTACCGGGCGTGGACGGATAGACGGACAGGGAAAAGCCTGGTGGGATGCTTATTGGGAAACAGACAAGATACGTACGGAAAAGGGTATTCGGGAACGCGAGCCGGAAAATCCGGAGGGCTCTCCGTTGGAGTTTCCTCGTCCCCGTATGATTAATTTATACCGATGTACTAATGTACAGATATCTGATATCTCCATTACGAATTCTCCGGCCTGGACTATCCATCCGGTTTATTGCCGGAATGTGAATATTCAGGGTGTGTCTATAATACAGCCTTATGAATCGCCGAATACGGATGGAATAAATCCGGAATCCTGCAATGGAGTGCGCATTTCCAACTGCTATGTTGATTGTGGAGATGATTGTGTTACAATCAAATCCGGTTATAACGAACATGGGCGTAAAGTCGGTATACCTTGCGAAAATATAACAATCATGAATTGTACTTTTGCACATGGTAGGAGTGCGGTAGGTATTGGGAGTGAGATGTCAGGTGGGGTTCGGAACGTGACCGTGATGAATTGTGTCTTTAAGGGAACGCTTCGCGGGTTACGGGTAAAGACCGGGCGAGGACGTGGTGGCATTGTAGAAAACTTGCTGGCAAATGGCATTGTCATGGAGAATCTTCGCGAAGGGATTTCCATAGATATGGGCTATGAAGGAACTACAGATAAAGTATTTCCAGTGACAGAGGAAACCCCCTTCTTTAAAAATATCCGTTATTCAAATATAACCGGTTGCAATATTGAACAGGCAATCAATATTGTAGGATTACAGGAAGCACCTCCTCAGGACATTCTTTTGGAGAATATCCGGCTGGAATGCAAGCAAGGTTTGGTCGCGAATCATGTGGAGCGGTTAACATTGCGAAATGTAGAATTGTTGTCTTCGGATGGAAAATCTCCTTTCTCTATAACCAATGGTGCAAGATTGGTATTGGATAATCTGTCTTCCGGTCAGTTGTCGAAAGAATATCCTATGCTTGATTTGAAGATGACAAGTGGAACGGTTCTGAAAGATTGTATTGTAACATTCCCCAATAAAGGGTGGTTTATGCAATTGACTGACTGTGAGGGAACCGAATACCTGAATAATTTATTGCATGATGCTTTGATAACTAAATAAGATAGAAAACTATGAGAAAGAATACATGGATATATCTGTTGGTGGCTTTGTTTTGTGTGTCTTGTTCTGTGGACAGAAGTAAAGATGAAAGTCTTTCTTTCCGGTTGATGCCGGCATTGGGTGACGCACCTTTGAGTAAACAGTTTCGTGTAAGTGTAAATGGTAAGGACGCAGTAGTTGAAAAGATGGAAAAGATTGATATTCCGATTCATTACGTGCAGATAGTTTATGACGGAACATCTCCGCTTCAAGTTAGTGTAAGGGTGGATAATCCGATTCAGAACTATACAGTCAGTCCTATGCGGAAAAACATCAAGGCCAATGTCAGCGGTAACCAACTATCGTTCGCAGTCGACTCGGCCGCTTACCTTTTGGTGAAGATTAATGATCTGGAAGACCTGTATTTACTTATTAATCCCAAAGTCGATTATCAGGCACAGGTAAGCGATAAGGAAATTGTCAATATTCTGAGCTTTGGAGTCGATTCTACGGGAACGAACAAAGAAACGGAAAAAATCCAGGCAGCCATTGATGAAGTCTCACGTAGAAAGGCAGTGCTGTATTTCCCCAAAGGGAAATACTATACGGGCGAGTTGTACATGCGTAGTGATATGACAGTTTTATTGGCAGATGATGCATTGATTATGGGGAGTACTGATCCGGCGGATTATCAGGATAAATCGTTGATACGTATGGATGGTGTATCTAATTTCCGTATGTTAGGTTATGGAACCATTGATGGTGCAGGTTGGGCAGGTCTTCGTAAGAATGGTGCACGCGAATTTCATTTGCTTTATGCATCCAATTGTAAAAATGTACTTTATGACGGAGTTGTTCTTCGTGATCCTACATTTTGGAATACACGTGTCTATCGTTCAAAGGAGTTTCATATGAAGAATCTGAAAGTACTGAATAATCGTCCCTATAAGAATTGGACCAATACGGACGGAGTGGATTTTGACTCTTCAACGGACTGTTCCTTGGTAAACGCAGTGATTCATGCCGGTGATGATAATGTTGTGGTGAAAGGACTGGATAGTGAACGGGAATACACTACGGAACGTATATTATTTGATCATATTTTAACTGTCAGTAATTCCGCAGCAGCTAAAATAGGTACGGAAACTTGCGTAGAACATTTCAAGGATATTGTATTCAGAAACATAGATGTTGTGAAGTGTAAACGTGGAATGGTGATTAATGGCTTTGACTCGACTCGTATTGAAAATGTGCGGTTTGAAAATATAACCATTGAGCGCTTTGATTTTAATGGAGCAGAAGCTCCTCGGTTAATTGATTTTGAGATAACGGATAAAAGTTGGAGAGAGTGTACGGGGAATTGTGTGATAGACGGAATTGAAGTTTCGAATGTCAGTGTATTGACCAGTCTGAATGGAGTTGATGCACAGATTTTGGGAAAGGACAATAGATATGGTATTAAAAATGTGACTATAAACAGATGTTCGGTTTTGGGTAAACCTATTACTTCGGCAGATGATATTCATTTATCGGTGAATCCGTTTGTACAAGAGATTGTTTTTACTACTGATTGATGATTAATACGATGAACTATGATAACTTGTAATAGTAAAATACTGTTTTGTCTCTTTTTTATAGAGAGCCTTATGACCGGTATATCGGCTCAGCAATTCAAATATCCGTTTCAGAATCCGAAATTGAGTACGGAGGAGCGGGTGAAAGATTTGGTCAGTCGGATGACACTTGATGAAAAGATTTCTCAGATGATGTATCAATCACCAGCCATAGAGCGTTTGGGGATACCATCTTATAATTGGTGGAACGAATGTTTGCATGGAGTGGCGCGTGCGGGGCAGGCAACTGTTTTTCCACAAGGGATTGGTATGGCAGCTGCTTTTGATGATGAATTGATGTTTAGGATTGCCGATGCGATTTCTGATGAGGCGAGAGCCAAACATCATGATTTTGTGCGGCAGGGTAAGCGGGGTATTTATCAAGGACTTACTTTTTGGACTCCCAATATTAATATATTTCGTGACCCACGCTGGGGAAGAGGGCAGGAGACTTATGGAGAAGATCCTTTTCTTTGTGGTAAACTGGCTTTGCAATTTGTGAAGGGATTACAGGGAAATGATGCCCGCTACTTGAAAACGGTAGCGACAATTAAGCACTTTGCCGTTCATAGCGGACCAGAACCCTTGAGACATGAGTTTGACGCTGAAACTTCGGAAAAGGATTTAATAGAAACATATTTACCGGCCTTTAAAGAAGTGGTGGAGAATACGAATGTAGAATCTGTAATGTGTGCTTACAATCGCTTTAGAGGAGAAGCCTGTTGCGGTAGTAGTGAACTGCTGCAGGAATATCTGCGTGAGAGGTGGGGCTTTAAGGGATATGTAGTATCCGATTGTGGGGCTATTCGTGATTTTTATACAGATCATAAAGTGTCGGCTGATGCTGCCGAGGCTTCTGCATTAGCAGTGAAAAGAGGGACTGATCTGAATTGCGGTGTAGCTTACCGGGGATTGCGGGAGGCTGTGGAGCGGAAGTTGATAACGGAATCGGAAATAGATCAATCTGTGATGAAGTTGTTTAGTGCACGGTTTAGGTTAGGAATGTTTGATCCGGTAGACATTGTTCCCTATGCCCAGATTCCGATGAATGTGGTAGATAGCGAAAAGAACCGGCAAATAGCTTTGGAAGCGGCTCATAAATCTATAGTTCTTCTGAAGAATGATGGAATACTGCCCTTAAAGAAGTCAGTAAAGAAGATTGCGGTTATCGGACCTACGGCGAATGATGATGAGACATTGTGGGGAAATTACTGTGGATATAATAAAAATGGTTTGACGGTGTTGCAAGGTCTTCAAAATAAGATGCCGGATGCTGAAATCAGATATGAGGCAGGCTGTGAATTATCTGAAGATTTTCCACAGATTGAGCCTGTTGCCGCTGATTATCTTTTTACTGATGTTACGGGGCAAAATAAGGGTGTAAAAGCCGCTTATTATAATAATCCTAATTTGTGGGGTGAGCCCAAACATGTTTTGATTGAAAGAGAAATCAATAATATCTGGTGGGATAAAGCACCTTTTACAGATTTGCCAGATGATAATTTTGGGGCAAGCTATGAAACGTTTATCCGTATTCCCGAAACAGGAAGGTACGCGTTAGGTATAGAGGGTTTCTACGGTTATAAATTTTATGTGAATGATTCTCTGACTTTTCAATATGGGAATGTACATCATCCTCGTAAAAACTTCTATTTACGTTCTTGTGAAGCGGGAGAAATGATAAAAGTAAGGATTGAGTATAGGCATGAAATTGTAAATCATGCGTTAATCAAACTTTTATGGGGGCGTGCGGACAATCATGTCCTGATGAAAAAAGCTGTTGCAGTTGCACGGAAATCGGATGTGGTTATATTATGTATGGGAATCAATCAGAATCTGGAAGGAGAAGAAATGACTGTGAAAAGCAAGGGCTTTGCAGGGGGAGACCGTACAGAAATAGACTTGCCTGATACTCAGAAACAACTTGTTGAGGCTATTTGTAAATTGGGAAAGCCTACGATACTTGTTTTGCAAAATGGCAGTCCTTTAAGTATTCCCGCAGAGCATAGGAAAGTGAATGCAGTTATAGAAGGATGGTATGGAGGGCAGTCAGCCGGCACAGCTTTGGCTGATGTCTTATTGGGCGATTATAATCCTTCGGGACGTTTACCTGTCACGGTTTATCAATCTTTGGAACAGCTACCGGATTTTGAGGATTATAGCATGAAAGGAAGGACATACCGTTACTTTTCGGGGAGGCCACTCTATGAATTTGGTTATGGTTTGAGTTATACCTCCTTTAGATATGATAATTTGAAATTGCCTGTTCGGATTGCGACGAATGAAGCTGTAGAAGTATCTGTAGATGTCACTAATGCAGGGCGCATGGACGGAGATGAAGTGGTGCAAGTGTATATTTCGCATGAGGGACTTTCCTTTGACACTCCCATACGCTCACTGAAAGGCTTTAGAAGAGTATCTCTGAAGAAAGGGGAAACAAAGACGGTTCGTTTTCTTCTTGAGTCGGATGATCTGGCTGTTACGACTGAGGAAGGACATATTGTTGTGATGCCTTGCACGGTGAAGATAGCCGTTGGGGGGAAACAACCGGATGCGGTGTCATTGAAACGAAATGCTGTCGTTGAAAAGAATATAGAATTAGTAGGTAATCCCGTTAATTTATAAAAGAAGAATGCCATGAGAAAAAGAATTGTTTATTTATTATTGAGTATAGGGTTATTTAGTTCGTGCGCTCAACAAGATATATCTTTTACACGCAAGATGGAGCCTGTAAATTTTTCACAGGTTACTATTACAGACCGATTCTGGAAACCCAGATTAGAGACACATGCTGCCACAACATTGGGAGTTTGTATTGAACAATGTGAGCTTGCCACAAACCGTGTGCGTAATTTTGCTATTGCTGCAAAAGTTATTCCGGGAGAGTTCGAAGGATTGGTATATGATGACTCGGATCTTTATAAAATGATTGAAGGTGTATCTTACTCATTAACAAATCATAGTAATCCTGCTTTAGAGGCCAAAATAGATACGATTGTCGATTATATCTCAAAAGCACAAATGGAAGATGGTTATCTGATGACCTACTATATATTGGGAGACATGAATCAGCGTTGGACAGATATGGATAAACACGAAATGTACTGTTGCGGACATTTAATTGAAGCTGCCATTGCCTATGACGATGCAACCGGTAAAAGAAAATTGCTGGATGTTGCCATTCGTTTTGCCAACCATCTGATAGATACTTTCGGACCAAACAAAAGGGTTTGGGTACCTGGCCATCAGGAGATTGAACTTGCTCTGGTGAAACTCTATTATAAAACGCATGATAGTAGGTATCTTGACTTTTCTAAGTGGCTGTTGGCTCAACGGGGACATGGAGCAGGAACCTGGGATAGTCCGGATTACCATCAAGATCTGTTGCCTGTAAAAGAACAGCGCACAATTTCCGGTCACGCGGTTCGTGCCATGTACATGTTTACGGCTATGGCGGATGTGGCGGCCGCTACGAATGATCGGGAATATATGGTTGCATTAGATTCGTTGTGGCATGATGTTGTTGACAGGAATATGTATCTGACCGGAGGAATTGGTTCATCCAGAGAGAATGAAGGATTTACTGAGGATTATGATCTGCCAAATGACAAGGCTTATTGTGAAACTTGTGCATCTGTCGGTATGGTTCTGTGGAACAATCGGATGAACCTTCTAAGCGGAGATGCCAAATATGCAGATGTACTGGAACGTTCAATGTATAATGGCGCTTTAGCCGGTATTTCTTTGTCGGGTGATAAGTTCTTTTATGTGAATCCACTTGAAACAGATGGTACGCATCATCGTAAAGTGTGGTATAGGACGGCCTGTTGTCCGAGTCAGATTTCTCGTTTTTTACCTTCTATTGGTAATTATCTGTATGCAAAATCGGATAAGAATATTTGGGTGAACCTGTATATTGGTAGCACTGCCCGTATTAACTATCAACAAGATACTATTGAAATACGACAGGTTACAGACTATCCGTGGGATGGTAACGTGCGTTTTGAGATAAAAACGGAAAAGCCGTTTCAGTCGGGCATTAAATTCAGAATACCTGAATGGTGTAAACAGTATAGCTTGTCATGCAACGGACAGCCACAATTAGTAAAAAAAGAGCTGGGATACGTTACTTTGGAACGTGACTGGAAAGACGGAGATGTGGTGGAAATGAATTTGGACATGGAAGTGGAAGTTGTTGAAGCTGATCCGAGGGTTAAGGAGAATGTGGGTAAACGTGCCATTCAACGGGGACCACTGGTCTATTGTCTGGAACAAGTGGATAATCCTATTATAGAAAAAGCTTTCATAACTTCGGAAATGTCATTCACTACTGCTCGTAATACAGATTTGGGAGTAGTGGAAATAGTGGGTACGACAGCTGATGAAACTCTTAACTTCATACCTTATTATGCATGGGACAACAGGGAACCCGGTAAAATGAAAGTGTGGGTTAATTATAAAAAGTAGAGTATATTTGTAGTAAGAACCTGAAACAGTGAAACAATGAAATCATTCCGGGGATACATATTTTGCATTGCTGTATTGATCTGTCAGACCGTGTGGGCTGCGGGAAAACAATTTCATTTTACTCATCTTTCAATGGACGACGGACTTTCGCACAATGACATCACTTCCATCGTTCAGGATAAGGATGGCTTCATGTGGTTTGCCACTCGTGATGGTTTGAATCGCTATGATGGAAATAAAGTGAAAGTATATCGCCACAAGGTTAATGGTAGAATACCATTTGATGTAAATTACATATTATCACTCTGCCAGGATCAAAACGGAACACTTTGGATTGGTACTAAGGGTATCTCCCGTTATAATGCAAAAGGTGACTCTCTAGAATATTTTTGTCAAAAGACAAAGGAAGGGAATACCCCTTCCGATATGATTGTTTCTATCAAGGTTAACTCGGATGGCTGGGTTTACTTCCTGGAGAAAGGGACAGGAGTATATTGTTATAAACCCAAGTCAAACGATTTCCATTTTTACCCGTTTAAGGAGAGTGGACAGGAACACACCACTTTTTCGGCTACTGCTATGTGGATTGACGGCAGTAATCGTGTCTGGCTTGGCGGAGATAAAGGAAGATTATTTTTGTTGGACCAGTCTTCCGGCAGGTATCATTCGATGAAGATAGATTGTTTCAAATCACTGAATGACCAGTTGCAAGTAATAACCGGTAATGAACATTTCATTTATTTAGGTTTCCAATACTCAGGCATTATACGATATGATTTGGACAAGAAGAGCTTTTCTTTTCTTACTCTCGGGCAAGATGATGGAGAAATGGTATTTGTGCATGATATCCTTATTGATGAGAATATACTTTGGGTAGCAACCGAGAAAGGGTTGCTTATTTATGATGAGACAACGAAGCACACCACTCGTTTGATGAGAGATTACTTTGATCCTTTATCATTATCTGATAACGCTATCTATGCCGTTTATAAAGATCGTGATAACGGTTTATGGGTTGGTACGTATTTTGGTGGAATCAATTACGTCTCGTTGGTTCAGAATCGTTTCATCGAATCATATTATCCTTTGGTAGATAAATATTCGTTGAAAGGCAAGGCAGTCAGGGAAATTTGCCAGGATAGTGTGGGGAATATCTGGATTGGTACTGAAGATGCCGGTCTGAATTGTTTTGATCCGGTTACAAAAACAATGAGTCCTATGGATATCGGATTGGATCACTACAATGTGCATGGAATGAAGATTATCGGTGACGAATTATATATTGGAGTGTTTTCGGGGGGACTTAATATTTATAATCTGAAGACAAAGAAAATATCTCATTATTATATTTCAGACGATAGATATAATGTGGATAATTCCATCTATTCTATTTGTTATGACCGCCGGAAACGTATCTGGATCTGCACTCAGGGAGGTGTGTATTGGTTTGACCGTTCGACCGGAAAATTTACTCCTGTGAAAGGACTTGAAGAGGTGTATGTACATAATATCTGTGAAGATTCGGCAGGGAATATCTGGTTGGCATCAATGGGGAAAAGTCTGATTTGCTATACTACTGGCGGAGAGGTCGTGAACTATCAGGAAACGTTGTATCAGAAGACAGGCTGCATCATTAATCGTATTTTGAGTGTTTACGAAGATCAGGAAAAGCGCCTTTGGATTGGAACTTCGAGTTATGGATTAATTTATTATAATCCTGCCGAAGGGCAGTTTATCCGTTACTCCATGTCCACTGGGCTACCGGATGATATGGCTTATAAAGCCATTCAAGATAATTTGGGGAATATCTGGGTAGGAACAAACAGAGGATTGGTTCATATTAATCCTTCGACCAACAACGTTCGCGTATTCACAAAAAGTGATGGCTTGCTAACGAATCAGTTTAATTATAATTCTGCATTTAGAGATATGCAGAATCGTTTGTATTTTGGTACGATTGAAGGTTTGTCGGTTGTTGATCCCTCCGAAATAAAAGAAGACTTAAGTTTTCCGCCGGTTTTTCTTACTGGTTTTCAACTTTACAATAGAGAAATGTATCCCGGTAAAGGTTCACCTTTAGAACAGTCGATTACCTGTACCAAAAAACTGGAACTGAATTATAATCAGAATTTTATTAGTTTTGATTATGCTGTCCTACGTTATGGAGCCTCTCAAAAGAATGCCTGTTATGTAAGATTAGAAGGTTTGGATAAAGATTGGATGCTTGTGGATAACGCTCCCCGGGTATCTTATTCAAATTTGCGTCCCGGGAATTATAAATTGGTAATAAAGTCCTCTAATAGTGTAGGAGAATGGAAGGAAGCATGTACGCTGGATATTCATATCTTGCCACCCTGGTGGGGAAGTACCTGGGCTTATGTTTCTTATGGAATACTTTTGCTGATTGCGTTTGTCTTGCTGTACTTCTATGTAAGAGAACGGATACAGAAGAAACAGAAGCTGTTGATTCAGAAGGTTGAACAAGAGAAAGAGCATGAGTCGTATCATGCCAAAATCGAGTTCTTCACGAATATAGCACATGAAATAAAGACACCTTTGACTCTGATAAAAGGCCCTTTGGAATATATTATCCATAATAAGCTATTTGATGAAGAGACGAAGGAATCATTGGATACGGTAATGAAGAATACGGAAAGACTGCTATCGTTGACTTATCAGTTGCTTGACTTCCGACGTGTGGAGGCCAAACAAATGCGGATGAATTTTGAGCAGGTCGATATTGTTCTGCTGTTGCAAGCCATTTATGACCGTTTTAGATTGCCGGCCGAACAACAAGGGATTCGGTTTGATATCTCTTTACCGGAATCTGCCTTATCGGCAGAAGTGGATGTGGAAGCTTTTACTAAAATTGTTAGTAATCTTTTCACGAATGCTCTGAAGTATTCCTCTACTTATATTAGTGTAGTATTGGCCAGGGCGGACAATGAGCATTTTGTGATCAGTGTAGAGAATGATGGTGAGATTATAGCCCGGCAGATGCAGGAAAAGATTTTTGAACCTTTTGTGCAAGTATCTTCGCAGGGACAGGTTAATTCGGGCAGGGGGCTGGGACTTCCATTAGCCCGCTCGTTGGCACAGTTGCATGGGGGGGATTTACAGTTGGATATAGCTTGTACGGATAATAATCGTTTTGTACTGCGGCTTCCATATTCCCATTATGAGATAAAAAGCGAAAAGCTGTTGGATGAGGAGGCGGAATTAGCCTCTATGAATTGCAAAGAAGGTAGGGGACAACAAACTCTATTGATTGTAGAGGATAATCTGGAGATGCTTGAATTTATCTCAAAAAAAATGATGGGTAGCTATGAGGTACATCGGGCAATGGATGGATTGGAGGCTATTAAAGTATTGAATGAGTTGGAGGTTGATTTAGTGATTAGTGATATTATGATGCCGAATATGGATGGTATGGAATTGTTGAAAACTATAAAGTCTCAAGTAGAATATAGCCATATCCCGGTAATCCTACTGACTGCAAAATCAAATCTTCAATCGAAAATTGAAGGATTGGAGCTTGGGGCGGATGCCTATATTGAGAAACCTTTCTCATTAGAATATTTACAGGCGCAAGTACAAAGCCTGCTGAAGAACAGGAAGCTTGTGAAGGAGCTGTTCAATAAACGTCCGTTGACAGAAGCTAATGTAGTAGCATTAACAAAAGCTGATGAATTGTTCGTTCAGAAGGTAAATGCAGTGATTGAGGCTAACCTGGCCAATTTGCAGTTTAGTGTCGATTTGCTGGCCGAGAAATTGAACATGAGCCGTTCCAGCCTGCATCGGAAAATAAAAGGATTGTCGGACTTAACTCCGAATGATTACATCAGGTTACACCGGTTGAAAAGGGCAGCTTTACTCCTTCAGGAGGGTAGTCATCGGATAAATGAAATTGCGTCTATTACCGGGTTTACCAGTTCCTCCTATTTCACGAAGTGCTTTCAGCAACACTTCGGAATGTTACCTAAGAATTTTTCAAAGACTATTAATACTTAAATGACATACGATATGATTAGAATGAAAACATCCCGTGTACATCTGCTGGCACTATTCCTGATGCTTGCAGTGAACGTTTCCGCGCAGAAAACATTTAAGAATCCCATATTACCGGGATTCCATCCGGATCCTTCCCTGTGTAGGGTAGGGGACGATTATTATATGGTTACTTCCTCTTTTGAATGGTTTCCGGGCTTACCGGTTTTCCATAGTAAAGATTTAGTGAATTGGGAACAGATAGGTCATGTGCTGAACCGTCCTTCCCAGCTGCAAATGAAAGATGGGTTAAAGGCTTCATGGGGACTTTGGGCACCGACTATCCGTTATCATAATGGATTGTACTATGTGATTTGCACCGCTACTGGTTGCGGTGGAAACTTCTTTGTCACTGCCAAGAAGCCGGAGGGACCTTATAGTGAACCTATCTTCATAAAAGATGCTCCGGGCATCGATCCTTCTCTCTTCTTTGATGACGATGGAAAGGCCTGGTACTGCGGAAGTATTAACGGTAATGACAAGACACCACCTCGCCGTTATCCGGCAGAAGACCGTATTTATATACAGCAGTTGGACCTTGCTACCGGTGAGTTTATTGGCGAACGCCATATCGTTTCAAGCGGTTATGCCATTAACAGTCCGTATGCGGAAGCTCCCCACATTTATAAGATTAACAGGAAATATTATTTGATGATAGCTGAGGGAGGAACCTGGGAAGATCATGCCGTTTCTATTTTTACGGCAGACCAGGTGACCGGTCCCTATACCCCGTTTATCTGTAATCCGGTGTTGACGCACAGGCATCTGGGAAATGACATTGACATTACTACCATCGGACATGCCGATTGGGTACAGACACAGAATGGTGACTGGTATGCCGTCATGCTGGGGGTACGTCCGGTGAATGGATATAATATGTTGGGGCGTGAAACGTTTCTTACACCGATTTCTTTTCAGGGCGAACAGCCAATCTTTAACCCGGGAATTGGCAGGGTTTTGATGGAAGATAAATTTCCTAACCTGCCGGAATCCCCGGTAGCATTACTTCCGGTCCGTGATGATTTCGACACTGATTCGCTAAGATTCTGCTGGAACTTCTTGAGGACTCCTTTTGAGCGTTGGTACGAATTGAAAAATTCCCGCTTGTATATCAATCTGAGACCGCAAAAGGCAACGGAACTGGTGAATCCTTCACTGATTGCCCGCCGTGTGGAAGACCATCGTTTCAAAGCGATTACTTCCATGAATTTTAAACCCTCTTCCGTAAACGAAGAGGCGGGAATGATTATCATGCAAAATGATAGATTTCAATACCGGCTGGTGTTGGTTGGTAAAGGAAAGACCCCTCAAGAACTACGTCTGATACTTGTGAAAGATGGGAATGAAGAAATCCTGGCCAGGGTGCCTTATAAAATAAATGAGGTGGTACTAGCTGTACAGGGGGACGGATTGAAATATTCTTTCTTGTATGGTACTTCTGAGGATCAGTTAGAGTTCTTGGGTAAGGATGTGGATGCAACAGTATGTAGTACGAATGTTGCCAAAGGATTCATTGGCCCTTTTGTTGGAATGTATGCCAGCAGCAATGGGAAGGTAAGCAAGAATAAGGCTGCTTTTGATTGGTTTAGCTATAGCAAATATTAGTAATCCGGTTTAGGTTTGCTGCTTCTGAATCTATGCGGGTTTGTCAAAACTGAAATTTCAGTCTTGACAAACCCACAATATAATATATAGTATTTCTTTTATCAGAACCTCGGTTTCACATACTTATCCCGTGAAGAAGTAAACCGTAATCCCGGTACTTTGCTTCCCTCCGTCGGGAAGCTGACGGACTTGATAAGTGAGTAATCATCCGCATCCAATGCATAATATTCGTCCGCGTCAGCTGTTTTCACGCAAACCGTCCAGTCGAACATATTCCCGAAGATAGACAGGGCATCCTCTTCGGGGTTGAAGGAAGGAACTCCGGTCTTGACCACATCATAAGTCTTATTGTTCAGCACATAGAAGTTGTTATCCATATCCGTCAGGAAACCCAGTGTCTTGCGGTCCTTGAATTCCGTGATGAAGAGATGCTTCGCATTTAAGCCTTCGGGCAGGGAAATGGCACGCACATACGGGCGTCCTTTCGTTTGTTTCAGATGGAAAAGTTTTCCCTCATTATCCAGAATCAGATAACCTTCATCGTACTCCTTGCGAGTGGTGGGATTACCGGCCAACCGGCGGGCTGGGAATTTGAACCCTTTCTTCACCATAGCCTCTGTGAACAGTTGGCTTTTGTCAGCATCTACCGTATTGGTTTTCATACCGATAAATTCAATTCCTTTTGAGGTGATACGGAACACATCATCGGGCATAGTCAGATCCACGCGTCCCGACATACTCTCCAGCAAAGGATAAAGTTCTATCTTGGAGGCATTGATATCCGAAGCTGCCGAGCGGAAGCTGAAATTCGTAAGCTGCACTTCACGCGGAGTGACGGCAACACCATTGATGCTGTCCGGGAACCGCTCATCCGCCATAAGCTGGCGCATGTAGAAGAACGGGAGAATACTGTCCGTCTGCTCCTGTGTATATACATTGCCGGACTGGTCGCGTCGTACCACGCCTTTGCCATCTTCATTGCCCATGGAGAGGAAGTCGCCGAGGACACAACTGTACATGGAGAAAGGAACTTTCGATGGCTTTGCCGCAAAGAAAGAATAACACCAAGGCAACTGCCAGATAATGAGCAATGCAATGGTGATGTATAAGAATATTTGACTAAAACGTTTCATTGTCTTTTTCGTTCTTAATAGTGAATGTATAACCTGTTAATCTTGTTCTCCTGCCTTGAACCGTGCAATGGAAAGCCATGAGAGACTTGCCGTGAGCAGGGTGTAGATTGCCATCCAGGGCAGGAAAGCGTTGTAGGCTTCCGGTGCCGGAGCCAGGAAGAAGATACGCAACAGCAATACAGAGATTACCAGATTGAGGACGCGGCGTTTCCAGGTCGGTTCCAGGCATATCCATGAAATCAGAAGATAAGCGGCAATACCTGCCAGATACCAGGGAAGAGCTGTCAGCAGAATCCGCGAATAAAGTTCCGGAGCCAGGACGCCTTGCATGTAAACCGTCATCAGCACGTAGTTGGCGGCAAAGCAGATAAGTAACACTACCAGTCCGTAGAGCAGCATCAGGTTAATCATCCGCAGTTGCGGGTAGGGCAGGTGTAATGTCAGTTTCAGGCATTTATGGTGCATTTCGGGTACGAATTGCACCAGGGCAAGCAGTATCCCGACCAATAGAGGAATAAATTCCAGTAAATCCACGAACACGGTATCCCGTGCCAGCATAACTTCCCAAACGTGTTCCACGCCTTTCATACTGGCAACACGGTTGATGCGCAACATCGAGTATCCGGCAAAACCGAGCGTTACAAGCAGTGCAAGCAACAGATACCAGCGGGTTTTAATCCATTCTTTATAAAATATAGCGTTCATAATAGTTATTGGTTATTAGTATTTTCCCGTCAGTCCGATAAAAGCATCTTCCAGGTTTACAGTCTCGCATTTCAAATCGCTGTAAGGCACTTGCAGCGATTTGAAATGGTTTTCTACTTCTTGTTGAGGCAGGAACGAGAAGGTTTCCAGTGTATTTCTGATAAGAGACGGATGGTAGAAATCCTTATCTTCCGGCATCTTGTAACCTTCGGGCAACGTGCAGGTATAGCGGCGTATCGTGTCCAGCAGTTCCTTTACGGGCTGCTGGATGAGGATGCGTCCGTAATCCATGATGATGCAGTCGTCTACCAGCCGTTCCATATCCTGAATGATGTGCGAGGTCAGGAAAACAGTTTTGTTTTCCGAGCGGGCATAGTCACGCAGATAGTCCACGAAGAGGCGGCGGTAGCCGGGGTCCAGACCGAGAGAGAAATCGTCCAGTACCAGCAATTCTGGGTTTTGTGCTAGGATAAGTCCCAGTGCCACTTGCGAACGTTGTCCGCACGACATACGCGAGATGCGTTGTCCGGGAGCTACTTTCAGTTTGTCCATCAGGTCGTAGTACGCTTCTTTGCGCCACTGTCCCGGATAGAAAGCAGAATAAAACTTCTCAATCTCCCGGATGGTCATGAACTGATATTGCACGTGTCCCTCGATGAGCAGGCCGATATTACGGCGCGTCGAAGGATGCATGGCCTGAATGTCCTGTCCGAAGATGGAACATTGGCCGGAGCGGGGTTTCAGGTAACCGCTCAATATATTGATCGTTGTGGTTTTTCCTGTACCATTCTTTCCCAGCAGTCCCAGGATGCGCCCTTTAGGCACGCTGAAGCTGAGGTTTTCGTAAATTAACCGTTTGCCATAATAGTGCGTCAGGTTATTGCATTCAATGATATTCTCCATTGATATCTTTTGTTTTTAGTATTGAACCTATTTTAATTACTCGTTAGCTGCATGGATTGATCTCGGAACTCCTGTAGGTAATTCTGTTTACCCCAAATGGTAACTCCATTTACATGCCGGGGTAAAGACCGTTACATACCGAGGTAAAGAGCGTTACAATACGGGGTAAAGGTCGTTACATCCTGCGGTAAATGCTTTTACCTCTTGTGGTAAATGCTCGGTAAATGCAATGCTTTGATAATTAGATTGCTAACCAATGCTTATACCTCAGGCTATATGTGAAGCTTGAGTCGTTTATAGAAAAAGAAAAAGTAGCGGAATCAGTATACCTGCTGCAAGTTCTATACCTCCGCGTCCCCACAAGCCTTTTGGTCCTTTCAGCATCACCATTCCCGTGACGGTAATAATGATGAGTCCTACGGCAAACACATCTGCGAAGTGAGTCCACCATCTTCCGGGATTGTAATGCAGCTTGGTCAGGGCGCTTATCAACGGACGACGTGTCAGCTTCTCGTAAACGGCTTGCTTGGTCTGCAGATTGACCATCAGGTTGGAACCGCCTTTGAGGAATACCTTCATCTGGTTTTCCTTCGGGAAGTAATGTTTGGTATAGTTCTTTTCTTCACCGAGTGGTGCCAGCAGTTCCAGGACATCATCCTTTTTCATTCCGGCCTGCGGGGGCATCACTTTGGTAATGGTATATTCCTGTCGCTCTACCGAGTAATTGGGATTGATCGTATTCCGGTGGTTCATCACAATTCCGGAGATGGCATATATCAATACCATCCCCGAGAAGAAGAATGAGAGGTCCCGGTGGATTATCCGGCTCCATTTCCGAAATGCGGTTCCCGCCTTACTGAATTTCATAGTTGGCGGCTTCCATATAATAGAATGACAGATAGGGCTTTCCTGATTCGGCCTGACGCTTGGCTATTTTAGCGCGGAAGTCAGCGATACGTGCTTCGGGCGTATTGGCTGTTTCGCCGCGTGCTTTCTTCTCGGTGCTGCATCCGGCTTCGCCTTCACCGTGCTTTTCGGTAGCGGCAGCTTTCAAGCGTGATTCCCATTGTTGCAGATAAGCTTCGTCCACACGTTGTTCCTTCAGGGTTCCGGTGACGCGAACGATACTGTTGACGCACTTCGTATCGAAAGAACCCAGTTTGGCTGCTTCTACACGGATGGTCTGTGTGTCGTCGCTACCCATCAGGAAGATTTTGGTAGCGCCGTGCTTGCAGGCATGTGTACATACACCTTCGATGGTGACTTCCTGGTCGGTCAGTGACTCGGCGTTAGCCAGAAGATCGTCTATTTCCATTGCACCGGTGGTCTGTTCGGTGGTTGCGGTTTCTTCGGTGTTCTTCTGCTTGTTGTTGCAAGAAGTTCCGATAAAGAATAACGCCATGATGGCGGCTGCGATTGATAATGTTTTAGTACTCATTGTTGTTTTTTGTTTTATTGTTAGTTATTATTATTGTTAGAAAGTAACTCCCAGAGATACCTCTATCCGGTCTGTCCCACCACATTTATCATATTCCTGATGCAGCCAGTTGGCTGAGAGGAATACGGCATACCGATCATTGAGTATATAATCCCCGCGCAGTTTGAGGGCAACGGAGGCGTGGTCGTCACTCAGGTAATCGATGTTGGAGAGTAAAGTGCTGCCTACCGGCCCTTTGCCGTCCAGTCCCGTCAGAGAATAATTGGCCTTCACATTGGTAGTATATCCTCCGGCAAGGCTTGCCGATAATAGCATTCTCGATGCTTTCCAGAGAGATTGCGCTTCCAGTCCGCCGCTTGCAGAGGCCATTTTAACGTAGCGTCCGTTTCCTTTATATTCGGGTTTCGTCTGCCAGTAGCCGGCGGTGGGGAGCAGAGTCCATCCCCAGCGGCGGTTCCCGTTGAGGCGTTGTCCTATCCTGCCTTTCAGTCCGGCTTTCAGTGTCGTATTTTTGAACTGGTCCACACTGCTGATTTGGGGATAAATGGTACCGGACGGTTCGCCGAAGATGTTTTCAACACCTGTTCGTTGTTGCAATGCGGCAAGCAAGTGCACTCCATATCCCCATTCACGGTTGCAACGGGTCCATGCGGTTTCCAGCGAAACGTCCACGTTCTTTATCTCATTGATGGGAGTATAATTGGTGCTGGACAACTCTTTGGTCAAGTGGAAGTAGTCCGCCCGCAATGAAGCGGAAAAGCCGTTGTTCTCGCCGTCGTTGCTCACCGAAAGCAAATCGATGCTGCCTCCTATGCCCTCGCCTGTGTAGCGGGTACTGGTCTGCGTTCCTGCAAAGCGAACGTAATCCATACCCAGTCCGAGCATCTGATAGACGGATGTCGAACCTTTGTCGGCAAGGAATGTGATTTCGCTTTTCTGATTGTATTTGCGGGCTTGCACTGCAAGACCTAAATTGTATTTCCCGCTCAGGTTGCGTGAAAGTGCAAGGCTTGCCTGTAAATCGGAAATTATGTTACGCGGACGCGGGTCTTTGTCGCGGTAAGCAATCACTGCGCGATAACCCAGTTCGGCACCGGCAGTCCATTCGCCGAAGCGGTAGGCATATCCTCCGGAGAATTTATACTCTTCTTCTTTCATGAAGCCGCCGATGGAGTCGCCCACTACATAAGGGTAGAGGAGAGAGTAGTCGGAATTCTCATTCCAAACCACATCTTCCCTGCGTCCATTGCGGTAGGAGGCTTGCCCGAAGAGCCGGTTGCGCGGATTCAGTACGACGAAAGAGTTTACTTCTGCGCTGAAATCTTTTCTCCTGTTTCCTTCCTGTGCCAATGCGGCGTCGCCACGTTGCTCGTACAGTCCCTTCACGCTGACGCTTGTCAGGCTGAAAGGACGCTGTTCGAAACGGATGGCGGCATTCTGCCACACCTGGTTGCGGAATACAGCCGTCCGACTGTATTCCGACAATAGTTTTTTTTCGACAGTAAGCGTATCTGCTGCAACCACTCGTAGGGGCAACAGGATTATTGCGGTCAATATGATAAGGAAACGTTGTCTCATGCTTAATCTCTTAATTATTGGGCCGGTAAGAGGGTTGCGCGTACCGAAGGCTCAAAGTCTACGCTTGAGTTATTGGTATCCTGCAATACTTTGCGTCCGTCTTCGGTGGTGTAGGCTGTTCTGCGGACAACTGCCTTGCCGTAGTTCTCGGCAATCGTGCTGTTCACACCTATATAAGTATATCCCATATCCAGTGCCATGCTCGTCAGGTTCCATACATATTTATTCTTCGGACTCATGTTGACAGCGTCTATAATCCAGCTATTGGGGAATTTGTATTCTTTGAATACTTTGGATTGATTTCCGGTTGGTAGCGTATAAGTATATTCGTATTTATAATCTGCCAGATATGTTTCAGAAGTCATTCCCGTCGGCAGGCGTCCGATGGCGTATGCCTTGTTGCCTTGTTTAGCCAATACCCAAACGGTTTTGGTGTAATTGTACATCATGTCCAGGTTGGGTACATCCGGATTGTCTATATCCGGGTTGGAGGTGCTGGTAGACTGGGTGTACCATTCAAAATCAGCCTTGCTCAGGTCGGCCGAACCGGGGTTGGCTTCTTTATGGTTTATAGCATTATCACAAATGGTGATGCTTTCTCCCGGTAATACCGGATAGTCTGTACCGTTTCCGGGAACCATGGCTATCACCTGCACGGTCATGGCTTCCTCCATGATGTCCGGAGTGTAATCATTTTTGGTAACAGTCAAGAATTTAGATTCAAGCAATACCAGTCCGTCGGCATACAGCGTTTCGGAAGAGTTGTTGTGGATGCGGATATATTGGTCACCGTTATACTGCTTGTTTGTTTCCGCATTCAAGGTTCCGGCAGCAAAGATCTCTGCAATGACAAAATCACCTCTTTCATCCTTGTTCAGCACATAGATGGGCAGGTTCAATGATACGGTTCCACCTTTTACTTCAATGTTCTGCTTGGCGCCTTGAACGTCAACATCAGCGGTCTTGGTTACTTCTACCGTTTCTTCTTCTCCGTCCTCATTGGTTATAATCTGGGTTTCCTTGTAACTATAGGATGCGGTACCTATAAAAGTTACGTTATACAGACCGTCGGTCAGCGTGGCCAGTGCGCTTTGGGTTGCCGCACGGGTCAGGGTAGAGGTGTGGTCGATTTTCGTTTCAAGCCCGGTACTGATATTGGTAAACGTGTATGTTCCCGTCTTGACGGTCAGGTCGTCTCCGATACTGTTGATGACATTCAATTCCATGTCTACCTGCGTAGTGGCAACGTCGTCGTCGCTACAAGCGGTCATTGCAAAGCCCCCTGCCAGCAGGAGTGCCCATGCGAAATACTTTACTTTCTTCATCATAATCTGTTGTTTTTATATTTATTAGAATCTTAAATTGGCTTCCATTCCGAAGTATGGATTATAAATGCGCTTTACCTCCCTCGTGCCACTGTGATATATGGGCGCTACATTCAGCAAGCGGTTCACGAATAATGAAAGTTGCATATACTTCCCGATTTCTTTGGTCGCTTTCAGGTTGATGCCCATTTCAAAGGGAACCACTTTGCGGTTGAAGTAATCGTCGGCATATTTGTTTACTAAGTGTTGCAACTGTACGTCCGTGGCGTCAGCTGCTGTGAAGAGATGTACTTTTCCGCCTTTATCTACGTAGCTCACCGGTGTTCCGTTGTTCCAGAGGCTTTGGTTGGCGGTGTACCAGGTGCACTGTGCCGTCACGGAGAAAGCCATTCCTATATTGTTCAGATAGGTGTCGGCAGTGACATTCGTATTGAATACCTCGTTGGTGGAGCCGCTTTCCCAGTCATACAAACCTACGTATTGCAGTTGCTCTCCGTTCAGTATGATGGATGACTCTTTATATTCGGGCATACTATTGCTATAAGTTGTTTTCAGCCAAGCGCCGGTGACGGTAAATCTGGTTTTCAGTTGCTTGATGCGCTGGGACGAGAAAGTGAACTCCACACCCTGCTTGCGTACACGTGTACCGTTTCCGGCCATTTTGTAGGCGTTGATTAAAGTATCTTCAGCATAGGCTAGCCCTTCCAGTGCGGGCGGTCCGGTCAGTTCGGAAGAGTTGATGGAAGAGGTATCATACTTTTTATAAGCCAGTGTGCGGTAATAGGAAATATCGCGGAAAGCATTGTTCATGCGTTCCTGAAAATAGGTGACGGAGAACAGGTTCCCTTTATGTGCCACATTCAGGCGCACTTCCCACTTCTGGTTGCGTGCAGGCTCCAGGTCATAGTTCGTATTATCCCATTTGTAGGTCATCATATTGATGCGTCGGTAATCGGCATTGTTATGATAGTAGTTCAGTTGCACTACATCTACATATCTGGCATCCGGATATAGCTGTGCAGTGGTTGGAAGTTTAGACAACCAGCCGATGCCGGCGGATATGTCAATCAGCCAATCCTCATTGGCACCCAGGGCAGGGAGTTGCCACTTCAGGTTAAAGCGGGGGTCGAGGTATATTTTTCCTTGAATAGCGTAGTCGCCGGATAACCCCAGCAAAGAATTGGCTCGTACACCTGCTGAGAGAAACAGTTCGTGCTTGCCGAGAGATAGCTTCATTTGTTCTTCTGCATAAACAGATACATCCTGCCGGGCAGGGATATCATTATAACTTCTTGGACGAGTGGTCGATGATGTATTCAGCGGGCGGGTGGTGTCGTACACCTGTCCGTCTCCGAAATTCTTGCTGAAGTTCCATTCCGCACCAACTTTCAGCGTATGCGAGCTTTTCATCCAGTTAAAGGCAAAATCTCCAATGATTTTAGCATTTGCATAGAAGGGCTTGCCGTCTACTAATACATTGGCTACATAGCTGTAAGGAAGGTAAAGTCCGTCCGCCTCTCCTTGTTCCGTGCTATTGGGAATACCTGTGGGGCGGTCCAGTGATACGGACTTCCGTTCTTTAATCTGGCTGAGCTCTTGCGAAATGGATGCATTGGCACGCAGTTGGCGCAGGAATGAGCGTTCGGGGCGTTTCAATACCCACTCGCCACCCAGCGTCATTTTATCATAAGTGGACTTGTAAGAATCTTCCTTTACAGTAATATCTTTGTCCCGCTTCACATTGTCGAACGAGCCGGTGTAATCGGCGTTGATTCGCCAGTCTATGTGACCAATCTTTGCTTTGTAGTTGGTATTCAGGCGGGCGGATGCGGTAATGCGTTTGTAGTTCTCACGGCTGTCGCGCGGGTCTACTTTCGAGTCCAGATAACTAAGATCCAGGTTCAGGACATTGGTGCCGCTGATTGCCCAGCCTTTTCCGGCAGAGAATAGCTTGCTTACCTGGTCTGCTTTGAAACGTGCAGTCAGGGGAGAGGCGCTTGATTTTCGTTTGATGTTCACTAATCCTCCGGTCAGGTTGCCGTATTCTACAGAAGGTATGCCTCGGATGATTTCCACACTTTCTATGTTGTCTGTTGAAAGCGTGCGCATGTCTACGCCTTTGGATACGGACTCTTTGTCACCCTGGTTTGTTCCTTGTAGGTATTGCAGGTTGGCATCAGTGTTTACTGTCATACCGTCCACAACGAATCCTACTCCCAAAGAAGCAATAGTCTCGCTGGTGTTTCCAGCTTCACGGATTTTTATCAGATTAACATTGCCCATATTCGGGTCAACAGACTTTCCGCCGGGAAGTAGTTCCAGCAAGTCAGTGAAACTTGTCGGTTGCAGATGCTCCATTGCCCTGCGGTCTATCTTTGACGCACTGGTCAGTCCCTTCGACTCCGAAGCGGTAATCACTACCTCATTCAGTGCTAGGGTCGATGATGTGAGTTGGAAAGACTGGCTTGTATTTTTGGAGATAGAGAAAGTCTTTGTCAGCTTGTCATATCCCAGATAAGAAACGGTTGCCGTATAGGTTCCGGCTGCTAATTTGGTGAAAGAATACCGGCCGTTTTGGTCACTGAGGGCACCATACCAAGTCTTATCTGAGGTCTGCAATTGAATGGTGGCAAAACTTAAAGGCTCTTTGGTCTGCGCATCTTGTATAGTTCCGGTGAGGGTGTAACCCTGTTGGGAAAAGGCAGATAAGTGATTGATAAACAGAATTGTTATGATATAAAAAACTTTGCAAAACATCTCTATCGATTTGTTTGCAAAGGTATGTAGAATGGAAAAGGTGGGAAATCGCTATTTATTGGTAATTTTTGTGCGGAGTGGTGCGGTTTGGTACTTACATGTAGGTATTGGACTAAAACGACAAAAGCCGTTCCCCAGAATAGACAAGGAGGGAACGGCTTTTGTGTCAGTGTGCTTACTATTATTCAGCAGGCTGTGCAGGTGTTTCCGTTGCAGGAGTACCATTGGCGGGAGCGTTGGCTGCAGGTTGTTCAGCTTTCGGTTCCTCTGCCTTTGGTTCTTCTGTTTTGGGTTCTTCCTTGGCAGGCTCAGCGGTTTTGGGCTCTTCAGTATTTCCCGTTGCCGGTTGTTGCTGTTGAGTTTTCACCGGGTCCTGAGCATTTGCCACGAAAGAACCACCACAAACAAACATAAACAGGGCTGCTACTAATACTAACTTTTTCATAATCATTTGCTTTTAATTGTTATATTAAATATATATTTTATAGTTAAGAGTTTAGGTTTCCTTTTTTTGATTTAGGAAGCTTGACGCTTACATAAAATATACTCGCAAAGCCCGTGCCAGTGAGAATGCTAATTAGACAAGTTATTGATTACTAGTGTTGTTTGTGGCTTTGGAATATGTGGTACAGTGTGGAATTGTGTGGAAAGTGTGGAATCAGGTGTGGAGAAATTCCACACTAAGGTACTCTGTTGCATACCAAGTCCGTGTCAAGCCCGTACCAAGTCCGTGTCAAGTCCGTACCTATTCTAACTGTATGGATACGGAGTAGGTACGGACTTGATGCGGTTGGGATACGGTGCAAAGAACCTTTTTAGCTCTCTATTTCGTAAAGTTTTAGCTTATTATACAGGGTTTTGCGGTCTATGCCCAACAGTTGAGCTGCCCGGCTCTTGTTATTTCCCGTTTGCCGCAATGCTTCGATTATCTGATGCTTTTCTGCTTCTTCATTACGCAAGGGCAGACCTACATGGGGATGAGTGACTTGCTGCAACTCGGTCAATTCTTTCAACGTGATAAGTTGGTCTTGTGCTAATAGGGTGGCACGGCGTACCACATTCTTCATCTGTCGCAGATTTCCCGGCCAGTGGTATTCCAGCAATGCCCGGGATGCTGCATCATCAAACCCGATCAACTGTTTATCTAGTTCCCGATTGGCTTGGTCGAGGAAGAAGTTGGCAAAGAGAAGGATGTCTTCTCTCCGGTCCTTGAGTTCGGGCATGCGTAGAGTGAACTCATTGATGCGGTGGAACAGGTCCTGGCGGAAAGTCCCTTTTTCGATGGCCTGTTCCAAATCTTCATTCGTAGCAGAAACCAGGCGTACATCTACAGTGATTTCTTTATTGGAACCTACCGGACGTATTTTCCGTTCCTGTAAGGCACGTAACAGTTGTATCTGGACTTCGTAACTGAGATTGCCTATTTCATCGAGGAAGATGGTTCCTCCGTTGGCTGCAACAAAGGCTCCAGTTTTGTCTGTCAATGCTCCGGTGAATGAACCTTTTACGTGTCCGAAGAACTCAGATGCGGCAAGTTCTTTCGGGATGGAGCCACAGTCGATGGCAACGAAAGGCTGACCGGTACGCTTGCTGAGTTGATGGATACGGTGGGCTACATATTCCTTACCCGTTCCACTGGCACCATTGATCAGTACCGACATAGTGGTGGGGGCAACCAGTCTTACATAATTATAAAGTTGCTTGGCCGCATCACTCTCTCCTTCCAGGTAGTCAGAAGACGGGGTGCCGCCTGCATCTTTTTGATGGGTACTTTCTCCTTTTCCGGAACTGATGGTTTGTCTGGGAGGAGCAGCGGGTTGTTTCATTGCCTCACTGATTTTCTTTAGAAGTTCGTCTGGATTTACAGGCTTGGCAACGTAGTCGCTGGCACCTAATTTCATAGCTTGCACCGCCGATTGTATATCGGCATAGCTCGTCATCATGATGAGCGGAATGGACAGACCTTGCTCTCCCAACCACTTCAACAGGTCGATGCCGTCCTTGTCGGGCAGACGCAGGTCGGACAAAATCAAGTCGGCACCCTCTGTCTCCAAATGTTTCTGGGCGCGGGCGATACTGCTGACGGAAGCTACCTGAAAGCCTTTTTTGCCTAACCAGGTCTTCAGCATCATACCGTAAGTAATGTCGTCTTCAACGATGAGTATAGATTTCATTGCCTTATCTTTTGTCTCTTTTAAGACACAAAGGTAAACCGATTTGTCTGAAAATCGTATATTTGCAAACTTAATTTAAATAAAAAGCGTTATGAAGAGGAATTTCATCGTATTATTAACCATACTGATTTGCAGCGTTACAGCCTGCCAATCGGGACAAAAGAAAGATAGAAACATGGATCAGGAAACTAAATTGAAGATCGAGACAACTGCGGGTGACATTATCGTGAAACTGTATAATGAGACGCCGCAACATCGTGATAACTTCATCAAACTGGCGGAAGAGGGTACATACGAAGGTACATTGTTCCACCGTGTCATCAAGGATTTTATGATACAGGCAGGCGACCCTGAGTCAAAGAATGCTCCGAAAGGAAAGATGCTGGGTGCAGGTGATGTAGGTTATACGATTCCGGCTGAGTTCGTTTATCCGAAGTATTTTCATAAGAAAGGTGCATTGTCGGCTGCGCGTCAGGGTGACAATGTGAATCCTAAGAAGGAATCGTCGGGTTGCCAGTTCTACATTGTGACGGGTAAAGTGTATAATGACACTACGTTGCTGGGTATGGAGAACCAGATGAACCAGAACCGTCTGACAACAGTGTTCAATGCTTTGGCACAGAAACACATGAAGGAAATCTATAAGATGCGTAAGGAAAATGACCAGGATGGTCTGATGAACTTGCAGGATACACTGTTTGCACAGGCTGAGGCGGAAGTTGCCAAGCAACCGGAGTTCCACTTTACACCGGAGCAGGTGAAGGCTTACACTACGGTAGGTGGTACCCCACACTTGGATGGGGAATATACTGTATTCGGCGAAGTGATCGAAGGCATGGATATAGTAGATAAGATACAGCAGGTAAAAACGGACCGTAGCGACCGCCCGGAAGAGGATGTGAAAATTGTTAAGGTCAAGGTGATAAAATGATAGGATGATAAGATGGTAAGATGATAGGAGGATGGAGAAAGAGGATATTATAAAAGATAAGAGTATGGATTTTGCTATACGTGTCGTGAATTTATGTAAATATCTTAAAAAGGAAAAGCAGGAATATGAGATATCCAAACAATTAGTTCGTTCAGGTACAGCAATAGGTGCTTTACAACGCGAAGCTATGCATGCTGAAAGTCAGGCGGATTTTATTCATAAGTTTGCTATTGCGCAAAAAGAATGTAATGAAACCTTGTTTTGGTTAGAACTTCTGTATAAAACTGATTATCTTACTTCGGACGAATATTTCAGTATAATTGCAGATGCCAAATTGTTAATGGGCTTAATTACTCGTAGTATTAAAACTGCGAAAAGTCATATACCTAGCTAATAATCCTATCATCTTACCATCTTATCATCCTATCATTCAAAATAATATGAAGATAAATAAATATAGTCTTAATAACGGTCTGCGACTGGTGCATTACCAGGATCTCAGTACTCAGATGGTAGCACTGAACATCGTTTATGATGTAGGTGCCCGGGACGAACATCCCGAACATACCGGCTTTGCCCATTTGTTCGAACATCTGATGTTTGGCGGTTCTGTGAATATACCCGACTATGATGCTCCTTTGCAGTCGGCAGGTGGCGAAAACAATGCCTGGACGAACAATGACATTACAAACTATTACCTCACTGTTCCCAAATCGAATGTAGAGATTGGCTTCTGGCTGGAGTCCGACCGTATGATGGAACTGGCATTCAGTGAACAAAGCCTTGAAGTGCAGCGCGGTGTGGTCATGGAGGAGTTCAAACAGCGTTGTCTGAACCAGCCTTACGGAGATGTGGGACATCTTATCCGTCCGTTGGCTTATGAGGTGCATCCGTACCGCTGGCCTACCATCGGAAAGGATTTATCGCATATCGAACAAGCTACACTGGAGGAAGTGAAGTCATTCTTTTACCGCTTTTATGCACCTAATAATGCTGTACTTGCCGTTACCGGAAATATATCGTGGGAAGAAACTGTCCGATTGACAGAAAAGTGGTTTGGCCCGATTCCCCGCAGGGATGTGCCTGTGCGACAATTGCCGCAGGAACCCGTACAGACAACGGAACGTAGACAGGTGGTGAAACGGCCTGTCCCCCTGGATGCACTGTTCATGGCTTATCATATGTGTAGTCGAGAGCATCCTGATTACTATGCTTTTGATATTCTTTCAGATATCCTTAGTAACGGACGTTCCAGTCGCTTGAATCGTCGGTTGGTGCAGGAACAGAAATTGTTCTCCGGCATAGACGCTTATATTTCGGGTACACGTGATGCGGGATTGCTGCATATCAGTGGGAAGCCATCAGCCGGAGTATCACTGGAACGGGCTGAGGCCGCTGTACGCAAAGAGTTGCAGGAGTTACAGCAAGTGACGATAGAAGGAGAGGAACTGGAGAAAGTAAAGAATAAGTTTGAATCTACCCAGATATTCGGGAATATCAATTACCTGAATGTAGCCACAAATCTGGCATGGTTCGAATTGACCGGACAGGCAGAGGATATAGACCGTGAGGTAGAACGGTATCGCGCAGTGACGGCAGAGCAGCTGAAGGCAGTTGCCCAAGAGACTTTCCGTGAGGAAAACTCGGTGGTATTATATTATGAGAAAGATAAATGAATAGATTAATTGCTACATACAAGGGGCATTATAAAGCCCTCTTTTACTTAGGACTTCCCATCGTTATCGGCCAGATGGGTGTCATTGTTCTCGGATTTGCCGATACTCTGATGGTGGGACACCACAGTACGGCCGAGTTGGCTGCTGCTTCTTTCACCAACAATCTTTTCACACTTTGCATTATTTTCAGTACCGGTTTCTCTTATGGACTGACGCCTGTAGTGGGTGAGTTCTACGGTAACCGTCGTTTCATGGAGGCCGGACAAGCTTTGCACTCAAGTCTGCTTGCCAATGTGTTGGTAGCGCTGTTGCTGACACTTATTATGACTGTCGTCTATTTCTGTGTGGAATATATGGGGCAACCCGAGGAACTGATTCCGCTGATAAAGCCTTATTTTCTGGTTCTACTTGCATCCTTGGTGTTCGTCATGCTGTTCAATGGCTTTAAGCAGTTTACAGATGGCATTACTCAAACACAGACTGCCATGTGGGTGCTTCTTGGTGGAAATACATTGAATATCATTGGTAACTATATACTGATTTACGGAAAGTTTGGTTTTCCGGAATTGGGGTTGTTGGGCGCGGGTATCAGTACCCTGTTCTCGCGTATTGTTATGGTCATTGTTTTTGCACTGGTTATTTTCCGTAGTCGCAGATTCTTAAGATATAAGGCGGGGTTCTTCCGCCTGGGATGGTCAAAACAAATGTTCAGGAAATTGAATGGACTTGGGTGGCCTGTCGGTTTGCAGATGGGCATGGAGACGGCGTCATTCAGCCTCAGTACGATTATGGTCGGTTGGCTGGGAACTATTGCTTTGGCGTCGCATCAGATTATGCTTACTATTTCTCAGTTCACCTTTATGATGTTTTATGGGATGGGGGCGGCGATTGCCGTTCGCGTCAGTAACTTCAAGGGGCAGAGTGATATGGTGAATGTCCGCCGTTCGACATATGCCGGCTTTCACCTGATTATGGCAATGGCAGTGGTGCTTCTGAGTATTGTGTTTCTGTTGCGCAATCAGGTCGGGGGCTGGTTTACGGATAGCGTGGAGGTTTCTGCCATGGTATCTTCTTTGTTCTTTCCATTCCTGGTTTACCAGTTTGGTGACGGATTGCAAATCAGTTTTGCCAATGCCCTGCGTGGTATCGCAGACGTAAAACCGATGATGTTCATTGCATTTATTTCCTATTTTGTTATATCTTTGCCTGTAGGATACTTATGTGGTTTCGTGCTGGGTTGGGGTACGGTCGGCGTATGGATGGCTTTCCCATTCGGACTGACGAGCGCAGGTATTATGCTTTGGCTGCGTTTCCGTTATAAAGCAAGATGAAGGAAAGTGATACTATCACCCTATCACTATTATAATATAAATTATGAATAATGTCTCCAAGAAGAAGATAGCTGCCGGTTATGTGGTTCTGTTGGCAGTCTTGCTTTATTCCCTGTTCTTCGTGCACCGGGAAATGGAGAACCTTATGAGCTCGGATAATAGCGATATCCTGCGTACGGATAGTCTGATAGGGCTTTTGCGGGAAAAAGATGCTAATACGGTCCGCTTGCTGCGTACGCTGAGCGAAGCCAATGACAGCATGATTTCCGCTCGGGAGGTGGAGCAGATTATAGCTGAGCAGGATACCATTATCACCCAACAGCGTGTGCAACGTCGTGTTACTGCCCGTCGTGATACCGTTGTGACACAACCTAAGAAGAAGGGTTTCTTCCGCCGTCTGGGGGAAGTTTTCGTTCCACCACGCAAAGATTCTGCTATTCAGGTACAAACTACCCTTGAAGTTGCTACGGATACTGTGCTTGATGCTTATAATCCTGTTGATTCACTGCACGCGAAATTGCGTACCGTTGCCCAGCAAAAGAAAGCAACTAATAGTGTGATACAGCGCCGTAAGCGAACTCTGCAACGCCTTGATCATGCGCTGAGTGCCCGTATTGATAGTCTTTTGAAGGGATATGAACAGGAAACTCTGCTGCGTGCCCGTGAAGAGGCCGAGTATCAGAAAGCAGTGCGTCATCGTTCTGCTACGATTATTTCTGGTATTGCTGCGGGGGCTGTTGTGTTGTCCGTTATCTTTCTTGTTATGATCTGGCGGGATGTTACTCGTAGTAACCGTTATCGGCGTCAGTTGGAAGAAGCTAACCGCTTCGCCGAAGAGTTGCTTGCCTCTCGCGAAAAGCTGATGCTTGCCATTACCCACGATTTCAAAGCTCCCTTAGGTTCTATCATGGGGTATGCAGATTTGCTCTCCCGGCTCACTGTTGACGGACGGCAACGTTTCTATCTTGACAATATGAAAACCTCCTCAGAGCATCTGCTGAAACTGGTTACCGATTTGCTCGATTTTCATCGCCTCGACTTGCACAAAGCTGAGATAAACCGTGTTACTTTCCATCCTGCACGCCTGCTGGAAGAAATATACGTCAGCTTTGAACCGTTGACTTCTGCCAAAGGATTGTCTTTGAAATGTGAGATAGACCCCGAACTGAAAGGAACCTTCATCAGTGACCCTTTACGCTTGCGCCAGATTGTCAATAACTTGCTTTCCAATGCAGTGAAGTTCACTTCGGAAGGTGGCATTACACTGACTGCCAGTTTTGTGCCGAAGGGTGATTCGGTTTTCTCCGGAAATCACTTGAAACTTTCTGTTATCGATACGGGAAAGGGAATGGAACCCGGTGACCGTGAACGCATCTTCCAGGAGTTTACCCGTTTGCCGGGAGCACAGGGAGAGGAAGGATTCGGCTTGGGATTATCTATTGTCCGTATGCTGGTGCAACTACTTGAAGGACGTATCGAAGTGGATAGTGTACTTGGAAAGGGGAGTACGTTTACGTTGCGGGTACCTTTGTATCCGGTGGCTTTGAATGATACTTCCGAGGTGAATGAACAGAATAATGCGAATTCATCCTCTTTACCTGCTCAAACTCCTGCTTTGCATACCCTCTTGATTGATGACGACCGTATCCAACTCACTCTCACTTCTGCTATGCTTGCACAGAGTGGCATCACTTCTGTTTCTTGTCTGCAATTGGATGAATTACTGGAAGCTCTCCGTACCGATACTTTCG
This sequence comes from Bacteroides sp. AM16-24, assembly GCF_003471885.1. NCBI lineage: Bacteria > Pseudomonadati > Bacteroidota > Bacteroidia > Bacteroidales > Bacteroidaceae > Bacteroides > Bacteroides sp. AM16-24. The sequence goes on from NZ_QRKI01000008.1 coordinate 57,869, forward strand.
ATGTATTGCTTACCGATGTGCAAATGCCCGCCATGAATGGTTTCGACTTACTGAACCTGTTACGTGCTTCGAATATTCCGCAAGCTAAGACTATACCCGTGATTGCTGTGACTGCCCGTAGTGATATGCAACGTGAAGAGTTTCTGAAACATGGTTTTGCCGGAAGCTTGCACAAACCATTTATGGTGAATGAACTGTTTGCAGAATTGGATATTGAAAAGAGAGAAACAGGTCTTGTTACTCCACAGAATCATGTAGAAATGGATGCTGTACAGACGGATAGGATCGCAACTGAAGCAGTTCCTGTTTCTGCATTAAATTTCTCTGCTCTCACTGCTTTCTCAGGTGATGATCCTGATGCGGCAAAATCTATTCTGGAAAGTTTTGTCACAGAAACACGTCTGAATGCTGATCGCTTGCGACAGGCATTAGATGCTGAAGATACAGATGGCATAGCTGCCATGGGGCATAAGATGCTTCCTCTGTTTACTTTACTGGGAGCCGATGAACTTGTTGCTTTATTGAAAGAGCTTGAAGACTCACGCGGGCAAGTATTCAGTGAAAAGATAAAAGAGAAATCCTTCTCAGTACTCGCTCTGATTGAAGATGTCGTGGCACAGGTAGAGGAATAAATAGCCTTTTTCTCTTCTGCATCAACCAAATGTCGTTAGAATTTGTTTACTTTGTAACGATTTAAACACTGACTATCGATTGACGTCCTAATGAAAAGAAAATGGTTGAAATGGGTAATGTGGATACTACTTACCCCTATCATATTATTTGTAGTACTGATGGTATTGCTTTATATCCCTCCTGTACAGAGCCTGATACGGAAGCAAGCCACTGCCATTGCATCCGAAGCAACGGGTATGGATATATCTGTTGACCGCATCGACCTCCGCTTTCCGCTGAACTTGCTGGTACGCGGTGTGCAGGTCATTCAGCCTATACAGGCAGATAAACAAATGCCTTCTGCTCTCGGTGACTCCCTTGCCGTGAAACAGGTTTCCGATACCCTACTGACACTGGAAAGCCTGAACGTGCGCGTGCAGGCATGGCCGCTGATACGCGGACAAGTAGAAGTGGACGAGGTTACTGTGAACGGAGTTTTCCTGAACTCTGCCGATTTGATAGAGGGTATCCGCATACGTGGTGTGCTGGGGCGTTTCTTTCTTGAAAGCCATGGTGTAGACCTGAAGAAAGAAGATGCTGTCATCAACCGTGTGGAGCTGAGTGATACTCATATGCTTGTTGTGATGAACGACACTACCACTACCGAACCGGATACCACGACTACCGCCCTTAACTGGAAAGTGGCTTTACACAAGTTAGCATTGAAGAACGTTTCTGTTGATTTGCAAATACCGCTGGATTCCATGCGTCTTGCTGCCCGTCTGGGTGATGCAGAGGTGGATGATGCGGTTGCTGACCTGGGCGGACAGATGTACGGTCTGAAGAAATTTGAATTGAGCAGTACTACAGTAAACTATGATACGGGTAGCCAATTGCTCAGTGCTATTAATAACTTGATAGATACCGATAGTCTTGCGGCTACCGATAGCACCGGTGTGAAACCTGCCTCGGGCTTCGATGCTTCGCACATCGCTTTGCGGGATATTCGCATTGGGGTGGACTCCGTGCTTTATCATGGACGGAATATCAATGCTGTTATCCGGGAATTCTCCATGAACGAACGTTCCGGGCTGAGCATCACTTCACTGACGGGACGGGTATTTGCTGATTCCACTGTTATTCAGGTGCCTTCTTTAAAATTGCTTACCCCACACAGTGAAATGGATTTCATCGCCCAGACTTATTGGGAATTGGTAGAAATTCCCACTTCCGGACGACTCTCTGCCCGTTTCAATGCCCGCATCGGCAAGCAGGATGTAATGCTCTTTGCAGGTGATTTGCCTGACACATTTAAGGAGGCGTATCCTTTCCGTCCCCTTACTATCCGTGCCGGTACGGAAGGTAACTTCAAGCAGATGCAGATTTCCCGCTTCAATATCGACCTGCCGGGTGCTTTCACCTTGAATGGTGGTGGTGAGATTTGGAACCTCACCGACAGTTTGACGCGCAATGGAAGCATTGACTTTGATATCCGGACACAGAACCTGAATTTCCTTACCGGATTGACTGGTGTCACCCCCGATGGTTCTATAGTTGTGCCGGACAGTATGCACCTTGCTGCGCGACTTGGTTTGGATGGCCCCAATTATGATGCCAGCCTGAAATTGAAAGAGCGCGAAGGGCTGTTGAATCTGCTGGCTCGTTACAATACTTCTACCGAAGCCTATCAGGCAGACCTTCATGTAGATGCCCTGCAAGTGCACCATTTCCTGCCTAAAGATTCTATCTATACCCTTTCGGCCAAGGTTGCCGCCAAAGGAAAAGGATTTGATCCAGCCAACCATCGCACTGTGGCTGCTGTGCAAGCTTCTCTCGGTGAATTACAATACGGACACTGGAATATTTCCGGCATTGACCTGACAGCCGGATTGAAATCCGCTCTTGCCACTGTACACATGACGAGCGACAATGCCCTGCTGAAGATGCAGGCGGATGCAGATATGCGTCTTGACCGTAAATACCTGGATGGTAAGATGGCTATGAATGTGGAGAATGTCGGTCTACATGAGTTAGGTATTTCTCCTAAACCATTGAAGCATCCTTTCGCTTTCACTCTCGGTGCCGAGGCACGCCATGACTCTATCAAGATGAACATGGATGCAGGCGACCTCGACTTTCAGTTCCGTGCCCGCAGTACCTTGCAGAAACTGATGGATCAGGGCACTGCCTTTGCCACACTTCTTACCCGGCAGATAGAATTGAAGCAACTCGATCATGCAGAATTACGGAAAGCACTGCCCTCAGCCGGTATGCAACTGAAAGCCGGTAAGCAGAACCCTGTCAGTTATTTCCTGGCAACCAAGGATATTTCTTTTGATGACTTTATATTGCGTTTCGGCACTACGCCCCGACGTGGTATCAACGGACGCACTGCTATACATGGTCTGCGCATGGACTCCTTGCAACTGGATACCATTTTCTTTGCCATCAGCCAGGACACTGCACGCATGAAGTTGCAGGGTGGTGTCATAAATGGTCCGAAGAACCCGCAGTTTGTCTTCCGCAGTACACTGACGGGTGAAATCCGTAATGAAGATGCCGAACTGACCCTGAATTATGTGGATGCGAAGGGAGATACCGGACTTGATCTGGGTATCAATGCCCGTCCTTTGATAGAGGGGCGGGGTAGGGGGAATGGTATTGCCTTCCGCCTGACACCTGCTGAGCCTATCATTGCTTACCAGAAGTTTCACTTTGTAGATAACAGCGATTGGATTTATCTGCACAAGAATATGCGCGTCTACGCTAATGTCGATATGGACAGTGAGGACGGTCTCTGCTTCCGTATGCAGTCCGACCGGTCTGACACCGTTTCCTTACAGAATATCAATCTGGAATTAATTCGTTTCCGCTTGGATAAACTAAGCGGCATTCTGCCTTATATGCCCCGTATCACGGGACTTTTCTCTGCGGAAGCAAACTATATACAGACGGCAACTTCACTGCAAGTCTCCGCTGAGGCCGATGTGGAAAAGCTGACTTACGAACGCCAGCTGGTAGGTAATATCGGACTAGGTGCTACATGGCTTCCGGGTGATAAAGGCACGCACTATCTGAACGCCTATTTCCGGTCGGGAGACCAGGAGGTACTGACTGCCGATGCCGTGCTGACACAGAAGAATGGACGCGATTCCTTGGATGTAAACACCACCTTCGAGCATTTCCCGCTCTCCCTTGCCAATGCTTTCGTCCCCGACCGTATGATTACTTTAACCGGTGACATCGACGGTGGGCTCAACATCAATGGTGCCATGGAGAAACCGCAATTGAGTGGTGACCTCTCGTTGGATAGCGTATCTATCTATGCACGTCAGGCCGGCGCACGATATTGGTTTGATAACCGCCCGCTGAAGATAGAAAACAATAAACTCATCTTCAATAAGTTCGCTATCTACACCACCAGCCGAAATCCCTTCACGATAGATGGTAACGTGGACTTCCGTAATATGGACAGGCCAACGGCGAACCTGAACCTACGTGCACAGAACTATACATTACTCGACGCGCCCCGTACCAAGGAAAGCATGCTCTACGGTAAAATCTTTGTAGACCTGAATGCTACCGTGCGCGGTCCGCTGGATGGGCTGACTATGCGTGGAAACATGAATTTGCTTGGAAATACGGATGTAACCTACGTGCTGACCGATTCGCCGCTGACGGTGGAAGACCGTTTGGGTGAGCTTGTGAAATTCACTTCCTTCACGGACACCACTTCGGTACAGCAGACGGAAGTGCCCACTATGTCCCTTGGTGGTATGGATATGCTGATGTCCGTGCACATAGATGATGCTGTGCGCTTGAGGGCTGACCTCAGTCCCGACCGTAGCAGCCGTGTGGAACTGGAAGGCGGAGGCGACCTGAATCTCCAATATACTCCGCAAGGCGACCTTACCTTGTCCGGTCGTTATACCTTGATTGGTGGTATGATGAAATATGCCCTGCCCGTCATTCCTCTGAAGGAATTTCAGTTCACCAACGGCAGTTATGTGGACTGGACGGGCAATCCGATGAATCCCAAACTGAACCTGACCGCTACGGAGCGTGTCCGTGCTTCGGTGGCGGATGGTGACGGTGGAAGCGGTTCACGCATGGTGAACTTCGACGTTTCCATCAGCATCAAGAATAGTCTGGAGAACCCCGACCTGAGTTTCAACCTGAGTGCGCCTGACGATGCCACCGTGCAAGGCGAACTGGCAGGTATGAGTGCGGATGAACGCAGTAAACAGGCCATTACCATGCTTGCTACAGGTATGTATCTCTACAATACTGGAAAAGGCGGTGGCCTGACAATGGGTTCTGCCTTGAACAGTGTGCTTCAAAGCCAGATCAATGCGCTGACCGGAAACCTGAAAAATGCCTCCCTCAGCGTCGGTATAGAAGACCGCACCGCTGCTGAAACGGGTGATAAGCAGACGGACTATAGTTTTCGCTACTCGCAGCGTTTTTTCAACGACCGTGTACAGATTATTATTGGCGGAAAGGTATCCAGTGGTGCCAATGCCACGAATGATGTGGAGTCGTTCATTGATAATATTTCTCTGGAATATCGTCTGGACAATAGTGGAACACGCTATGTACGTGTATTCCACAACAAGAACTATGAAAGCGTGCTCGATGGTGAAATTACCGAGACGGGCGTAGGCCTTGTGCTCCGCCGGAAAATGGATAAGTTGAGCGAACTGTTCATATTCAGGAAGAAGAAAGTTGAACCGGTGAGTGAATAATTACTCATTCGCATACATAAACTCTAAAAAATGAAGAAACTTTTATATACTCTCATAGCTTTTCTGCTTCTGGCAGCCTGCTCCACTACCAAGCACTTGCCCGAAGGCGAAGTGCTTTACACCGGTCAGAAGCCGATGATAGTGGAAAATCGCTCCGTAACCCCGGTCGGTGAAACGGCGATGGAGGAAGTAGAGGCGGCTCTTGCTAAAGCCCCTAATAACTCTTTGTTAGGTAGCTCCCAGTATCGTATTCCTTTTCCGATTGGATTGTGGATATACAATGGTTTCGCAAAGTATAATCATGGCTTTGGAAAGTGGATATTCAATCGCTTTGCGGCTACTCCTGTATTTATATCTTCTGTCAATCCGGACGTTCGTCAGAAAGTGGCAACGAATATCCTGCACGATTACGGTTACTTTAACGGTACGGTAAGTTATCAAACTTTTGTGAATCCTAAAGACAGCCTGAAAGCCAAGCTGCAATATACCGTTGATATGCGTAATCCATATTTCATCGATACCGTCTATTATCGCGGCTTCAATGATACCACTATGCGCATCATTAATCTGGGGCGTCGCCGTTCCCTCATCAGCCCGGGCGAACAGTTTAATGTTACCGACCTCGATGGTGAACGTACCCGTATCAGTGGCTTGCTGCGTAATATGGGGTATTATTATTTCCGTCCCGACTATCTTACTTATCAGGCAGACACAACGCTTGTTCCCGGTGGGCATGTCAGTTTGCGTATGATCCCGGTTCCTGGTATGCCTAAAGATGCTGAACGTCCTTTCTTTGTGGGAAATACAAACTTTTACCTTCATGGTCCGCAAGGGCAGGTGCCGAATGACAGTCTTTATTACAAGAACTTCTGGATACACTATTACAATAAACTGAAAATACGTCCCAATATGCTTTACCGCTGGTTGCATTATCAGGGATATCAGAGGAAGCGGCAGGAGTTGGATAAGGGAGGTATGCGTCGCCGTCCGGATAAACTGTACAGCCAGTATCGTCAGACCCGTATTCAGGAACGTCTGGCAAGTGTGGGCATCTTCCGGTATTTGGAAATGCAGTATACTCCCCGTGATACAGCACTTGTCTCAGATACTCTTGATGTGAATATACGTGCCATGCTGGATAAACCTTATGATGCTGAGTTTGACTTCAACGTTACCATGAAGAGTAACAACCAGACAGGTCCTGGTGCTGCTTTTACCGTAACGAAGAATAACGTCTTCGGCGGTGGCGAAACCTGGAATGTGAAGGTAAACGGCTCCTATGAGTGGCAGACGGGTAAGAATAGCAGTTCGCTGATGAACAGTTATGAGTTGGGGCTATCTTCCGCACTCACCTTTCCACGCATTGTTTTCCCTCGTATGGGAGATAAGGAGTATGACTTTCCCGCTTCTACTACCTTTCGCGTCTATATAGATCAGATGAACCGTGCCAAGTATTACAAGATGCTTGCCTTCGGCGGCAATGTTACCTATGACTTTCAGCCTGTACCTACGCGGAAGCATAGCATTACGCCTTTCCAATTGACGTTCAATGTACTTCGTAACCCTACGGCAGCTTTCGAGGAGATACAAGCTCAGAATCCTGCCCTCTACGTCAGTCTTCGTAATCAGTTTATTCCCAAGATGGAATATACTTATACTTTCGATAATGCCTCTGTACGCGGCAAGCGCAATCCTATCTGGTGGCAGACGACAGTTGGTTCTGCCGGTAACCTGACTTCCTTGATTTACAAGGCATTCGGACAGTCGTTCGGCAAGCAAGACAAGAAATTGTTGGGTGTACCTTTTGCACAGTTTTTGAAGCTAAATTCAGAGTTTCGCTATCATTACCAGATAGACAAGAACCAGATGATTGCTTCCCGTATTGCAGGAGGAGTTATTTGGTCTTATGGAAATGCGACGACTGCACCTTATACCGAACAGTTCTATATAGGTGGTGCTAACAGTATCCGTGCTTATTCCGCACGTAGCATTGGTCCCGGTGGCTACCCGCCCGATAAAGAGAAAAAGTATTCTTATATCAACCATGTGGGGGATATCCGTATGGAAGCAAATGTGGAATACCGTTTTCGAATTCTCGGTGATCTGCACGGAGCTATTTTCCTTGATGCAGGTAATGTCTGGCTGATGCGTAAAGATGTGGACCGTCCCAATGGACAGTTGACGTTGAAGAATTTCCCGAAACAGATTGCTTTGGGCACAGGTGCCGGTTTGCGCTACGATCTGGACTTCCTTGTATTCCGGCTGGATTGGGGTGTGGCGCTGCATGATCCGTATGAAACAGGAAAGAAGGGATATTATAATATACCGAAATTCAAGGACGGTATGGCATGGCATTTTGCTATCGGTTATCCATTCTAACAATAAGAATTGTACAATAGGACTAAAATATGAACCAATTGTCTACCTTTCTTGACTTTATTTTTTGTAATTTTGCCCTCGTTATCAAAACAAGGATACACTAACCTTTTTAAATAATAACTAAGTATGAAACCAACTTTATTCTTATTGGCAGCCGGAATGGGCAGCCGTTACGGTGGCTTGAAGCAATTGGACGGACTGGGTCCGAATGGCGAAACTATTATGGACTATTCAATTTATGACGCCATCAATGCCGGATTTGGTAAGCTCGTTTTCGTAATCCGTAAGGATTTTGAGAAAGACTTCCGTGATAAAATTATTTCAAAATATGAAGGTCATATCCCGTGCGAACTGGTGTTCCAGTCTATCGACGATCTGCCCGAAGGCTTCGCTTGCCCCGAAGGTCGTACGAAACCTTGGGGAACCAACCATGCCGTAATGATGGGGGCGGATGTCATTCAGGAACCGTTTGCTGTTATCAATTGCGACGACTTCTATGGTCGCGACTCTTTCCAGGTAATGGGTAAATTCCTTTCTGCACTGCCCGAAGGTTCAAAGAATGTATATTCAATGGTAGGTTTCCGCATTGGTAATACACTGAGCGATAGCGGTACTGTATCTCGCGGTCTTTGCGGTACGGATGCCAACAACCTGCTGACTTCTGTTGTGGAACGCACTAAGATCCAGCGTATGGATGGCGAAGTGAAATACATTGACGATAATGGTGAATGGGCAGCTACTCCCGAAACTACTCCGGTAAGTATGAACTTCTGGGGCTTTACTCCCGATTACTTCGCATATAGTTTCGATTTCTTCAAGAGCTTCCTGAGCGATCCGAAGAATATGGAGAACCTGAAAAGTGAATTCTTCATTCCGTTGATGGTAGATAAATTGATTCAGGACGGTGTCGCTACATGCGAAGTCCTTGATACTACAAGCAAATGGTTTGGCGTGACTTATCCTGAAGATCGCCAAAGCGTTGTAGATAAAATCCAGGCTTTAGTGGATGCAGGTGAATACCCTGCCAAGCTGTTCTAAGTCCGGGAACTTTGCGAAAGCAAATTTGGAATTAGAAATAGAAGGGAGTTATCGTAAGATGGTTCCCTTTTTTAATTTCACGGCAATGCATCTTTTAAAGTTGTATCGTTGCTTCGCAAGCCTCGGCTACTGCCGGATGATGTGTGATGAAGATGAATGTCTTGCTTGTGCAGTCTCTGCGCAGTTTTTTTATTAATTGTCGTTCCGTTTCTTTCTCCGTTCTAGATTTTCATTGTTCGTACTTATTGGGTTGCTACTCTTCTGATTCTTCTGAATATCGCCAGTAGCCATCGCCTTACAGGGGTTAGTTTCAGCCACCAGAAAGAATATCGCTGCCAGGCACGGCCATTGCACGGATATTCTTTTTCTTTACGGATGGCGGCAATCATTATTCCCATGACATCGTCTACGTTCGTTTGTTCGGTTATCCGTATATTACCATCGCCCTGTAGTGTTAGCTCTTTGCCGTTGCGGTGGATGATGCGGTGGAAAATGATACGTCCGTTCATATCTCTGGCGAGTACGACTGTATTCAGTTGCAGATCGTTATCGGTAAAAGGACCTAAAACAATACGGTCGCGACGGTCCACAAGAAACGGATTCATACTGTTGCCTCTGACTGTCAAGGCTACGGTATGTCCTTCGCTGATGAGGCGTGCTACTTCGGGTAACAGTACCTCGTTGGGGATGATTCTTTTTCGTTCGTTATCTATCATAATAATGAATTAGTTACAAGTTACAAGCTACAAGTTACGAGTGCCTTTCGGTTCATAGCACAGCCACTTGTAGCTTGTAGCTTTAAAACAAACTTCCGCTGCCTCCCTGTCCGGCAAGCATTTCAGAAAGTATACCGGAATATGGGCAGCAAGATATTTCACTGTCTCGATGACACTATTATTCAATTCCCTCACTTCCTTCAGACTAGAGCACGACGGCAATGGCGATGCGAATGCCCGTGTCGGACTCTTTCCCGTTACGCTTTCCTTTCATAATCTATAATATTTGATGTACCGGTGTAAAGGTAGAGGAATTCTTCTGATTGGACAACTGAATTTTACACAATATTACAGGTTTCGGTTCATTTCTCCAGTCTTTTCCGTTTCGGTATGTTCCGGGGATGCTATATCTTTGTAGGCAATGAAATCATTAATCTTGAATAAACCATGAAAACTGTACTTATCTGGTTGGCTTTGTGTTTCGGCACCCTGATGACCACCTGTGCCAATGAAACGGCTTACCTTTTTTCCTATTTCATCAATGACAGCAGAGACGGATTGCATCTGGCTTATAGTTACGATGGCCTGAATTGGACCGCCCTAAACGGTGGCAAGTCATACCTGACCCCTGCCGTAGGTAAAGATAAGCTGATGCGTGATCCGAGTATCTGTCAGGCACCTGACGGTACTTTCCACATGGTCTGGACTTCCAGTTGGACCGACCGGATTATTGGCTATGCTTCTTCCCGCGACCTGATTCATTGGAGCGAGCAGCGAGCCATCCCCGTCATGATGCACGAACCGACTGCCCACAATTGCTGGGCGCCCGAACTTTTCTACGATGAACCATCGCAGACGTATTATATATTCTGGGCAACTACCATCCCCGGTCGTCATAAGGAAGTGGCAACTAGTGAGAGTGAGAAAGGGTTGAACCATCGTATGTACTACGTAACCACGAAAGATTTCCAGACCTTCTCGAAGACCAAAATGTTTTTCAATCCCGATTTTAGCGTCATTGATGCTGCCATCGTGAAAGACCCGAAGAACGAGGACCTGATTATGGTGGTGAAGAATGAGAACTCCAATCCTCCGGAGAAGAATCTCCGCATTACCCGTACCAGAAATCTGGCGAAAGGATTCCCCACTAAAGTTTCCCCTTCTATTACCGGAAACTACTGGGCGGAAGGACCTGCCCCCTTGTTTGTGGGTGATACACTCTATGTTTATTTCGATAAATACCGCGATCACCGTTACGGTGCAGTCCGTTCACTGGATCATGGCGAGACTTGGGAAGATGTGTCCGATCTGGTTTCATTCCCCCGTGGCATCCGTCATGGGACGGCTTTGGCTGTGGATGCCTCCGTTGTGGAAACTTTGATAGCAAACCGTAATTATAATCCTTTGATTCCTGATAATCTGGCTGACCCTTCACTTTCTAAGTTTGGCGATACCTACTACCTCTATGCCACCACTGACCTGGACTATGGTCTCGGGCGTGCCGGAACGCCAGTAGTGTGGAAGTCGAAAGATTTTGTGAACTGGAGCTTTGAAGGCTCGCATATCCAGGGCTTCGACTGGGCGAAAGGCTATGATTGGGTGAATGATAAAGGGGAGAAGAAAACTGGTTATTTCCGTTATTGGGCTCCCGGAAAGGTGATTGAGCAGAATGGTACTTACTACCTCTATGTCACCTTTGTGAAACCGGATGAGCAGATGGGTACGTATGTCATGATAGCTGATCGTCCGGACGGTCCTTTCCGTTTTGCTGAAGGTAACGGGCTTTTTGCTCCGGGAATGGAAGGTATGGATAGCCCGTTTATCGTAAATGATATTGACGGAGAACCTTTTATTGATGACGATGGCAATGGTTACCTCTTCTGGCGTCGTCGGCTGGCTGCCCGCCTTTCTGCAGACAGGCTTCATATAGAAGGTGAGCCGCTGGCTATGCAGACTGCCCGTCAGGGATATTCCGAGGGTCCGTTGATGTTTAAGCGGAAAGGTATCTATTATTATGTATATACGTTGAGTGGAAATCAGAACTACGTCAATGCTTATATGATGAGCCGTGAATCTCCGCTTAGCGGTTTCGTCAAGCCGGAAGGTAATGATATCTTCCTCTTCTCCGCTACCGAAAATCAGGTTTGGGGACCCGGTCACGGGAATATCTTTTATGACGAAAAGACGGATGAGTACATTTTTCTCTATTTGGAATATGGCGACGGTGGAACTACCCGTCAGGTATATGCTAATCGGATGGAATTTAATGAAGATGGAACCATCAAGACCTTAGTGCCCGATATGCGTGGCGTAGGCTATCTGTCCGCCCCTCAGGAGACACGCCGGAACCTGGCGTTACAGGCTGACTTCCGGGCTTCCAGTGAGAAAGCTCCCCGTACGGCGGTGGTAGACATTGAGACACAACCGAATGATCCTTTGCCTGAGAAAGCCTCGGTGAAGAAATATACCCGTACACATACCTATCAGGCTGCCCATGTAGGCGATGAATCGAACGGAACCCGTTGGATGGCTGCCGTCACGGATAGCAGTCCGTACATTACGGTGGATTTGAAAGAGATGCGTAACGTTGGCGAATGCCAGTTCTATTTCACCAAGCCCACAGAAGGGCATACGTGGCGACTGGAGAAATCCGTTGATGGCAAGCATTGGCAGGCGTGTGCCGAAGAAAATAAACTTCAGGCACGGTCTCCCCATGTGACTAAAGGTATTGGTGAGGCGCGTTATCTCCGCCTGCATATCCTGCGGGGAGATGCGGGGTTGTGGGAATGGAATATATATGAGTAAGAGTCTATATCGAGCGATTCGGCATGTCGGGGAGTGGCTAATCGGTGGCGGATAGCGAGTTGCGGATAAACCACATCAATGGCTATCAGGAAAGTGAGCAGAGTCAGCAGTAACTTTTTTATGACGCAAACATAGGGATTTTTATCAAATTTCTGTATCCCCGCTATCTCATCGAGTTCCGAAACATCTGTGGCGTCACCCCCGTATGTTTCTTAAAGAATTTATTGAAGAAAGCCGCATTATTGAATCCCAGACTCAGCGCAATATCCTTCACCGACGTATTTTCTGTGCGCAGTTGTGTCTTGGCATCCATGATGAGCGTCTTATTGATAATCTCCATCACCGTATGTCCCGATTCTTTCTTGACAAGTCGGCAGAGGGCGGACGTTTGTATATTCATTTTCTTGGCATAATACGCCACCTGATGCTCCCGGACATACTCCTCATGTACCATCCGGATAAAAATCCGGTACTGCTGGAAATGCCTGCTACCCGGTGTTTCTATCAGCTTCGCTTGTTCCGGACAAAGCTCGGACACTCCCTGTAACATCAAGCTTAGGAACGACTGAGACACAGCTTCACTCAATTTCTCACCAACCTCTTTATAAAGGTGCGACAGAAACGTAAACATTTCCGTGTACAGTGTGGAAGCCACTTTTGATAACGGGAAAACATAGTGCTTACCGATGACATAGAACTTATCCATCATATTCTTACCCATCCCCGCGTTCTGGATCAGTTGCTGTGAAAACATGACAGTATGTATCTCCAGATCATCCGACGCAGCCAGCAGCTGGATGAAAGATTCCGGCGGAAGCGCTATTAACTCATTCGCCCGAATCCGGTATTCGGTATGGTTGATGATTGCTTTTAGGGAACCCCTGCTGCAGAGGGCAAAAATACCTCCTTCTGTCTTATAGGATTTCTCCAATAAAGGTTCCAGCTCATTAACTGTGACACACTTGTAAGCTGTGAAGCCTGCATGTATATTGAATTTACTTATGCTCATCTTTTTCCATTTAGGTATGCAAAATTGAAAGATATCGGTATATAATCAACAGAAATAACCGTTAAATTCGCTTCTTTATCTCTTTCCGTCCCGTTAAAAGATGTAAAGGTGTAAACGATGGAATATATCTGTGTCGAAATAGAATGTTGATTTCTTCCGTTTTGTTTGTCATCTCCCTGTTTATGCCCGAACTTTGTCCCCTTACACGATAAAAATAACCTTATGAACCCCGATATACCTCAGGAAGTACGGATTGTGAACGCCATTGCTGAACAATTGTTCGATGTATGGCCCGTCAGCATTGTTATGATTGATCTTGAAGACCGCATCTGGCGTGTGAACAAGCAGATGGGCGATGAACTTCAACTGGATGCGGATGTTATTGGAAAGCCCGTTGTCAATATGTTGGAGGTAGTGCAGGATAAAGAAAGCGTTCTGCCCCGTTACCTGCAGGATTTGCACGAAGGCCGTCGGCGCGTCATCCACCTGTCTTCCAATTGCTTTATATTAGAACCGAAAAGACGCATCAGTTTCCTGATACAAGGCGCTTTGGTAGGCATATATGAAGAAGAACGACTGGCAAGAATCGTACTCTATTACCGAAACGTGCTGGAAGAAAGCACCCAAAAACACCTGTTGAACATTGCTTTGAGTCGCACGCAGATATTCCAATGGTCATACGATATGGAGCGTAATCTTATGATTATCGACCCCCGTTACTTCGAATACCTGGGCATTCCCACGCGAGATTACACCCTTACTCCCGAAGAGTTCGCTTACCTGATGCATCCTGATGACCGCCAGTCGGTGTTTGACGCCTTGTCACTGCAACTGGATGGCAATCTGTATGAAGCCCCCGTCGAATACCGCCTTCGCCGTGATGACGGCAGTTGGGAGTGGTTCGAAGCCCAGTCCACCTATGTCGGGCAGTTGAAAGAAACCCCTTTCCGCATCGTCGGCATTTGCATGAGCACCCAGAAATATAAAGATACCGAAGAACGGCTGAACGAAGCCCTGCGTACAGCTCGGCGCAGTGACGAACTGAAGAGTGTCTTCCTTGCCAATATGAGCCACGAAATACGCACGCCACTCAATGCCATCGTAGGTTTTTCCTCTCTGCTGGCCTCTGGTGAATCGGACTTGACCAAAGAAGATATCATAGAATTTACCTCTCTGATCGAAAAGAACAGCCGGCTGCTGATGGTCTTGATTTCCGACATCCTGGATCTTTCCAAGATAGAATCGAACACCATGGAGTTCAACTTTTACAATGTCTCCCTCCACCGGGTACTGAACGAGATAGGCAGTGCGCAAAGGATGAATATGCACGAAGGAGTGGAGTTGTTGTTGGATCTCCCCGGACAGGAGGTTACCATTTATACTGATCCCGCTCGGTTGAACCAGGTTATAAACAATCTGGTGAACAATGCGATTAAGTTCACCTCCGAAGGAAATATCCGTATCGGATACCGACCTGGGCCTATTGCCTCCGAATGTGTGAGGATATTTGTGGAAGATACCGGAACAGGCATGTCAAAAGAAGTGCTCGGACATATTTTCGATCGTTTTTACAAAGGAGATGCCTTCAAACAAGGTACAGGGCTGGGGCTGTCCATCTGCCGGACAATCGTCAAACGTTTCGAAGGCAAGATCGAAGTGGTGTCCACACCCGGGAAGGGTACGTGCTTTACAATCACCTTGCCCCTGAAAATAGAAGGATAAAGTGCTCTTTTTATGCAGAATTGATACAATAATATACGCTTCCGATGTCATATCCCACTGGAAATCGCTACCTTTGCAGCCTTGAACGATAAATTCATTGACACTATGATATCAGTAGAAGGACTGAAGGTGGAATTTAATGCAACCCCTCTGTTCGAAGACGTCTCTTACGTAATCAACAAAAAAGACCGCATCGCCCTGGTGGGCAAGAATGGTGCGGGTAAGTCTACCATGCTCAAGATATTGGCCGGACTACAGCAACCTACTTCCGGTGTCGTCGCCATTCCCCGCGAATGTACTATCGGTTACCTGCCACAGGTGATGATTCTCAGTGATAAGCGTACTGTGATGCAAGAGGCGGAACTTGCCTTCGAACACATCTTCGAAATGCAGGCGGACATCGAACGCATGAACCGGCAACTTGCCGAACGCACTGATTATGACAGCGAAGATTATCACAAACTTATCGACCGTTTCACCCACGAGAATGAACGTTTCCTGATGATGGGGGGCACTAACTTCCGTGCTGAAATAGAACGGACCTTGCAAGGTTTAGGTTTCAGTCGTGAAGACTTCGACCGCTCCACTAGTGAGTTCTCCGGTGGTTGGCGTATGCGTATTGAGCTTGCCAAACTCCTGCTTCGCCGTCCCGATGTGCTGTTGCTTGACGAGCCTACCAATCATCTGGATATAGAGAGTATCCAATGGCTTGAAAACTTCCTTTCCACACGTGCCAATGCCGTGGTATTGGTGAGTCACGACCGTGCATTCCTCAATAATGTCACCACGCGCACCATTGAAATCACTTGCGGACAGATCTACGACTACAAAGTGAAGTATGATGAATTCGTCGTACTGCGGAAGGAACGTCGCGAACAGCAACTTCGTGCTTATGAGAATCAGCAAAAACAGATAGAAGATACCGAAGCCTTCATCGAACGCTTCCGCTATAAAGCCACGAAAGCCGTGCAAGTGCAGAGCCGCATCAAGCAACTGGAAAAGATAGAACGCATTGAAGTAGACGAAGAAGACAACTCGGCATTGCGCTTGAAGTTTGCTTGCAGCAGCCGTAGCGGAAGTTACCCCGTCATCTGTGAGGATATTCGGAAAGCCTATGGCGACCATGTCATCTTCCACGATGTAAACCTGACCATAAACCGTGGTGAGAAAGTGGCGTTCGTAGGTAAGAACGGTGAAGGTAAATCCACTCTGGTAAAATGTATCATGGGAGAAATCACCGACTATACCGGTAAACTCACCCTTGGTCATAATGTACAGATCGGTTACTTCGCCCAGAACCAGGCACAACTCCTGGATGAAAGCCTGACGGTATTCGATACCATCGACCGCGTAGCCGTAGGCGATATCCGCTTGAAGATACGTGACATCCTCGGCGCTTTCATGTTCGGCGGCGAAGCTTCTGATAAGAAGGTGAAAGTGTTGTCCGGTGGAGAGCGTACCCGCCTCGCAATGATCAAGCTCCTGCTGGAACCCGTGAATTTCCTGATATTGGACGAACCGACCAACCACCTCGATATGCGTTCGAAGGATGTACTGAAAGATGCCATCCGCGAATTTGACGGTACAGTCATTTTAGTAAGCCACGACCGTGATTTCCTGGACGGACTTGCGACTAAAGTATATGAGTTCGGTGGCGGAGTTGTGAAAGAACACCTCGGTGGCATCTACGACTTCCTGCAAAAGAAGCAGATAGAAAGTCTGAACGAATTGCAGAAAGCACCCGCACTTTCTACTTCACCCTCCGGTGGTAAAGAGAATACGGATACCACCACTCGGCCGTCCGGCGCCAAGCTTTCCTACGAGGAACAGAAGGAACTGAACAAGAAGCTCAAAAAAATGGAACGTCGCGTTGCCGATTGTGAATCGGAGATAGAGCAGACCGAATCCGCCATCGCCATCCTTGAAGCCCGCATGGCAACTCCCGAGGGGGCTTCGGATATGACCCTCTACGAGCAGCATCAGAAACTGAAGCTACAACTCGACTCTGTGATGGAAGAGTGGGATGCCGTCTCTACCGAGCTGGAAGAAGCCAAGCGAGAACAATAAAACGATACGGTGAATGCCTTCTCCTTATCACTTTATCACGCTATCACTTTATAACATTATTTTATATCTTATGAAAGTAACTCATTATTTACCTTTAGCTGCAGCTTGCCTTATGATGGTGGGATGTGGTGCGGGCAAGCAGAAAGCTGAAATGACAGCCGGTATTCAGCTTGCCAATCTTGACACAACTGCCCTTCCGGGGAGTAGTTTCTATCAGTACGCCTGTGGCGGTTGGATTGAAAACCATCCACTTTCACCTGAGTATTCACAGTACGGTTCTTTTACAGAACTTGCCGAGAATAATCGTAAGCAGATACAAGGTTTGATCGAAGAACTGGCTGCCACTCAGCACGAAGCAGGCAGTGTAGCACAAAAGGTAGGCGACCTCTACAAGATTGTTATGGACAGCGTGAAGCTGAACAAGGAAGGTGTTGCTCCTATCAAAGCCGACCTGGAACAAATTGCTTCCCTGAAAGATAAAGAAGCTGTTTATGCTTTGCTCGCCGATCTGCGCAAACAGGGCATCGGTGCTTACCTCGGCCTTTATGTGGCTGCTGACGAAATGAACAGTAACGAGAACGCCGTGCAGCTTTACCAAAGCGGCTTGAGTATGGGCGAACGCGATTACTATCTGGCTACTGATTCTTCTACTACCGCTATCCGTGATGCCTTCCGTACTCATGTACAGAAAATGTATCAGTTGGCCGGCTTTGATGAGGCTATTGCCAAGAAGGGTGTGGAAGTGGTTATGGACGTGGAAACACGCCTTGCCAAAGCTTTCCGTTCCCGTACCGAACTGCGTGACCCGCATGCCAACTACAATAAGATGAGCATGGAAGAGGTGAAGAAGAATTATCCTACTTTCAACTGGGACGCTTACCTTTCAGGTCTTGGCCTGACAGATGTGAAGGAGATCATTGTCGGCCAACCCGCTTCGGTTGCTGAAGCTGCCAACATCCTGAATACCTTACCCGTCGATCAGCAAGCTCTTTATCTGCAATGGAAACTGATTGATTCAGCTGCCGGTTATTTGAATGATGAGATGGCTCAACAGAATTTCGACTTCTACGAACGTACCATGTCCGGAACGCAGGAAATGCAACCCCGTTGGAAGACTGCCGTTTCTGTGGTAAGTTCCGCACTGGGTGAAGCCGTAGGACAGATGTATGTAGAGAAATACTTCCCTGCTGCTGCCAAGGAACGTATGATATCTTTGGTGAAGAACCTTCAGACCAGCTTGGGCGAACGCATCAACAACCTTGCCTGGATGAGCGACGAAACCAAGAAGAAAGCACAGGAGAAACTGGCCACTTTCCACGTGAAGATCGGTTATCCTGATAAATGGAAAGACTACTCTACCTTGGAGATCAAAGACGATTCATATTGGAACAACATCAAACGTGCCAATCTTTGGGGATATGCCGAAATGGTTGCCAAAGCCGGTAAACCGGTGGACAAAGACGAGTGGTTGATGACTCCGCAAACCGTAAACGCTTATTACAACCCGACAACGAACGAAATCTGTTTCCCTGCCGGTATCCTGCAATATCCATTCTTCGATATGAATGCTGACGACGCCTTCAATTACGGTGCAATCGGTGTTGTAATCGGTCATGAGATGACACACGGCTTCGACGACCAGGGGCGTCAGTACGACAAAGACGGTAATCTGAAAGATTGGTGGACGGAAGAAGATGCCAAGAACTTCGAGAAACGTGCCGATGTAATGGTTGCTTTCTTTGACAGCATCGAAGTTGCACCGGGGGTACATGCCAACGGTCGTATGACACTGGGTGAGAACATTGCCGACCACGGAGGTTTGCAAGTATCTTACCAGGCATTCAAGAAGGCTACCGCTGCCGCTCCGCTGGAAGTAAAGGACGGTTTCACTCCCGAACAGCGTTTCTTCCTGGCTTATGCCAATGTTTGGGCTAACAATACTCGTCCCGAAGCCATCCTGCAATTGACGAAGATTGACGTGCACTCTTTGGGCAAATGGCGTGTAGACGCTGCATTGCCGCACATTGCAGCATGGTATGAGGCATTCGGCATTACAGAGAAAGATCCGATGTACGTACCGGTGGCAGAACGTGTCTCTATTTGGTAAGTCTTGCCATCGCTTTGGCACAGTTGTGCCATAAGTATGGCATAGTCTTGCCAAGGTGATGGCAAAACTGTGCCAAGACCGTGGCACAACTCTGGCACAGTGGAGTGGTTACTTCTCCGTTTAGCAAAAAAGAAAGAGAAAGGCAGTAAATCCTAAATAGGATTGCTGCCTTTTTTAATTATACCTAATTTATTGTGTTTGAGTATGTGTGCAAATAAACATTTTTAGTACCTTTGCACATCAAATACTTATATACGCAATTCCATGTCTGAAACAAAAAGAATTAAAACCGCTTTAGTATCGGTTTATCATAAGGAAGGTTTGGATGAAATCATCACCAAACTGCATGAAGAAGGAGTTGAGTTTCTGTCAACAGGCGGAACTCGTCAGTTTATAGAATCACTGGGTTATCCCTGTAAAGCAGTGGAAGACTTGACCACGTATCCCTCTATTCTGGGTGGACGTGTGAAGACCCTGCATCCGAAAGTGTTCGGTGGTATTCTCTGCCGTCGCGGACTGGAACAGGATATGCAACAGATAGAAAAATATGAAATTCCCGAAATAGACCTCGTTATCGTCGATTTGTATCCGTTTGAAGCTACCGTAGCTTCTGGTGCCGACGAGCCGACTATCATCGAGAAAATAGATATAGGCGGTATCTCACTGATCCGCGCTGCTGCCAAGAATTACAATGATGTGGTTATCATTGCTTCTCAGGCACAATACCAGCCGTTCCGCGATATGCTGATGGAACATGGAGCTACCACTTCGCTGGAAGAACGTCGTTGGTTTGCCAAAGAGGCGTTTTCCGTTTCTTCCCATTACGATTCAGCCATCTTCAACTACTTCGATGGCGAAGAAGGTTCTGCATTTCGTTGCTCTGCCAATAATCAGAAAACTTTGCGTTATGGCGAGAACCCGCACCAGAAGGGTTACTTCTACGGAAATCTGGAAGCTATGTTCGACCAGATTCACGGAAAGGAAATCTCTTACAACAACTTGCTCGATATCAACGCGGCAGTTGACCTGATCGATGAATTTGAAGAGACAACATTTGCTGTATTGAAGCATAACAATGCTTGCGGTCTGGCTTCACGCCCCACGGTGCTCGAAGCATGGAACGATGCATTGGCTGGTGACCCGGTTTCCGCTTTCGGTGGTGTGCTCATCACAAACGGAGTGGTTGATAAGGAGGCTGCTGAGGAAATCAATAAAATCTTCTTTGAAGTAATTATTGCCCCTGATTACGATGTAGACGCATTGGAAATCCTGGGACAGAAGAAGAATCGCATTATTCTGGTTCGCAAGCCTGCCTCACTGCCTAAGAAGCAGTTCCGTTCTCTTCTGAATGGTGTGTTGGTACAGGACCGCGACCTAAACATCGAGAAGCCTGAAAATTTGAAAACTGCAACCACGAAAGTACCTACTGCACAGGAAATAGAGGACATGCTCTTTGCTAACAAGATTGTGAAGAACAGTAAGTCTAACGCTATCGTACTGGCTAAAGGCAAGCAACTGCTGGCAAGCGGTGTGGGACAGACTTCACGTGTGGATGCTTTGAAGCAGGCCATCGAAAAAGCCAAGAACTTCGGCTTCGACCTGAAAGGTGCCGTGATGGCATCTGACGCTTTCTTCCCCTTCCCTGACTGTGTGGAGATTGCCGGAAATGAAGGTGTGACCGCAGTTATTCAACCGGGTGGCTCCATTAAGGATCAGCTTTCGTTCGACTATTGCAACGAACATGGCATCGCGATGGTGATTACGGGAATCCGCCATTTCAAACACTAATATTAATGATGAATGAAGAACTAAGAATGAAGAATCGCTGTCAAGTGGAATTCTTATTCTCAATTCTTCATTCTTAATTCTACATTTAGAATATGGGATTATTCTCTTTTACGCAAGAAATAGCGATGGACCTTGGTACTGCCAATACCATTATTACAACCAATGGTAAGATTGTGGTGGATGAGCCCTCGGTGGTAGCTCTCGACCGTCGCACCGATAAGATGATTGCCGTGGGTGATAAGGCAAAGATGATGCACGAAAAGACCCACGAAAACATACGTACCATCCGTCCGCTTCGCGACGGTGTAATTGCCGACTTCTATGCTTGCGAGCAGATGATACGCGGTTTGATAAAGATGGTGAATAATCGCAACCGTCTGTTTTCTCCTTCACTCCGTATGGTTATCGGTGTCCCCTCAGGTAGTACTGAAGTGGAACTGCGTGCCGTGCGCGACTCTGCCGAACATGCCGGTGGACGTGATGTCTACCTGATTTTTGAACCCATGGCTGCCGCTATCGGTATCGGTATCGATGTAGAAGCTCCGGAAGGAAACATGATTGTGGATATAGGTGGTGGTTCTACGGAAATTGCCGTTATCTCCTTGGGTGGTATCGTAGCCAACAACTCCATCCGCATTGCGGGTGATGACTTGACTGCTGATATTCAGGAGTATATGAGCCGTCAACACAATGTGAAGGTCAGCGAGCGTATGGCCGAGCGTATTAAAATCAATGTAGGTGCTGCCTTGACCGAACTGGGTGAGGATGCTCCGGAAGATTATATCGTTCATGGTCCGAACCGTATCACGGCTCTGCCTATGGAAGTGCCTGTATGCTATCAGGAAGTAGCGCACTGTCTGGAGAAATCAATTTCAAAGATTGAAACAGCTATCTTGAATGCATTGGAAAATACACCTCCCGAATTGTATGCCGATATCGTGCACAACGGTATTTATCTGGCAGGTGGTGGTGCATTGCTCCGTGGACTCGATAAGCGTTTGACTGATAAGATAAACATTCCGTTCCACATTGCCGAAGATCCCCTGCACGCTGTTGCCAAAGGTACGGGTGTGGCGCTGAAGAATGTGGATCGTTTCTCATTCTTGATGCGGTAATAAAGGCATATGCGAAATTTACTGAACTTTCTTATTAAATACAACTACTGGTTCCTCTTTCTACTGTTAGAGGCAGCCAGTTTTGTTTTATTGTTCCGCTTCAATTACTATCAGCAGAGTGTGTTTTTCACATCGGCCAATAGTGTGGCGGGGAAAGTTTACGATGTTTCGGGAACTATAACTTCTTATTTCCATCTGAAATCTGTCAATGAGGACTTGCTCGACCGTAATATGTGGCTGGAGCAACGAGTGGCATTCCTGGAGAAAACATTGAATAATAAAGGAATGGACTCTGTGCGGCTCTATAGTCTGGAACGGCTTGAACCGGAAGAATACCAAATATTCAAGGCGAATGTCATCAAAAACAGTTTGAACCGGGTGGATAACTATATTACACTTGATGAAGGCTCGTCTGCAGGCATCCGTCCGGAAATGGGTGTGGTGGATGCTAATGGAGTAGTGGGCATTGTCTATAAAACTTCTCCGCATTACTCTACCGTTATTCCGTTGCTGAACAGTAAATCGAGTATCAGTTGCAAGATTGTAGGCAGCGAGTATTTTGGTTATTTGAAGTGGGAATATGGAGATTCTCGCTTTGCATATCTGAAGGACTTACCTCGCCATGCAGAGTTCAACTTGGGTGATACGGTGGTGACAAGTGGCTATTCCACAGTATTTCCGGCAGGAGTCATGGTGGGAACGGTGGATGATATGTCCGATTCTCACGACGGTCTCTCTTATCTGTTGAAGATAAAACTGGCTACGGATTTCGGTAAGGTGAGCAATGTGCGGGTAATTGCCCGTACCGGACAAGAGGAGCAGAAAGCGCTGGAGAAGGAAGAGGAGAAGTGATGGAGTGATAAGGTGATAGGAGTGATAAATGATAGGGGAGTAACCTCAATCGTAAATTGTAAAATTGTAAATCAAATTGGTTCTCAATTATCTGCATAAAATAGGTTGGTTTATCGGTTTGGTACTATTGCAGGTACTGATATTGAATAATGTGCATATTGCCGGATATGCCACTCCTTTTCTATATATCTATCTCATACTGAAATTCGAGTCGGAAACGCCGCGGAATGCTTTGATGCTGTGGGCGTTTTTCCTAGGATTGACGGTGGATATCTTCTCGGATACACCGGGTATGAATGCTGCGGCTACGGTGGCTCTGGCTTTCTTACGCCCTACTTTCCTACGTCTGTTTGTACCGCGGGATACGCTTGAAAATATAGTTCCTTCGGTTAAGTCGATGGGGATTGTTCCTTTCCTGAAGTATTTGATTGTTAGCGTTTTTATTCATCATGCAATATTACTTACCATAGAGTTCTTTTCGTTCGCCCATATCGGAACGTTGCTGCTGAGAATTGTGGCAAGTGCGTTGCTGACTGTAACCTGTATCATGGCTATAGAAGGAGTGAAGAAGAAGTAAGATGGCAAAAGATTATACACTCGAAAAGCGGAAATTAGTGATAGGTGGGGTAGCAATTGTGATTGTTATCATTTATATCATGCGTCTTTTTGTGTTGCAGATCATGACTGATACTTACAAGAAGAACGCAGATAGTAACGCTTTCCTCAATAAAATCCAGTATCCTTCACGCGGTGCGATTTATGACCGTAATGGAAAGTTGCTGGTGTTCAATCAACCTGCTTATGACATCACATTCGTGCCGCGAGAGGTGACGGAACTGGATACTCTCGATTTTTGCCGCACACTGAATATTACGAAAGAGCAGTTGCTGAAGCGAATGAAAGATGTGAAGAACCGTTGGATGAATCCCGGTTATTCCAGATATACGCATCAAGTGTTTATGACGCAACTCTCAGCGGAAGAGTGCGGTGTATTCCAGGAAAAGCTTTTCAAATTTCCGGGTTTTTATATTCAGAGGCGTACTATCCGGCAATATACCTATAATGCTGCCGGGCATGCTTTGGGGGATATCGGTGAAGTTTCAATGAGAGATATTGAGGCTGATGATTATTATATCCGTGGTGATTATGTAGGTAAGCAAGGTATAGAAAAGTCATACGAGAAATACCTGCGTGGTGAAAAGGGGGTAGAGGTTTTGCTTCGTGATGCGCACGGGCGTATTCAGGGGCATTATATGGATGGTAAACTGGATCGGCCATCGATACCGGGAAAGAACCTGAAATTGGGATTGGATATTGATTTGCAGATGTTGGGTGAGCGTCTGATGAAGAATAAAATCGGTGCTATTGTGGCTATTGAGCCGGAAACGGGGGAGATTTTATGTCTGGTATCGGCACCTAATTTTGATCCGCATCTGATGATCGGACGTCAGCGTGGGAAAAACCATAATATGTTGCAGAAAGATAAACAGAAGCCGTTGTTGAACCGTGCGATTATGGGTGTTTATCCTCCGGGATCTACTTTCAAAACAGCCCAGGCGTTGACATTCTTACAAGAAGGTATCATACAGCCGTCCACATCGTTTCCCTGTTCTCATGGATTTATTTATGGAGGCCTGCGTGTGGGATGTCACGGACATGGATCTCCACTTCCGTTGATACCGGCAATTGCCACTTCGTGTAATGCTTATTTCTGTTGGGGGCTTTATCGCATGTTTGGTGATAAGAAATACGGTTCGCCGCAGAATGCACTTACTGTATGGAAAGATCACATGGTTTCTCAAGGATTTGGTTATAAGCTGGGAACGGATTTGCCGGGTGAGAAACGCGGATTTATTCCAAATGCAGGTGTTTATGATAAGGCCTATCGTGGATCATGGAATGGATTGACGGTAATCAGTATTTCTATCGGTCAGGGTGAAGTTTTAAGTACACCTTTGCAAATGGCAAATTTAGCAGCTACCATTGCCAATCGTGGTTATTTTGTGACTCCGCATATCGTGAAGGATATTCAGGATGCAGAATTGGATAGTACCTACCGGGAACGTCGTTACACTTCTATTGACCGCTCTTATTATGAAGAAATTGTAGAAGGTATGCGGGCTGCCGTTACGGGAGTTACCGGAAGTGCTACTTGCCGTATAGCCGGGGCGATCCTGCCGGGTGTAGAAGTCTGTGGAAAGACAGGTACGGCACAGAACCGCGGACATGACCACTCTGCATTTATAGGTTTTGCCCCGATGGACAAGCCGAAGATCGCTATTGCTGTTTATGTGGAGAATGGTGGTTGGGGGGCAACCTACGGAGTACCTTATGGTGCTTTAATGATGGAACAGTATTTGAATGGAAAACTTTCGCCTGCCAGTGAGGAAAGAGCGGAAGAAATGAGTAATCGTGTGATAATGTATGGTGACGAGGAGAGATAGTATATGGAAATCACTGGATTGGGTAACAATCTGTGTTTACTTGATTCTGATTGCATTCGGTTGGTTCAGCGTTTGCGGGGCAAGCTATGATTATGGTGACCGCGACTTCTGGGATTTCTCCACTCGTGCAGGCAAACAATTGGTTTGGATCATCTGCTCTTTCGGATTAGGGTTTGTGCTGTTGATGCTTGAAGATGATATTTATGATATGTTTGCCTATCTGATTTATATAGCACTTGCCATATTACTTGTGGTTACTATCTTTATAGCTCCTGATACGAAGGGATCGAGGTCGTGGCTGGTTATGGGGCCAGTAAGTTTGCAGCCGGCGGAGTTTGCCAAGTTTGCTACGGCACTGGCGTTGGCCAAGTATATGAATTCCTATTCGTTCACCATGAAGAACTGGAAGAATATCTGGATGATGGTTTTTCTTATTCTGTTCCCGATGATGCTTATTATCTTGCAGCGAGAGACTGGATCCGCATTGGTATATACTGCTTTCTTTTTGGTTCTGTATCGGGAGGGGATGCCGGGTGTGGTTCTGTTTTCCGGGTTGTGTGCAGTAGTTTACTTTGTGGTAGGCATTCGTTTTGATCAGGTGTTTATTGCCGATACGCCGACGCCGATAGGAGAGTTTGCCGTACTCTCGATGGTCTTGCTGTCTGCAGCAGGAATGGTATGGGTTTATAAAAAGAAATGGGAACCGGTACGTAATATATTGTTAGTTACCATTGGAGTGTTGTTAATCGCTTATTTTATATCGGAATATGTGACTCCGTTTAATTTGGTTTGGGTGCAATGGGGACTGTGTATGCTGGTAGTTGGGTATCTTATTTTCCTTTCGTTAAGTGAACGTCATCTTAGTTATTTTTTGATAGGTATGTTTGCTATCGGTTCTATCGGTTTCTTATATTCCAGTGATTACTTCTTTAATAAAGTATTGGAGCCTCACCAGCAGATACGTATCAAGGTGGTATTAGGCATGGAAGAAGATTTGGCTGGTGCCGGATACAATGTCAACCAGTCGAAGATAGCTATCGGTTCCGGTGGTTTGACAGGGAAAGGATTCCTGAACGGTACTCAGACTAAGCTGAAATATGTACCCGAACAAGATACAGATTTCATTTTCTGTACGGTAGGTGAAGAAGAAGGATTTATAGGTTCTACTGCCGTGCTACTCTTATTCCTTATATTAATACTCCGTCTGATTGCTGTGGCGGAGCGGCAACCGTCTACTTTTGGTCGAGTCTATGGGTACTCGGTCGTTAGTATATTCCTGTTCCACTTATTTATTAATGTAGGTATGGTGTTGGGATTGACACCTGTGATTGGTATTCCGTTGCCATTCTTTAGTTATGGCGGTTCTTCGCTTTGGGGATTCACTATCTTGCTGTTCATCTTTCTGCGGATTGATGCAGGACGCAAAAAGAGACTGTCAGCGTTTTAATTTGATTCCTACATCGTTGATGCCGGGAAGAACTTCGTCCGGTAGAAGGTGTATAATTTTGAAGCGGTATTCCCCGGCTTTTCCAATACGAACGAAGCCTGCTGGGAGAGTTGATTGATATAACCCGCCCCAGCCATCTCCTAACCAAATACCTGCATTGTCAGCAAGTCGCAGTTCCAATGTATCCCGCTTGATATTTAGGGCTTCCGGACTGTCGTAGTAGATGAGTAAGGGCAGATTCTGATAAGGATAATTGTTCCGGTTTCTCACTTCTACGGATACATTGTAGAGTGTAGCGGAGTCTGTAACCGAAACATTGAAGAATAGTGTGTCATTCCGCTGCCAACCTTCTGTTGGCAGGGATTGAAAAGAATGATATACAGTCTGTTCATCGCAGGCTGTGTGGAAGCCTGCGATGAACAGTAGTATTAAACTCTTCAGGAGAGATGTTTTATTCTTGAGCAGGTTTTTCATTTCCGGCTGGTTTCTCTCCTTGTGGTCTGGGTGGATTGTTGGGGCGCTTGGGTTTGTTACGCCTGGGTTGCTCTCCCCGTCGCTGATCGCCTTGTGGTTTGGGCTGATCACCTTGCGGTCTGGGCTCACCTTGTGGGCGTGGTCTGGATTGTTGATCTCCGGATTGATTCGGATTTCCTTTTTTCTTTTTCTTGCGGTTGTTATTACCGCCGTTTCCATTTCCGCCACCGTTATTTTCTCCACCGTTTTTACCTTTACGGCTGCGGTCAAAGCGGGTTAAGCTTTCCTGTTCCAACAAATCTATCGGCTTCTTGGGTTCCACTTGGCGTGCTTCTTCTATAAGACTTTCTGGCTTAGTACCCCGTTTGTTCATACCGATGATTTCAAAAGCACGCTTACCACTGATTGTTACCAGATTGGCAGGAATGTTCTTGTCGGTAGAGTAGGTTATCTGATTGCTCAGAATATCTGCCTTAAAGAAATAGAAAGTACCGTCTTTGGTTTCCAACTCGATCTCCCTGGAAGGAAGACGCTTCTGAGCTTCCACATAGCAGTCCACTTCATAGTTGAGACAGCATTTCAGTTTGGCACATTGTCCTGCCAGTTTTTGCGGATTGAGAGAAATATCCTGATAACGGGCGGCGCTTGTGGATACTGACACGAAGGAAGTCATCCAGGTGGCACAGCAGAGCTCGCGTCCACAAGGACCGATGCCACCGATTCGTCCGGCCTCCTGGCGTGCACCAATCTGCTTCATTTCAATACGGACATGGAAAGCATCTGCTAATACCTTGATCAGCTGGCGGAAGTCTACACGTTCGTCGGCAATATAATAGAAAATAGCTTTGTTGCCGTCTCCCTGATATTCCACATCACCGATTTTCATGTTGAGATTCAGGTTGAGGGCAATCTGCCGGGCACGTATCATGGTGTCATGCTCGCGTCCCTTGGCTTCATTATATTTGTCCATATCTACCTGCTTGGCTTTGCGATAGATGCGCTTGATATCAGCCTCAGACTTGATGTTAGCTTTTCGCATTTGCAGCGGAACAAGGCGTCCGGTTAGGGTCACTACACCGATGTCATGTCCAGGCGTTGCTTCTACGGCCACGATGTCGCCCTTTTCAAGAGGTATATGGTTGCTATTGCGGAAATATCCTTTGCGGGTATTCTTGAACTGAACTTCTACCAGGTCGCTTTCTTCTCCGTTTCCGGGAATGTCGGCCAGCCAGTCGTAAGTATTCAGCTGCTTGTCTTGCCTGCCGCAACTTTTGCAGCAGAGACTTCCGCTTCCGTTATGTAGTTTAAAATCCATTTTTTTATTTATGATTGAGATTACTACTATATATCTGATTTCTACTGTTTCAATAGAACTATCATTTTCAATGAAAAATCAAAAAAGACCATCCTTGCATTTACATTTTGTTCAATATGTATCTGCGCCTCGCTCAATTCATCCATCATTCCCATTACATTCCGTTCGTTGATAAAAGGGGCGAAGCGGGTGGCAAAGTTTTGTTCGGGCAAAGTCATGTAACTCATCTCTTTGCAATGCAGGTTATAGATGAAATTCTCGCGTATCATACGCTGGGCGTATGTCAGGAAGTTCTTCTGTCGTTCGCGTCCCATGCCTGCCAGTTGCTCACTCCATTGCTTCATTTCACGTATCTTCCGTTGATAGGAAAGACGCATGAGGCTGACAAAGAGTTCAAAGAACAGTTCGTTTTCTTCGTTCAGGTGAATGGTTTCCAATGCTTTGATAAAGTCACCGTTGGCAAGATGCGCCAAGGTGAAACTATCATTAGGACGTACACCGTATTTCTGTTGCAAGGCGTTGGCAATATCCGTTTCTTCTATTTTACGGATGTTGAAACGTTGCGTACGGCTCAGGATTGTCGGCAGTATCATGTCCGGAGTTTCGGATATCAATAAGAATACTGTCTTTTCGGGAGGTTCTTCCAAAAGCTTCAATAACTTATTGGCACAAACTACGTGCATTTTCTCCGGTAGCCAGACGATAGTAACTTTGTAGCCACCTTCGCTCGATTTCAGACTGAGTTTACGTACTATCTCGTCACTCTCCTTTGCATAGATGATGGCTTGTCCGTTTTCAGCATCCATCTCATTTAGCCAGTGGTTGAGACTGAAATAAGGGCTGTTCAGCACCAGGTGGCGCCAGTCAGCTATGTAATCGTCGCACACTTCTTTCTTTCCTTTTTTTACGATGGGAAAGACGAAGTGTACATCCGGATGTACCAGCTTATTCCACTTTATGCAGGAGGGACAAGTGCCACAGGCGTCTGTATCTGTACGGTTCGGGCAACAGATGTAACGGGCATAAGCCATTGCCAACGGAAGTTTTCCCACTCCCGATGGACCGCAGAAGAGCTGAGCATGAGGAATACGTCCCTCTTGCACTTCCTGCCGGAGTCGCTGTTTGGCTGCTTCTTGTCCTATTACCTCTTTGAAAAACACGATATTATATATGGTTTTATAAATTACAACTCATGTTACTTGGCTGCAGTCTTAGTATACCAGCTTTGCAACTTCTTTTATACTGTCCACTGCACCGATGGAATAGAAGTGAATACTGGGTACTCCATGTTCCATTAATTCCTTACATTGCTTAACACACCATTCGATGCCTACTTGTTTGGCTTCTTCATCCGTTTTGCATTTCATCGCTTCGCATGCCAGTTCTTCGGGCAAGTCCACTTTGAACGTCTTGGGTATCATGCTGATTTGAGATATCTTCTTGAATGGTTTGATACCGGGAATGATGGGAATGGTGACTCCGGCTTTCCGGGCACGTTCTACGAAGTCGAAGTATTTCCGGTTATCGTAGAAAAGCTGTGTGACGGCATATTCTGCACCGGCTTCCATTTTCTTTTTCAGCCAGTAGATATCAGTGTCAATATTGGGAGCTTCTTCGTGTTTCTCGGGATAACAAGCTACACCATAGGAAAATGGTGTGTTGGTCACTTTCATTTCCGAGCCATCTACGAAGATGCCTTTATTGAAGTTGTTGATTTGTTCTTGCAATTCTGTGGCATGATGGTAACCATCGCCTTCGGGGGTGAAAACAGACTCATGTTTTGCTTTATCTCCACGCAATACCAGTAAGTCGGTGATGCCCAGAAATTGCAAGTCGAGCAGTACATATTCCGTCTCTTCACGGGTGAAACCACTGCAAAGAAGATGCGGAACTACAGTGATATTATATTTATTTTGGATGGCGGCAGCTACGGCAACAGTTCCAGGACGGCGGCGTAAGCGATTACGCTGAAACAAACCGTTTCCCAGATCTTTGTACACATATTCGCTGCGATGTGTGGTGATATTGATGTATTTCGGGTCAAACTCCCGTAAAGTATCTATGGTTTCGTACAGCTTTTCGATGCCTGTGCCTTTCAGCGGTGGCAGTATTTCAAAAGAGAAAGCTGTCTTCTCGTTGCTATGTATCAGGTCGATAATTCTCATTTCTTTTTCGTTGTCTTTGTTCAGTGAACAAAACTTATTTGTACATTGGGAACAAAAATACGAAAAAGAAATGAGATATGCTTTTTTTTATCCGGCTATTCTTTTATACAACGTATGGAAAAGGCCTTATAGTAAGTTCCATCATTGATATGAGTTGCCGCAGAAGTAAATTTTGCATCGCTTCCTGTAAAACTGACAGTTCGCTCAGGTATGCTGTTATCTGTATCATTAAGTGTCCAATAGCACACTATTTGTTTGGGACATATATTTTTCCCTACTCCCCAAATTCCTACAGGATATGCAGAGAAACCAGTTAGATTAGAGCCTTCGTCAAGAGTGCCGTCTTCACCAAAAACTTCCCATTCTCCGGCTTTTAGTATCGAAGCGTTGTCTTCGGTGTATCCTTTTAAGGCTTGCCAATCATCACTATTTGGAATTCTCCATCCTACGGGTGCCAAGTTTCCGTCAAGAATAACTTCTCCATTATAAAGATATGTTTCTGTATTCTGAGGTCTGAAATATCCTGCACCTTCTCCTAACTGAGTTTGTTTGTTCAGTGTGGTTCCATCCCTGTACGCCGTTGCACATAAATCTTCTCTCATCCAATATTGAGTGCCTATTTTTACGATTGGATACTCATAAGAGTCTCCTTTTCTTATATCTCTAATGGTATGGCTGACTATATCTATGCTGATAGGATTATTCGTTTCTTCCAGCAAGATTTCCCCTTTTTCATTGAGGTAGAATTTATTAACAGATTGAAGATTGCCTTCTGTATAAATAAAGGAGCTATCGTCTGTATTCCACTGTATGGTCCCTCCACATATCGCTCTCTTATCATCTTGAAAGTTTAAAACAGTGCCTTTGCTCAGATCGCTTGTTTCGTCTTCTTTGACCGGGTATGCAACAATTGCTCTTGAAGTAATTTTATCAGATTTTAGATATTCTTTACAAACTTCCGCTATCGGTTTGCCTTCGTGGTAGATTCTATATATGTTCGATTGAGAAAAAGTAAGTGCAGCCAAATGAACGGTTGTGATGCTGCCGCTGTTGTTCGTATCTTTGCTATCTCCAGCCAGCCAGTCTTCAACTGTACTGGTTATTCCGGTAAGAAAATGACTGGTTGTTTGCATAGCTTCGATATCAATTTGACATTGTTTGCTTCCTGCCATATTTAGTTCTGGCATTGGACAGGTGTATAATTTTCCATTCCATTCCATTATAAAGGATTGAGCTTCGGAATCAGCGTCTTGTGGTATGATGATGAATTCTTTTCCTGTTAAAGTCCCTTTTACTATGTTCCATTCACCATATGGGATGATGTCTGCTTCCTCTGTCAGATTTATAAACTTATCCGTATCAGTATTATATTCTGCTTTGGTCTTGAAACCTACTGCGATAATCTGAGGATTCGCTTTATATATCTTTGTTATATCTTCCCCAGTACCGGCTGTGATTGTGATTTTTATCTTGGTCAACTTATGCTTGTAATGAAGTACGACTGCATCTTCGCTGCTTTCTACATTTTTCTCGGAGGCTATCATGAAATCGGATATGGAGAGAGCTTTTGTGCTGCTTTGGTCGGTTTGTACAGATACAGGAATGGTAGATTGGCCTGTTTTTATTCCGGTTGACTGATAGGGGTAATAACTGATAAAATTGAGTGTTGCATCTCCTGCCGGATAGAAAACGGTCTTTTCAGGGATGAATACATTCTTTTCCCCACATTCCAGTTGTAAATTGTCAATGTAGCGCTTTTCTGTAATTGGAGTAGATGGAAGCATTGCATATAAACCTACTTTATCTCCTTTTTCAAAGGCAGTATTAGTCACACGTGTATCGGCTTTACTGACTTTTGTAGTGAAATTGATGGGAATAGTGCCGGGAACAGCATCGGGAGAAGTTTCTGAGTCTAATTTATTAACACAAGAACTAAATAAGAAAATGATACAGAATGAGAAAAAGGTCAGTCTGTTGTTTTTGATAGTTGTTTTGTTCATAATAATATGTTTTTTTGTGAAACACGACTGTCGCATTTCAAATTAATGTGTTAATTAAAGCATCGGAATATCTGGGGTGGGTAAGAACCATAATTGGTATAGGAAAGTCAGTGGCTTTGGGATGCTAATTAAGTGAATTCACGCTTGAATTCCGGCTCTATTCCATCTTAATGTTTTTCAATGTTCATTAACTTTACGGGCGGCAAAGGTATAGTAATATTTTAAATACATGAAAGGAAAGATGCTTTTTTGTTGATAATTTTATCTATAATGCTTTGTATGAAGAAGATAAATAACTTGAAATTGCTCTACATTTTCATTCTTTCGCGGGAGATTTCAAAATTATCACGTACCTTTGTATTCTAAATTAAAGATAATCTGATAACTTATGCCATTAAATTTACCTGATAAGCTGCCGGCGATAGAGTTGCTGAAAGAAGAGAACATATTTGTTATTGACAACTCCCGCGCCACGCAACAGGACATCCGTCCGTTGCGCATCGTTATCCTGAACTTGATGCCTTTGAAGATTACCACAGAGACAGATCTTGTGCGTTTGCTCTCCAATACACCGCTTCAGGTGGAAATCTCGTTCATGAAAATCAAGAGTCATACATCGAAGAATACGCCTGTAGAACACATGCGGGCATTCTATACTGACTTTGAAAAAATGCGTGGTGAGAAGTACGACGGTATGATTATCACCGGTGCCCCTGTAGAACAACTGGATTTCGAAGAAGTGACCTATTGGGATGAAATAATGGAAATATTCGATTGGGCGCGTACGCATGTCACGTCCACCCTTTATATATGCTGGGCTGCACAGGCCGGACTTTATCATCACTACGGAGTACCCAAGTATGCGTTGGATAAGAAAATGTTCGGCATATTCGAGCATCGTCCTTTAGATCCGTTGCATGCTATTTTCCGTGGTTTTGATGATATGTTCTATGTACCTCATAGCCGCCATACCGAAGTACGGAAAGAAGATATCTTGAAAGTGCCTGAACTTACTTTACTTTCGGAATCGGAAGATGCAGGCGTACACCTGGTGGTAGCACGTGGTGGACGTGAGTTCTTTGTCACCGGACATTCGGAATACTCTCCATTAACGCTGGATACGGAATACCGCAGGGATGTGGATAAAGGTCTGCCCATTGAAGTACCTCGTAATTACTATGTGGATAATGATCCGGACAAAGGTGTGATGGTACGCTGGCGTGCTCATGCCAATCTGCTGTTCTCTAATTGGTTGAACTATTTCGTTTATCAGGAAACTCCGTACAATATTAACGATATAAAATAAGTGACAAGCTACAAGCTACGAGTTACAAGTACCGTTCGGTATGATAGCGCGTAGCTAGTTGTAGCTTGTAGCCTGTAACTTGTAACTGAATAGAATGATAAAGCAACGGAAAATAGAATTGTTGGCACCTGCCAAGAATCTGGAATGTGGTATCGAGGCTATCAATCACGGTGCGGATGCAGTGTACATCGGTGCGCCCCGCTTTGGTGCGCGTGCGGCTGCCGGTAACTCACTGGAAGATATCGCTGCTTTGGTGGCGCATGCCCATTTATATAATGCCCGGATTTATGTAACTGTCAATACGATTCTGAAGGAAGAAGAACTGGCGGAAACGGAAGCTATGATTTGGGATTTGTATCGTGCGGGTGTCGATGCACTCATTGTGCAGGATATGGGAATTACCCGTCTGAATCTGCCGCCTATCCCTCTACACGCCAGTACGCAAATGGATAACCGTACACCGGAGAAAGTGCGTTTCCTTGCAGAAGCTGGTTTCCGACAAGTAGTATTGGCACGTGAACTTTCTTTGCAGGAAATCAGCCATATTCATAAAGCCTGTCCGGAAGTGCCGTTGGAAGTATTTGTACATGGGGCACTATGCGTTAGCTATAGCGGGCAATGTTATGTCAGCCAGGCTTGTTTCGGACGTAGTGCCAATCGGGGAGAATGTGCGCAATTCTGTCGTTTGCCTTTCAGTCTGGTGGATGCCGACGGAAAAGTAATTGTACGTGATAAGCATTTGCTATCCCTTAAAGATTTGAATCAGAGTGATATCTTGGAAGAGTTACTTGATGCAGGTGCCACTTCGCTCAAGATAGAAGGTCGTCTGAAAGATGTTTCTTACGTAAAGAATGTTACGGCTGCCTACCGCCAAAAGCTGGATGCTATCTTTACACGTCGTAAAGAATACGCCCGGGCTTCTTCCGGTACTTGTAATTATACCTTCCGTCCCCAGTTAGATAAAAGTTTTAGTCGTGGATTTACGCATTACTTCCTGCACGGACGCAGTGAGGAAATTTTCTCTTTCGATACTCCGAAATCCCTCGGTGAAGAGATGGGAACCATGAAGGAACAACGCGGAAACTACCTTACAGTAGCCGGATTGAAATCATTCAATAACGGTGACGGTGTTTGTTATATCGATGAGCAGGGACGTCTGCAAGGTTTCCGTATCAACCGTGTGGACGGGAATAAACTCTATCCGGCAGGTGAGATGCCCCGTATCCGTCAGCGTACTGTGCTTTATCGTAACTACGATCAGGAATTTGAGAAGCTGCTGGCACGTAAGTCTTCCGAACGAAAGATTTCCGTATCCTTGCTTTTGGCAGATACCGCCTTCGGCTTTACCCTGACTGCTACAGATGAGGATGATAATAGTGTAACCCTTTCTTTCCCTTATCAGAAAGAACTTGCCCGTACACTGCAGGCGGATAATCTGCGTACACAACTCGGCAAATTAGGAAACACTCCTTTTGAAGCTTGTTCCCCTGTAGGGGTGAATCATCACTCGCCCGGAACTGGTTCCGCCATTGAAATTCATTTTTCCGGCAACTGGTTTCTTCCTGCTTCCGTCGTAGCCGAATGGCGGCGCCAGATTATAGAAAAACTTATTACTGCCCGCTGCATCAACTACCGTCAGGAACTGGCTGTCTGGAAACCGACCGTCCATCCTTTCCCGCTTCCGGATACTTCGCATAAATCAGTCGCTTCCAGAACTTCATTGACGTATCTCGGCAATGTGATGAACACTCGTGCCGCTTCTTTTTATACTGACCACGGCATTGCTTCCGTGGCTCCGGCCTATGAGAAACAAGCTGTTCCGGGTGCTGTCCTGATGTTTTGCAAGCATTGCTTGCGATATAGTATGGGCTGGTGTCCTACTTTCCAAAAAGGGCGTTCGCCTTATCGGGAACCTTATTACCTGTTGGGAACCGATGGTAAGCGTTTCCGTCTGGAGTTTGATTGTAAAAATTGTCAGATGAAGGTTTATGCGGAATAAGGAAGTGAAATATGGTTCAGAAATGCGAATCAGCATAGGACTGCGTAGAGTATATGGTTTCTTTTCTCTGCGCAGGTCTGCACTTATTTGGATTTCTTTATTCTTGTGTTTTAGTTTTCTTTCTTGCCGTTATTCCCGTCCCAACCTGGATGATGAAGGTATGAGCGCTGGGACCCGCGATTCTTTGACTTACCTTTATGACCGCCACTATACGCTGAACACCAATCTGGAAGTGGTGCAAGATTCTGTTGTGCTTGCCTGTCTACCGGTGAAAGATTGCTATAATACCCTTTACAAAGGAGATCGTGTGGTAGTGGCCGAATTTGCCATTCATCCGGCGGATAGTGTGGATAGTGTCTGGGTGAAGCTGGCCCATACTCAGGAGATACAAGGCTGGATTGGTGAGCGGGAGATGATGCAGGCTTTTGTGCCGACGGATAGTATTTCCCAATTCATTTATTTGTTCAGTGATACGCATGCATCGTATTTCGTTGTCATTTTCGCATTGTTTGTGGGTGCCTGGATGCTTCGCTTGTTCCGTCGCAAACAGTTGAAGATGGTTTATTTCAATGATATAGATAGTGTGTATCCGTTGTTGCTTTGCCTGCTGATGGCATTCAGTGCCACTGTGTACGAGTCCATGCAAGTTTTTGTGCCCGAAACGTGGGAACACTTCTACTTTAATCCTACGCTTTCTCCTTTCAAAGTGCCGTTTATCCTTTCGATCTTCTTGCTGAGCATCTGGTTGTTTATCATAGTGTTGTTGGCAGTGCTCGATGATTTGTTCCGCCAGCTTTCGCCTGCTGCCGCTATGTTCTATTTGTTGGGCCTGGCATCTTGCTGCATCTTCTGCTATTTCTTCTTTATATTGACTACACAGATATATATTGGCTACGCCTTCCTTGTCGCTTTCATTTGGATTTTTATGAAAAAGATGCATACCACACTTGTTGTTTATCGCTATCGTTGTGGTAATTGCGGACAGAAACTCAAAAAGAAAGGACGCTGTCCGGGGTGTGGCGCGATTAATGAGTAGGAGGAAGAATTTCTTCGCACACTCTCATTTCCATGCCTTTATACACCACCACAATCTTATGTAGCCGGGTGCTGCCGATAGCACGCTTTACCGTATCCGTATCAGCGTAGCGGTTGGCCTGGGCAATTGCTTCCTGACGTAACTCCTCCACATGAGTTTCGGGATCTTTGTATTTGGCATATTTCAGTTCCACGATGTAACTGTGCGCCATGTCGGAGTAGATGTCCAGCATGGGGCAGAGGAAGATGTCGACGTAGCCCGCCTGGATGTCCTGTTCGGAGATGGGGCGGTAGAAGCGGTTCTGTGCAGTCATGGCGAGGGTGAAGCCGTGAACGAAGAATTCGCCTTTCTGTTTGTCGCGTTGCGAGGCGTAGCGTTTCAGGCAGTCGGCGATGTAGTCGAAGTAGGCTTTCCAATCACCCCGATAAGCGAGACGGCTTGCCAGTTCGCTCTTCTCGTAACTGCTGAAACTCAGTTCGGCATCATTGTAGGTGTTCAAGAGATAAGTATATAGTTGTTCCTGTACTACTAGGTTGGGGATGGTCAGTTTCGTTTTTCCTTCGTGCGTGCCGCTAATGGTGAGCATTCCGAAATAGTAGAGCAGACTCACGAAGTTGTCCGGATTGGTGATGCCGGAGGCAGGGAAGCCGGTCTTCAGTTCACCGGTGATGAAGCCTTGACTCACCAGAGTCTGAATGACGGAGGCGTCATGGGCAAACTCTTTGTCCTTGCGGATGAGCATGCGCAGTTTCTCGTAATCGATGCGGATGTTCTCTTCCACCATGTTTAGCGGTGCTTTGCCATTGTCAATATAATTCTTGACGAAGTAAAGCACCATGTTGGAGTTGTACATCGTGGTTTCACCGTAACATTCCTGCGCAAAGCAATAGTTGTCATACCACGGTTTCATGATTTCTATCAACTCGTCCACGGTGTGCTTGAAGGGGCTGTTCGTCGAGTAATAGGTCAACATTTCGCGCACTTCCTCTTCCGTGAATCCCATCATCCGGTTGAATTTCGGCGTGAGGGAGTAGTTTGTTCCGATGTTGAAGCCACTGGTAAGGTCGTCCATCGTGACAGGGCTGACGCCAGTGATGAAGCAACGCTCGATGCTTGAATAAGTTCCTGCTTTTACTTTATTAAAGAAAGCGCGCAGGTAGCCTTCGCCATGCGTTTCGTTGGTGTAGCGATGCAGGCTTTCGGGATCGGCGAGGATGGCGTTGGTGAAGTGGTCGTACTCATCGATGAAGAGATACATTTTCTGTCCGGCACGTTCGCACTCATGATAGAGGAAATCGAATTGGTTGACGGCCCCATCTTTTTCATCCAATTTTTCTTTGATACCTTCGGGCAAGAGGTCGGCATATACTTCACAGAAGTAGTCGAAACAGATTTGGCAATGTTCGTCCAGACCTTTACGATAATTGTTCAGTTCACCGGTGATACCGGAGAAATTGAGATAGAGCACCAGGTAGCTGTTGCGGCTCGGTGTGGGATGTTGTCCGATATATAGGTCGCCGAAAAGAGCTTCGAACTTGTCACGGGTGCGTATGTCGTAATAGTGTTGCAGCATATTCAGCGTCAGGCTCTTGCCGAAGCGGCGGGGACGGATAAAAAAGAAGAAACGGTCTGCCTGTTCTATCAGGGGGATATAATGAGTTTTGTCTACATAATAATAGTCCTCGCGACGGATGAGTGCAAAGTTCATCATGCCGTAGGGAAGTCTTTTTCTGCCGGGTACTATGTATTTCTGTGGATCCATCTGCTATCCTCCTGCTACTATATTATTTAATCCGTTAACGACACAAAGATAGCAAAAGTTCTTGTAGTTTGGCAACGCTTAAAAAACAACTTGGCACATCAATGATAATTTATCTCTTATTTTATGATCAGCTATTACTAATACGAATCAGTAGTTGAATATAATTCATAACTGAAAAGAAATGAATAAAAGAGTGATAGGGTGGTAAGATGATAGGGTGGTAAGGTAGTAGCGGGATAACACTCTGTGGTATATAGCGCAGCCACTTTATCACATTATCACCCTACCATCTTATCACACTTTATTCATATCCCTGCAAACAAGCCTATTTTAGCGGGCTGAGCGAGGTTTTAGAATCTGCAACACAACCCAATGCCCGCCTGTAGCCATCCTTCCTTTATGAATCCGTTACCCATGCTTTGTCGAATTGGGAATCCTGACACTTATGACAGGCATTTTTAAAATATCTTTCATTTTTCTTGTTTATGTCGGCGGCAAACTTTACATTTGCCGGGTGTGCGGAAGCGTCTGCCGCAAAGTTTTTTTAGAATAATATTTAGAAGCGTCTTGCTTCATTCTTGTCAGTAACGAAACCTGAGAAATTTCAATCCACAAGAATGATACCTGGACGGCTTCACGCTATAAGCGTGGGGCTGCATTGTATCATTTCGTGGATTAAGGGCAATCTCAGGGCCCCGTTACTGGCGAAGTGTAGCAATCAGTTCTACGCTTCGTGTTTATTTACAGGCCTGCCATGGAGCTGAGGAAGACCGTAATACTCAAAAAAAACATGATGGATACCCAACCAAAAGAGAGGTATGAGCCGCCCGAAATAGAAATATTGCAGGTGGCGGTGGAAACTGGCTTTGCAACCAGCGACACCGAATCCGGTCTTCCCACTTGGGACAAGGAAGACGGTTACTGGCAATGATGCCCACCTCCGCACGTAAGCGGATGTTCCCACTACAATTAATTTTCAAAACAAAAAAATTACTCAAACATGAAAAGATTGACTTACCTCACGGCCCTGCTTTGCACAGCCGCATTGGCAGGTTGCTCCAACGAAGAACTTATGGAGAACGGAGCTGCCACGCAACAAGATGAACTGACCCTGACTGCCACCACCGGTGCGGACACACGTACTGCGGTGGATGTAAACTATAACGTAAACTGGAGTGCAGGAGACGCTTTCTATGTCTTCGGTACATTGGTACAAGACAATGTTTACAGTTCCACCGGAACATTTGAATTGAAAAACGGCGAGGGTGGAAGCACCGGTACCTTTAAAGGCACGGTCACGGGCGAAATGTCGGAATTGGAATATGCGGTATATCCGTCGAAGAACTACACTCCATCCACGTGCACATTGACTTTCCCCACTACTTACACTTATCCCGTGAGCAACGCGCCGATGTTCGGTAAGCTGAATGAGGCCAAGAACAAGGTGGAGTTTACGCAGTTGTTGAGCGGATTGATGCGTATCCAAGTGAGCGGCATTGAAAGCGGCGCGCAAGGTACACTGAAACTGAATGCATCCAACATTACCGGAACAGCCGTCCTGACTCCCGGTGCAACCGCCACGCTGGATGCACTGTCGAGCACAGGCAGCGAAGTTACCCTCTCATTTACCACCACGGGCACAGATCCGCTGGTGCTGGATATCCCCGTGCCCGCAGGAACGTACTCCGGAGGTATCACAGCCACCTTGAAGATAGGAATAGCAGAAGCTCAAGTGTTCCATACCACTTCCAGTTTTACAGTAACGGCCGGTACAGCCAAGGAAATGCGTCCCATCCGCATTGTGGAGATTGATGGAGAAACCATCAATTTCTCACAAACCGTAGCCGATGCGGAAGCCGCCAACAAGGCTTTGGAAGAAGGCGTGAAGAATATCACAATTGAAAGTGTAGCTGCCAACGGAGAGATTGCCATCCCTTCTTCCAGTACGGCAGAAGAGCCTGTCACTATTAACATTGCTTCTGTCAGTAGCAATGAATTCACCGTGAAGGGGGCTACGGATGATACAGCCACTCCGGCTGCCGTCATCAATGTTCCCCAAGGTACCACAGGCACGCTGAACGTGAAGAACATTGAGCATGTGGAACTGAACGGCGGATCTTGGACCAAAGTGACTTCCAGTACCGGAGAAAACACATTGGAAATCAAGGACGGTACCGTGATAGATGAACTGGTAATCGAGAAAGGAGGCATCAACATTGCGGCCGGTGCGGAAGTGAAGAAGATTACGTTGCAAGCTGACGCAAGCATCAAGAGCCGCATAGTTGTGGCAGAAGGCAAGAACATGGAGATCAATGTGGGCACACATACACTGACACTGGAAGACAAGGGCTTTCACCTTATTGCTGGAGGAGCAACACTGATCTTTAACGGTGACGGTATCAGCAAGGGTAAAATCACTGACTACAGCCAGGCCATCGCTATCAATCAAAGTATCGGAGGCAACTTCACCATGAAGAATATTGAATATACCGCTCCTTCTGTCGGTTCGGCCGGTATCTTGATAGACCCGCGCGTAAGTTCGGCTAAGATTACAGTAGAAAACAGTACAATGAACTGCAAATATTATTGTCTTTCCTCGAATGCTGCCAAGGAAAACGGTTCCGGCCACGTAGTTACGCTCACAAATTCCACTTTCACGGCTGAGGAAACCGGCTTGATGTTCAATGTTCCCGGCACTGTGACGGCAACAAACTGTACCTTTACCGGTGGTTGGCAGGGTGCTTTCCTGCGTGGAGGCAATTTTACCTTCGATGGGTGCACGTTCAAACTGAACGTTAGCAGCAGTTATGACACGGGAATCGGCAGCAATAAGCCGGCAGGAGCTACTTCTTGGGGAGATGGCAATCAGGCGCCTTCTGCAGCCCTCACCATTGGAAATCGCGGCAGCAACACCGCCTACAACTGCCCGAAGGTAGTTGAATTGAGAAACAGTTGCACATTCAGTGTTCTGAAGGACAACGCTGCTTCCACAGACTATCCTTCCGTTTACATTGATGCCAATCCGAGC
This sequence comes from Bacteroides sp. AM16-24, assembly GCF_003471885.1. NCBI lineage: Bacteria > Pseudomonadati > Bacteroidota > Bacteroidia > Bacteroidales > Bacteroidaceae > Bacteroides > Bacteroides sp. AM16-24. Next base: position 99,800 of record NZ_QRKI01000008.1, read on the forward strand.
CAGAGCAGCCAGACGGTAACATTTACCTATGACGCAACTTCCGGCACTAATTTCGGCAACGCCGGAAAGGGGCTTGATATCCGCAACAAAGCAGGACAGGTCACGGTAAACGGAAAAGTTTACAGCGGCTCTACTGCGGAATAACCTTCAGTTGCAGAAGCGACGTGAGCGCCTTTGCAAATTGCGGTGCTCCTATTGAATAAAGAAAAACGCCATCGGTTTGTGCATCAGGCACAAGTCGATGGCGTTAGGTATCTTGCATATAAGCCTATAGCAATGCGGCATACTTACTCGATTCACTGTGTAAAGGTAATGCTTATTTTTGATACTCCACTGTAAAAGTGGAAACTGTTTCGGAAATATCCGAATACAATATCAAACTTGCTCCTGTTCAGGAAAAATATTCTTATAGGAATGTACTTGCTTTCAGAACCTGCAACGCAATTCAATCCCCGCTTGTATAGGCCGTCCTTTCTGCATGAACCCGTTACCCATGCTTTCAAAGTAAAAAGCAGCATAATCTTTATCCAGTGCATTGCGAACCCAGAAGTCAATCTGTCCGTTGCCTTTCTGTAGACTGAGGCGTCCGTTCAGTATGCCGTAGAAGGACTGGCTGACGTCATTCTGCTCTGTCCAGTAGATGCGTCCGGCACCGGTGTAGTTGGCATTTACCTGGATGCGGTCCAGCCAATGCCCCGGGTTGATGCGGAAGATGTATTGTCCGCCCAGACTCAGTGTATGTTTGGGCACGAAGGGGACGTAATTGCCGTTGTAACTTATCTCCTTTGTCTCTCCGTCCACTTTAACGTTGGTTGCGTACTCTTTGAAAGTAGCATAAGTGTATCCATAAGAAGCGTTTACCGTAAATGCAGTGGTAAGAGCGGCACGCAGGCTTGCTTCGGCACCGTAACTATGGCTTTTTCCTGCGTTCACTGTGATACGGCCCAGACCATTCTCCGCAAACTTTGCAATCTGCTGGTTGCGTGTATCCATGTAGAAAGCGGAGAGGTCGGCAAGCAAGCGCCCTTCCCAAAGCGTGAGATGGCTTCCTATTTCGTAGTTCCAGGTATATTCCGGTTTATACTTGGTGGCATCGCTTACCTCCGGCAATTCTTTTTTCATTTGTTCAATCATGGCAGAGAACCTGCTGAAGTTAGGGTCGGTCATGATGGCATCCATCATGGAGTTGCTGAGCACTCCCGTCACGAGGTCGGAGAACATCTGAATGTTATATCCTCCCGAACGATAGCCACGTGCGGCGGTTGCGTAAATATTATTTCCCTTGTTCCATTCGTATTGCAAAGCGAACTTAGGCAATAGCTGAACGTAGTCGGTAGATTCTTTGCCCAGATAAGCCGCATTTCCTTCAAGGCCTTGACTCTCGATAATCTGGGGATTGGCCGGATTTCCCATCTTCATGGAGAAGTTGAAGTTGGTGGTTGCGGCGGCAGAGTTATATTCCATCTTTACTTTCTCATAGTCCATTCGCAAACCGATGGTTGCCGACAAGCCTTTGACAAATAAATCATTGAAGGTGGACTGGTGGAAAATGGCACCGCTCAGCGTAGGGGTGTCGAAACTTCCGCTGACGGGTAAACTCTCATTATTGATGCCCAGGTGCATGACGGGTATGCCCGGCACCCCCATTGATGCGAGGTCGTCGAAAACACTGTTTGCATTTCCTTCAATTACCGAAGTGATGCCATCCCGGTGGAATAGCACCGGACCGTCCGTATGCAGGGATTGATAGAAACCGAAAGCGCCTGTGGTCCATTGCCAACGACGGTTGGGCTTGGATTTCAGAACGATTTCTTCTGAGAACGTATTTATTCTTTGCTTCTGTTCTATATTGAAGATATTGGCTGCGGAGAAATCCTGGTCCATGAACATGCGGTCGCGCAACCACTGATAGCCGGTGACGGCACTCAGAATGAAGTTTTGCGCCTGATATTCCAGATTCAGTCCGGCATTCAGCAGATTGCGGTAGTAACTGCTTTCTTCATCGTAAGCGGGTTTGGCAACAGTTCCGTTTTCTTTATCATAAAGTCCGTAAGGATAGCCGCCCTGGTCGCTATACTCATAGCTTAGGTTGAAGTCGAGCTTCCAGTTTTCGCTGGGCAGATAGATGGCACGGGCGCGTCCACCTACGGATTGTCCTTTATCTAACTTATCATTATTGCGTGCCGCATTGCGGAAGAATCCTCCCTCATAGTCATAAAACCCTCCGGCGGAGAAAGCAAACCGCTCGTTTATCCGGTGATAGTGCGTGACGGAAGTATTGTATTGGTTATGTGTGCCGGCTCCAATGCGGAAGTCGGTGCCTTGATAGGAGAAAGGAGATTTGGTATGCACTTTAATAATTCCTCCCATCGCATTTCGTCCGTACAGTGTGCCTTGCGGGCCGCGCAGCACGTCGATACGTTCAATATCGGAATAATCAAAGTCGAATGCCGACTTATCTATATAAGGTATATTGTCGACGTACAATCCTACGGACGGGGTGTTGATACGCGAGCCGATGCCGCGGATATAAACAGCGGAAGTCAGGCGCGAACCATAATCGGGGATAAATATATTGGGTACAAGTGCGGTCAGGTTTTTGATTGAGTTTACTTGTGCAGCTTGCATGTCCTGTTGTGAAAGCAGGGTGACGGCGTTGGGCAGTTCGCGCAACTTACGGTTTTCTTTGGGGGCTGCAATGATAAGGACTTCTTCAACATCCACGATTTTCAGGGTATCCACTTCCTCTGCACATACATTTCCTATTGACAGGAGTGTCAGGGCAAAGGCGAACAATTTACTCTTCTCCATTTTTTTTGCTTCTATTATTTCGTTTGCAAAGTAAGGGCATTTCTCTTTTTCCCGCAATCCTCATTAATGAGGATTTAGAGAATGGCTTAACTCTTTTCCCAGGCACTTTTATTGTTTTTTCTGCCGGATGATAAGTTTTTTGTATGTGGATGCTTATTCTTTCCACCATGGGGTTCTTTTCTTTCCACCACGGAGAAAGTTTCTTTCCACCATGGTGGAAAGAAAAGAACCCCATGGTGGAAAGAATAGCCGTTCACTATGATTTTCCTTAGCCGTTGCAGGGAAAAAGGATAAAAGTAGCGGTGCGGCTACTTAGTTCCGGCGCTTCGCATTTTCTGTGCAAAGTGCTTATAAAATAAGTATCAGGATGAAGATGGAGTTTGTCTTATAACTCTATTTAGATGCGGTCTGCCTCTACATATCCGTGCATCACGGCATAGATAGTCAGTCCCGCCACCGATTTGATGCCCAGTTTCTCTGTGATATTCTTCCGGTGGGAGATGACGGTAGTCAGACTGATGTTTAGTTTGTCGGCTATTTCCTTATTGATGAGTCCTTTGGTAATCAGCACCAGCACTTCTATTTCGCGAGGAGAGAGGTCGTGTTCGGCATACGAATTGCCGCAAGGGTGCCCTGTTGCCGGATGTGGATGTCCATGCGGATGCCCCTCTTTATGTCCGAACTGGTGTAGCTGCAAAATACTTTTTATCAATACCTTTTCATCCTGATAAATATTCAGGGTCGGTATTCCCGCCAGTTGCGGTTGGTTATCGCCGTTTGCCAATACAATTGTTTTGGGTTTGCGGGGCAGGAAGAAAGCCGTATGCTCAAAGTATATCTGTGCCGAGACGAAATAATGCGCATACATGTCGGGCGTATCATCCACCAGCTCCTCGAACGAACTGAACACGCGGATGACGGCCATCGGGATGATTTCTTCCATCAGATTCTGCAATCCCAGACACGACAGGGTGTTGGAGTCAACAATTGCTATTTCGGGGGCTACCATATAATTCCTTAAATTTCTGCAAAAATACAGATTATTTTTATGAAACAGGCCATTGGGGCTGAAAAACAGCAACTTCCCTTGTCGATACTTATAGAACTTTGCTCTCTTCTTGTTTGTTGTTACTGCATAAATAACTTAATACTACTGATTTATGAAATATGATATAGCTATCATCGGCGGCGGTCCTGCCGGTTATACGGCAGCCGAAAGAGCGGCTGCAAACGGGCTGCAAACAGTCTTGTTTGAGAAGAAAGCCATTGGTGGCGTCTGCCTTAACGAGGGGTGCATTCCTACCAAGACTTTGCTCTATTCCGCCAAGTTGTGGGACAATATGAAAAGCGCGTCGAAGTATGGCATTTCCGTGCCCGACGGTTCGGCGTTCGATATGCAGAAGATGATTGAGCGCAAGGATAAGATTGTGAAAAAGCTGACCGGCGGTGTGCAGATGACTGTTAATTCCTACGGTGCTGTCATTGTACCTCACGAAGCTGTGATTACGGGCGAAGCGGACGGACGCTTCCGGGTTTCGGCATCGGGGGAGACGTACGAAGTAACCTACCTGTTGGTGTGTACCGGTTCCGACACGGTTATCCCGCCTATTAAAGGTTTGTCCGGAGTTGATTACTGGACGTCAAAAGAGGCCCTGGAGAGCACTGTGCTGCCATCTTCACTGGTCATCATCGGTGGCGGTGTCATCGGGATGGAGTTCGCTTCTTTTTTCAATAGTATGGGCGTGCAGGTGCATGTGGTCGAGATGATGCCCGAAGTACTGGGTGCTATGGATAAAGAAACCAGTGGCATGCTGCGTGCGGAATATCAGAAACGCGGAGTCAAATTCCATCTGAATACCAAAGTGGTTGAAGTTAGTCCCGAAGGAGTCACCATTGAGAAGGATGGCAAAACGTCGCTCATCGAGACTGAAAAGATATTAGTCAGCGTCGGTCGGAAAGCCAACCTGCTGCAGGTGGGCTTGGATAAACTGAACATAGAACTGCTGCGCAACGGCGTGAAAGTGGATGAACACATGCAAACTTCCCATCCATGCGTGTATGCTTGTGGTGACATCACCGGGCATTCTATGCTGGCGCATACCGCCATCCGCGAGAGTGAGGTTGCCATCAATCATATTCTGGAGGTGGAAGACCGGATGAATTACGATTGCGTGCCGGGCGTAGTGTATACTAATCCCGAAGTGGCCGGCGTGGGTAAAACTGAGGAAGAACTGAAAGCATCCGGTATCAGCTATCATGTGCAGAAATTGCCGATGGCCTATTCCGGCCGTTTCGTAGCCGAGAACGAGCAGGGAAACGGGCTTTGCAAGCTGATACTGGATGATGATGACCGGATAATAGGTTGCCACATGCTGGGCAATCCGGCTTCCGAGTTGATTGTACTTGCCGGAATTGCCGTGCAGCACGGATATACGGTGGAAGAATTTCAGAAGACTGTCTTCCCACACCCGACGGTCGGTGAAATCTTCCATGAAACACTCTTTGCATAATGTTCTGCATTGATAATCGCTGTACGGATATCTATTTTAATCTGGCAGCAGAAGAGTATTTGTTGAAGCAGAAGCGAGGCAACTTCTTTATGCTTTGGCAGTCGGAACCTTCCGTTGTGATAGGGAAACATCAGAGTGTGGCGGCGGAAGCGGACGAGAGGTTTCTGGATGAAAAGGGAATAACCCTGGCACGCCGTTTCTCCGGTGGAGGGGCTGTATATCATGACCGGGGAAACATTAACCTGAGTTTTATTGAAACCAGGAAGCAACCGGATTTTGAATATTACCTGCAATTGGTGGTCGACTTCCTCGAGAAGGTGGGCATCACGGCTTATGCCGACCAGCGTCTGGGCATTTATGTGGACGAGCAGAAAATTTCGGGTAGTGCGCAGTGCATACATAAAGACCGGGTGATGTATCATTGTACTTTGTTGTTTTCCACTGATCTGGATATGTTGAATGCGGCGTTGAATGGCGATCCGGATGCGGAAAGTCGTTTACCAGGCTCTCGTACTATGCGTGCAGTACCTTCCGTACGGAGTGAAGTTGCGAATATAAAAGAGTTTTTGTCTGGGCCTATGGACGTCAAACGTTTCATGCATTTGCTCTTTCACTCCTTTGTGGAGGATGACGATAACCGGATTTACCGCTTCTCTGCCGGAGATATGGAAGCCATCGAACGGTTGAAAGCGGAAAAGTATGCCTGCAAAGAGTGGATATATCATAAATCTGCATTAACTTTTACTTAAGTTAAAAACTTACTACTCAGTTGTTTGTTGTATAATAAACCGAGAACCTAAAACTTAACTATATGTCAAGATTTGAAATAAAGATGCCCAAATTGGGTGAAAGTATAACCGAAGGTACCATCATCTCGTGGTCGGTACAAGTAGGAGACGTCATCAAGGAAGATGATGTGTTATTTGAAGTAAATACCGCTAAAGTCAGTGCCGAAATACCGTCTCCGGTAGAAGGCAAAGTCGTGGAGATTTTATTTAAAGAAGGAGATACCGTAGCTGTGGGTACGGTGGTGGCTATTGTCGATATCGGAGGTGAGAACTCCGGGGATGAGGGTGTTGTGGTTGTTTCTAAGACTGTCTCTGAGGAAACTCCTCAAGTCAAGACTGTAAAAACGGAAGAAGAGCGTTGGTACTCGCCTATAGTTCTTCAGTTGGCTCGTGAGGCTGGCATTCAGCCTAAAGAACTGGATACTATTCCGGGTACCGGATATCAGGGACGGGTGAGCAAGAAGGACATCAAGAGTTACATTGTCCGGAAACAAAGTGGTGGTATAATGACTGCTAAACCTGCTGCAACTCCTGAAATACAACGTACTGCACCTGCTTCCGGCACATTCTCAGCAGAAGGTGTTGAAGTAAAAGAGATGGATCGTGTACGCAAGGTGATAGCCGACCACATGGTAATGTCGAAACATACTTCCCCGCACGTAACCAATGTTGTGGAAGTGGATGTAACGAAACTTGTGAAGTGGCGTGATAAAAATAAAGATGCTTTCTTCCGTCGTGAGGGAGTGAAACTAACTTATATGCCTGCCATCACAGAAGCTGTGGCGAAGGCGCTGGCTGCTTACCCACAAGTGAATGTATCGGTAGAGGGATATAATATACTGTTCAAGAAGCATATCAATATCGGCATTGCCGTTTCTCTGAATGATGGCAATCTGATTGTTCCGGTGGTTCGTGATGCCGATCGTCTGAACCTGAACGGACTTGCCGTAGCCATTGATTCACTGGCACTCAAGGCTCGTGATAATAAGCTGATGCCCGATGATATTTCCGGTGGCACTTTTACGATTACGAACTTCGGTACATTCAAGTCTTTGTTCGGTACACCTATCATCAATCAGCCTCAGGTAGCTATCCTGGGAGTAGGATACATCGAGAAGAAGCCTGCTGTAATAGAGACCCCAGAAGGGGATGTGATAGCCATCCGTCATAAGATGTATCTGTCCCTCTCTTATGACCATAGAGTCGTGGATGGTTCATTAGGTGGCAACTTCCTCTATTTTATTAAAGAGTATCTGGAAAACTGGAAAGAATAACTTAATACCTTGATAAGTATGAAAAAGTACAATATAAAAACCACAGATGTGGAATTACTGAAGAAATGGTATTACCTGATGACGCTGGGGCGTGCGCTCGATGAAAAGGCGCCCGCTTACCTGTTGCAGTCCCTTGGCTGGTCCTTTCATGCTCCGTATGCCGGACATGACGGGATACAGTTGGCCATCGGACAGGTATTTACCAAGGGAGAAGACTTCCTTTTCCCTTACTACCGTGATATGCTGACTGCCCTTTCCGCCGGAATGACGGCAGAAGAACTTATACTGAACGGCATCTCCAAAGCTACTGATCCGGGAAGTGGCGGACGCCACATGTCCAATCACTTTGCCAAACCCGAATGGCATATCGAGAACATATCCTCGGCTACAGGTACGCATGATCTTCATGCAGCCGGTGTGGCACGTGCAATGGTATATTATGACCATAAAGGAGTTGTTATTACTTCACACGGCGAATCTGCTTCCTCTGAAGGTTTTGTCTACGAAGCTGTCAATGGTGCCAGCCTTGAACGCCTGCCCGTTATTTTTGTATGGCAAGATAATGGATATGGTATATCTGTTCCGAAGAAAGACCAGACGGCAGCCCGTAAAGTGGCGGATAACTTCTCCGGATTCAAGAATCTGAAGATTATCCATTGTAATGGAAAAGATGTGTTCGACTCCATGAATGCCATGACTGAGGCCCGTGAGTATGCATTGTTGAACCGGAATCCGGTAATCGTACATGCCAATTGTGTCCGTATCGGTTCCCATTCCAACTCTGACAAAGATACTCTATACAGGGATGAAAATGAACTGGCTTATGTGAAAGAAGCTGATCCGTTGCTGAAGTTCCGCCGGATGCTGTTGCGTTACAAGCGTCTCACGGAGGAAGAGCTGAAAGAAATAGAGGAGAAAGCAAAGAAAGACCTGGCTGCTGCTAATCGTAAGGCGCTGACAGCTCCCGATCCTGACCCTAAAACCATTTTCAACTATGTATTGCCGGAACCTTACGAACCGGAAAAATATAAAGATGGAACACATCGTGAGACAGAAGGAGAGAAGAAATTCTTTGTAACTGCCATCAATGAAACGCTGAAAGCAGAGTTCCGCTATAATCCTAATACCTTCATCTGGGGGCAGGATGTTGCCAATCGGGATAAAGGGGGCGTGTTCAATGTAACCAAAGGAATGCAACAGGAATTCGGCGAAGCTCGTGTATTCAGTGCACCTATCGCCGAAGATTATATTGTCGGCACAGCAAATGGCATGAGCCGTTTTGATCCTAAAATCCGGGTAGTGATAGAGGGTGCTGAGTTTGCCGATTACTTCTGGCCAGCCGTGGAACAATATGTGGAATGTACCCATGAGTATTGGCGCAGCAACGGAAAGTTTGTGCCTAATGTGACTTTGCGCCTGGCTTCCGGTGGTTATATCGGTGGCGGACTCTATCACTCGCAAAATCTGGAAGGTGCTTTGGCTACTTTGCCCGGAGCGCGGATTGTTTGTCCATCCTTTGCTGATGATGCTGCCGGACTGCTCCGTACAAGTATACGTTCCCGTGGTTTTACGCTGTTTATTGAACCGAAAGCATTGTATAATTCTGTAGAAGCAGCCACCATCGTTCCTGATGATTTTGAAGTTCCTTTTGGGAAAGCGCGTATTCGCCGTGAGGGCAGTGACCTGAGTATTATCACCTATGGTAATACAACGCATTTCTGCTTGAATGTTGCCGAACGTTTGGAAAAAGAAGGTGGTTGGAGTGTGGAAGTGATTGATATCCGTTCTTTGATACCGTTGGATAAAGAAACCATTTATGAGTCTGTGAAGAAGACCAGCAAAGCCCTGATTGTTCATGAAGATAAAGTCTTTGGTGGCTTCGGTGGTGAGATTGCAGCCAGTATTGGTACAGACTTGTTCCGTTACCTGGATGCACCGGTACAGCGTGTAGGCTCTACCTTTACTCCTGTAGGTTTTAATCCGATACTGGAAAGTGCTATTCTGCCGGGTGCAGATAGAATTTTTGAAGCAGCCAAGAAGCTGTTGGAATATTAATTTAATAATAAGTTATTATGAAAGAGATAGGATTATTTTATGCAATGAATGCTGCCAAGACTTCTCATATCGCAGAGAAGATACGTGAGAAGCTCGGACACAAAGAAGTAGAAATGATCATGATAGAAAAAGCTTGGCAGAATGATTTCCAGGCTTATGATAAACTGATAGTAGGTGCTTCTACTTGGTTTGACGGTGAATTGCCCACCTATTGGGATGAGATGATACCGGAAATAGAAAGCCTCGATCTGAAAGACAAGAAAGTAGCCCTCTTCGGGCTTGGTGATCAAATCGGTTATCCCGATAATTTTGTGGATGGTCTGGGAATACTGGCTGATGCTTTTGAAAAGGCAGGGGCTATCCTTGTCGGATTTACGTCTGCCGAAGGTTATTCATTTAACCGGTCAAGAGCTTTGAGGGATGGTAAATGGTGTGGACTGGTGATTGATATAGAGAACCAGTCGAAGCTGACGGATAAACGTATAACGGACTGGTGTGAACAGTTGAAAGAGGAATTTTGATATAATATGAGGGGCTCGTTAGAGAGCCCCTTATTTTATATTACTTTGATTCCATCAGGAGCTTTGATCGTAGAAACTATTTTCCCATCAGCTCCTTTGACATGCTTGATGTAGACTATCCCCAATGGAGTAGGGAAGGTGCCTTCCGCCCATTCCAGATCACCAAGATGGGGAGTTATGCGAAGGGTCTTACAGCCTGCATCCACTATCTCGACGCCTAAAATATGTTGTGTCATCCAAGGGGTAGGCCCGGAAGCCCAACCGTGGCAGAAGCTATGCCGGAAACTGGGATAGCAATAATCGCCGAAATCTCCATGAATATCATCTTTGCCCTCGGGAACGAAATCATCCAGTCTGGCGGCATTATGTGTCCAGTCCAGATTGAAATCTTCCCAGAAAGTGGTTGCTCCCAAATCTAACATTCCTCCCCAGTACTGACGGATAATGTCAAGAGCTTGCTGGTATTTGCCTGCTTGTGCAAGGGCCTGCAACATGTAGTAGCCATAAAAAGTGGAAAAGTCCTTGGCACCATCTACTGAGATAACTTCGCTGCATGCTTGCTCGGGCTTCATTAATCCTGCGATGGACATTAGTGCGGCTGCTTGTTTCAAACCGTTAGGTTGTTTTATTTGTTTTTTCAGTCGCTTGGATATGGCACGGCATTTTTTTGCATGTTCTTGTTCTTCCAGTAGATTGCATAATACCTCTGCATCTTTCAAAGCCCAGCTAAGCAATGCTCTGCATCCTGCTTCAACCCCCGGCTGATTAGGACTTGACGGCCAATCCAGAAAACGTTGTTTTGCCAGATTTTCATTGCCTTCCTCGTCTACACATTCATCTATGCGGTCGATAACTCCGGTGATGTAGGCGCGATGGTGACGTAAAAAATCAATGTTTCCATTATGCATATACCATTCGTGCTGGATAATCAGGTACCACATTGAATAAGTACTGATGCCATTCAGCCATTGGGGCAGGGGGAACTGTTCGCAAGCCAGGTCTATGCTCTTGTTTACTACTTCGTTATGCCCGAATACGCTCATAATGGTTGCTACTTCGGGGTGCATGTCGCCCAGCCATATCAGGCGGTCGCGCTTTATGCCATCCCATAAATATTCCTGCATATTCAGGTGGACGGTGTATGCTCCGGTCATCCATATATCATTCAGACGCTGATCGTTGCAACGGAATGAACCCAGATAAGGGATATTCCGGTAGCGGAAAATGGCGGGAGCTTCTTTCAGATAGATAGTCATATCGGGAGATAGACAGTCGATACGGATGAAGCGGAATCCGGTGCTTCCTATTTCAATTTGTCCGTCACTTGGAACCTGCATAACCATATCACGCATGGCATGGTCGTTTGTGGAATATCCCTTTCTCCGTTTGCCGCCATCATTCTGGCTACAGGCCTCACTTACGGATTCTCCGAAACGAATGCGTACAGAAGCTGTTCTCCAAGGTTTTGCCGAACCTAATACAAGTTTTAAGCCTCCGTGCAACTCCCGTCCATAATCCAGTAGGATGGAAGCTGTATCACTTTTTGTAGTATGCATGGAGCACATGCTCTTTCTGCCAAGTTCCGCTTGTCCCGTACCGGGAAGAAGCAGTACTTCCGCATTGCTGACTAAAGAGTCATTGCTAATCCACATGACCTTTTGAGGAGGTACATATAGGCGTGTCATTTCATCCGTATGGATGTTCAGACTGTCTGCGCCAAAAACGGGAGGAACGTAAGTCTGGGCTTTTGTTACTCCTGCTATGCATAAAGCTATTGCTGTTATTGCTACTCTTATCATACAAATTCTTTGTTACTGTCGTTTACTTAACTTAAAGCAATCAATATCCGGTGCCCATCCGAAGTTGTTTCCCATACGGATTACGTTGTTACCGGCTACTAAAGTTACAGGAATGGTTACGGATGTTACTTTTTCTTTGTTGCCGCTATTCAGGTCTTTTATTTCTGTCTTGGTTTCATTTACAGATACTTCCAGTTTCCTGTTTTTGTCGCAGCTATAATAAATAGTCATATCATATTCGCCTCCTTTCTCACTGTACACTTCTTTCCATTCCGCAATATTTTCTTCACTGCCTCCGATATTTGATACTTTCATCTTACCGGAACAAGCCGGAGATGCAGCATAGAATATTTGTTTAGGGTTCTTGCCCAAGTCATCATAACAAGGTAAATAGGCCCATTCTGCCTCATAGAAAGTCGGTTCCAGACGCTTCTCTGCTTCCAATCTCCATATTGCAACGCTATGTGGGGAAACTGATAACCGGATGGTGTCTGTCATATCTCCCAAATCCTTGCATTGTATCACATCGCGAACTTTTACCGTTCCACCCATTTCCAATTTTTCGAAAGGTACATTGAAGTTGCATACCGTATCCGATGGATTATATAAAGCAACAGCACGCACAAGTCCCCGTTTTTGTTCAAGGTCTTTCACCAGTACATACTCTTCAGCCTCATGCTGTACCACGTATGCTTGCAGTCCTAACGGATCCTGATTCAGTGCTATCAACTCCTTATTCTTCAGCAAAGCTAATGAAGCTTCGGGAATGGTTGTCATATCGCAACCGATAAGCAGGGGCGAGCTCATGATACACCACATTCCAAAATGTACTTCTTCCTCTTCCTGCTTCAATCCGCGACCGATTTCCAGCATATCCATGTCATTATAATGCCCTTCACCGGCATAAGCTGATAAATAGAGATTCTTTCGGATAATATTCTTTACGGATTCCCAGCGGGGACGTATATCCGGACTGATGCGCCAGGAACGCGCCATGCTTTTTGCCCAAGTACCAGGGAAAGCCCATCGGCAAATATTAATGGAAACATCGGTGCGTCCGGTATTCTTGATTGCTTCGCAAATGGTTGCGTAACGCTTTTCTTCATCAAGCCCTAATTCTCTGCCACCGCAATAATCTATCTTGATGAAGTCATAGTTCCATTCTTTCAGATAAAGGTCCATATCCTGTTGCTCGTGCCCGTAGAGACCGGATCCTATTCCGTTGGCATCATCATCATAGATGGAACCGCAGGTATTGTCGCCTGCATCCGAATAGATACCTGCTTTCAGACCTAATGAATGGATATAGTCGGATATAGGTCTCATGCTGTTAGGAAAACGTTCGGGATGTGCATGCATTTTTCCTGTTTCATCACGCCAGCCGAAAAATCCGTCATCCACGTTTATATATAGATAACCGGCGTCTTTCAACCCATGAGTAACTAACGCATCCGCTTGTTTCTTTATCAATTCCTCGTTGATATTCACATGATAGGTGTTCCAGGAACTCCAACCCATCAGGGGTGGTGAGAAGGATTCCTGCGTGATCTTTTCATTTGTTGATGTGCAGGAGCTTGCAGCAAGTATAAGAGCAAGAAGCGCTCCTGTCATAAAATGTCTTTTCATAAGTATTTTTACTTTTATGTCCGAAAGTTAATCAATTAATTTGAATTTGTATGTACCTGGCTTCCTTAATGTTAATGGCTTACCTTCTCCTTTGGTGATAACCTTAACTATACAACCATTGGGAATTTCGATTGTACTTTCGCCGGTTGCATTCAGTTTTACACTGATAAAGCCTTCTTTGACGGGAATCCTTGAGGTTATCCATTTGAGGTGTAAAAGTTCAGGCTTAATGGTGTATTCATTGGGCTTTTCTGTCGATTGGCTGAAACCAATAAGCCCGTTTAAGGCTCCTACTACCGCAGGCACTCCGTTGGCACCGTGGCAAAGGCTTAAACCGTAAGGGCGTCTATAAAACTCCAGTTGTTTGGCTCTTGAAGCCTCTGTCTGGAAGTTTTCGGGAAAGCGGGTATGTCCTTGATCCATCCAATCGCCGAATACACGGTACATGAAATCTCATAACTCCTTTACCCGTCCTGCCTTGGCATATGCCAGGAATTCATATCCTTTTTCGTAGCTGACAGTGGTATAATAATGGGTCAGATTGGGAAGGATATTCTCGAATAAGTTGTCATAATGTTCTTTCGGAAATATGTCTGCCAGGATAGCCCAATATTGTGCATGATGTGAAATTCGCTTGTCAATAGTGGTGCCGTCATTCATCGTGCCATTGATGAATGCTTTTCTTTCATCATCCCAGAAGTGTTTGAATATCTTTCTCTTTAAATCTTGTGCCAGCTTATTGTATTTGCTTGCAAGTGCTTTCTCTTTCCATAAGTTGGCAAAGTAAGCACCTGCCATGTAATTGTAATACAACATGATCTGTGCATAAGCAGCCACACCTTTTCGCGCAGGACCATTGTAGGTAGACCATCCCGGAGTATAACCGAACTGTCTATCACCATAGTTACCATGCACAAATCCGTTCTCATCAACGATGGAAGCATAAAAGTCAAGCAGTTGGGTAATCCGGTCTTTGTATTGGAGGGAGGTCGTTAAATCTCCGAAACGCAGGTAATTCTGCTTTAACCCAAATAGTGCGTGGAGCGGATAGTCGGGTATACCTATATCGGATAGTTTGGGATTAAGCGGCATCAGTGCTATGGATATTCCGTTTTTTGAAACCTGTTGGTCACCGAACAGGTAGTCGCCTCCCAGCGTGCTGACCAGTGCATCCATCGACCAGGGAAGGAAATCACGTTTCACTCCATCCAGATAGAAGCGGTGCATACTGGTGTGAAGTGTAGCGCTACTCATTTTGAACAGATTGTTGATGTACTCATCGTCCGTTTCAAACTGCATCTGATATTCTACCGGCCACATGGAGGCATCAAATTTTAGGGAAGTAATTTCAGCACCTTCATCACATTCAAGAGAAGCATATCTGAGTGCACGTTCAGGTATGCTGATGACACTGCCTGTTTCTGACAATTTGATGGGAGGCAACGGGTATTGTTCCAGCTTCTTGTCATCTCTTTCCAGAGCTTCTTCCGGAGTTTCACCTACTCGTACGGTTACAGTGCCTTTTCCCTTTGCCTGAAAAGTGAGAGTACCGATTTCCAGATGAAAAAAGTCTATCAAAGCATAGCCGTTCTTGCCGATTTGTACTCCATCTGTTCCAATGGTTTTGGCATTACGCATTGGAAGAATTTCTTGTGGCTTGATTTGAGCGATTATGTTTTGAGGAGCATCTGGTCGAGTGGCGGGCTTATTATACATGGAGGCACTCTCAGGAATGCTCCAGTAGTTTTTATCCATACTGACTTGCCATTCATTTGGATTTTCCATACCGTCACCTTTTAGTATAATGCAAGGCAAAGAATCGTTCGTTATCACTTCAAATAAAAGGGAAGATTTACCTGCGGGCAGTGTTATCTGCTTATTAGTTGTGGATTGTTTTATTCCATTGACGTAAAGGATAATATCGGATGGGCCTTCCCAACGAAGATTATTTTCCTTGTGCAATTTTATTTCTCTTTTGAAATAAGCGCGGTTGTTTTTAGCAAAGAACTTTCCCGGGTATCCTACGTTCACACAGCGTTCTTTGGAAATTTTGGCTGATTGTTGTTGATAGAAAGCGGCTAATTGTCCCGGATACCACATGTAATTACTGTTCCATTCTTCCTGGGAAGGTGCTGGGATTACTGTAACTTTAGAGTCTAATAAGGGGTCGAATTCTTTGATTTGAGCATAACAGTTAATGGTGGTTACCCAAAAAATGCCTGCTATTAATTTTAGTCTTTTATTCATGTCTTTAATGGATATAGTTTATTAATTTTTCAATGTGTTTCTATTGTTATTTCTTCTAATTGATGATTGTTTTCAGGCGAAGAGTTCCTTTTAAGCCCACTGAAGTAACTTTTAGTTTCACTTCACCTGCTTCCCGATTACTGCGGAGGATAATTTGCATACGTCCTTGATGCATCCGTTTGGTAGTGATGCCATTGAAAAGATCGGATGTATAATGGTCGCTGTTGTCCAATGCTACTAACCGGGCAGAACCTTCTATTTGCAAGGTAAGCGGTTCGTTGTATGTCCACACGGGGCGTCCTTTTTTATCAACTGCTGTGACATTGATGTATTGCAAGTCCATACCATCGGCTTTCCAGTCGGTTGGTGTTTCCGCTTCTATCTTGAGTGCTACAGCTTTTTCTGCACTTTCAATGCGATGACGAGCAACTTCATTTCCATTTTTATCGCGGGCAATAGCCTCCAGTGAGCCACCATTGCCATATGGGACATCTTTCCAATAGATCATATTACGCAGATTGATCTTTGTCGTATCGTTTAGCTGGGTGCCTATACTTTTACCATTTACCAATAGTTCTACTGAGTGGGCATTGGTGTAGGTGAAGAGTGATTGCTTGCTGCCCGGTTCGTAATTCCAACGTTCATTAAGTGCCATGCGCCCCACTATCACGTCATTCCAACTGACACTCTCGGCACCGGCTGCATCTACTACACCAATATGTACTTCCGGAACATCTGGCATGAAGGCGGATTTGATAAGATAAGCTTGGGGATAAGGATGCATGGTATGGTCAAAGAATGAATAATTCCATCCTTTTTTGGGCCATTGGTTAGATTCTCCCCAGTATTCGGCAGAGCCCCAATAGGCTATACCTACTGTGCGCTTTTTATCCATGTTATAGAAGGGCTCCAGTAATTTGTTGGTCTTGGCTTCACTTTGAAACAGTATGAGGTCTGGTTTATGCTGAAGATAAGCAGCGTACTTATCCGATTGATAATTGAATGAAGCAATTTCTGTGGCGCAAGCCAGTTCGGGCGGAACAAGATAACTGTCGAAGTCTTTGTCGTGGCGAGTGATGGCACCAGCACGTGCGGGGAACATAGCAACTGTTGTCAGGCGACTGTCATCAAAACGCTTCACTAATTGATTGAAGATGCGATAGGTGGTGATGCCCCAATCATTAATCCCTTTAAAACCTGCCCATCCTTCACGAATTTGCAACTCGTTGCCTAAACTCCAAAGAATGATTGATGGACGGTTACGGTCACGTTTTATCCACTCTATAATCAGGTCAGACCAAATCTGAGTGAATGGTCGGCGTCCACCCCAATAATCATTATCACTCCATTTGTCTGTCAATTCATCTACAATGAGCATACCTACGCGGTCTGCAATACGGGCGAAACTGTCACTGTAGGGATTGTGCGAACAACGAATTGTATTATAACCGAAAGCTTTCAACTGTAACATCATGCGTTCAATAGCTCTATCGTAAGAAGCAGCCCCTAATGCGCCGAGATCATGATGGTTGGCATTGCCTTGTAGAAATATCTTTTCTCCATTGAGTTTGAAACCAAATTCTGGTGAAAACTCTAACTTGCGGATACCGAATTGTTCTGTAATACTGTCTACTACCATACCATCTGCTACCACAACCACATCTGCACTATACAGTTGCGGTGTATTGCACGACCAGAGTTGTGGGTTCTTCAAAGTTATTGCAGGTAACTTTAACTCAGTACAAGTTTGGTGAGTATGTTTGGGCATGGTGTTATGGGCAGAACCCACAACTTTTCCTTCTGGGTTGCGAACTGTGGTGCGAACCAATACATCATGTTTTTGCCAACCATCTACTTCCACCTGTACGGCAACTGTTGCTTTATCCGATGCAACTTCGGGGGTAGTAATGTAAATCCCGTGTCGTGCTATATGGGTAGGATTTTGAACTTGCAGATAAACATCGCGGAACAATCCGCCACCTGTATACCAACGAGAACCTTTTTTAGGACCGGTAGATGCATATACGGCTACTATATTTTCCTTGTCAAAATGCAGATAAGGAGTAAGGTCTGCTTCAATGCCTACGTATCCGTAGTCTGTTGAGGCTATTTTGTGTCCATTTAGGTAGACATCACCTAAGTAGATGATTCCCCCGAAATCCATCACTACCCGTTTCCCTTTCCATAATGAATCTGCTTGGAATGTTTTGCGGTACCATCCCTCACACATAGGCTTAAAGCCACGGGCACCACCACCAGCTTTCGTCCAGGGTTGTTCAAACTGGAAATCATGTGGTAGGTCAAGAACACGCCAGGAGGAGTCATCTAATGAAGGGGAGGCGAAATCAGCATCCTTATTTTCTTCTGTAACTAACTGAAATTTCCATTTGAAATTGAAAAGCGTTTTTTGCTGCGACACAAACTCTTCTAAGGGTGTGTTTTTCATGGGAGCTTTTTCCTGCACATTTTGGTATTGTGCTATGGTTACACTACTTGGAATAATTACTAAAACTGCAGCAATGAGAATATTTCTTATCAGACGCATAACATATTAGGGAATAAAGTTGGTTGAATTTGATTAATTATTTTTCGATTGATATTTGTATCGTGCAAATATCAGGACTTCGAGGCTATTAAGGAATGGAATTTAGTTCAAAGAGCTGCATTTTCGTACAAGGGTAAAAGTATGTGAAGTTTGATTTCGTACCAATTATTAATCTTTCATCTTTACTTTAACAGTACATTCAGAGTGTTAATTGTCTTTTTTGCTCTTGGCATTAAGTTTTATGCAAATAAGGAGGTGTGTCGTAATGCACGATGCACCTTCTTTTTTATTCATTACTATACAACTCGGTTCATTTTCTTTAAGCTGTGATATTTCGAAGATTTCTTTGATTTATGTGTTCCCAGCATCTAATAACAGCAGTTGTAAGCTCGTAAAATCGTCTAATCAGCCAGTTCATACCTTCTTTTGTCATTTTTGCACACATTTTTTTTATATTGAAGGCAACGGCAAAGAAGGCAAAGTCCATGAAGACCTTATCCTTTCCAAAATGGCGGAAACGTTTGTAGTTCATATTGTATTTTATTTGTCCGAACACAGCTTCCGGCTCTATACATCTCTGTCCTCTGTACTTCAGTCCTTCCCCGCAGCAGAGCAACTCTTTGGCTTTCTGTTTGTATCTTCTGAGTCTGTGATTCAGTTCTATTGTCCTGTTCCCCTTTGCCTTAAAACATCGGCATCTTAGCGGACAGCCTTCACATCTGATGGCTCTGTATCTGGCATTTTCGCTGACATATCCGGATGCAGTTTTCACATGTCCGGTCCCTATCCTTTGCATCTTCTGTCCCATGGGGCAGATACAAAAGTCATGTTCTTCATTATAGTAGAAGTTTTCCGCCTTGAACGGGTCCGGTTTGAACCTCGGCCGCTGTTCCATGTGGAAGTAGTTGTACTTGACGTAGGCTTCCATACCGTTTTCTGACATGAAGCGGTAATTCTCTTCAGAACCGTAGCCGGAATCGGCAACCACCGTATGGGCCAACCTGTCATATCTGCTTGAGAAGGATTGCAGGAAAGGTATCAGGGTCAGTGTATCCGTAGGGTTCGGGAAGAGTGCAAAATCGGTAATGAACTGGTTCTCGGTGCCGATCTGGAGGTTGTAACCGGGCTTTGTCTGGCCGTTACGCATGGCATCCTCCTTCATTCTCATAAAAGTAGCGTCATTGTCCGTTTTGGAATAGGAGTTCCTGTCCTGCAGCGTGTCCAGATGGTTGTCGTATTCCTGCAGCTTGTCCCTGTGCTCTTCCAACTCCTTCAGCTGTTTGCGTTTCTTTTTCAACGCAGTCTTTTCCTCTTTCGTGGAGGGTTCAGGAACCTGTTCAAGTGTTTGACGCAATTCTCCCGCCATTTCAGTCAGCATGGCCGGAGTGAATTCTATTTCCTCATTGCTTTCCGATGAGTTCTCCTGAGCGATGACATCGTCTATCTGTTCCAACAGGACATGTATCTTCTTCATCAGACGTTCACGGTTCCGATCAACCGTTGTTCGCCAGACGAAAGTATACTTGTTGGCTTTGGATTCAATCTTTGTCCCGTCAATGTATTCCACATTCAAACTGATGAAGCCTTTGGAAGAGAGAAGGAGTACGGTTTGGGTAAATACCTCGTTGATTTCCTTCTTCACCCGGTTGCGGAAACGGTTGATGGTAATGAAATCCGGTTTCTCATATCCGGCCAGCCAGATATAATGGATGTCACGGTGAAGGAGCTTTTCGATTTTCCGGCAGGAGTAGATGTTGTTCATATAGGCATACAGAATGACTTTCAGCATCATCCTGGGATGGTAAGGGCTGCGCCAGCATTCCTTACAACTTTCTGAAACTTTCAAGATTCAGACTCTCAACCAGAGTGTCAACCATGCGCACCGGATTGTTCTCTGCAATATCCTCGTCAATTCTTTGAGGAAAAAGCACTGTTTGGTTGGGATTGTAAGGACGAAAATGTATCTTTGTCATAGTATAAATTGTATGCTTAAAGATACAAAATCTTTAGGTAATAACAAAGCCCAAGCTTGTGAAAGTCGGGGCTTTGTGCATAAAAAAGGAGATGTGCATTTTGACACACCTCCTTAGATAGAACCACGAATTTAAGGTTTATGTTGAATTTCGGACAGACTCCTAACGAAACATTGTGATTTTCATTTTGAAGGTGAAATCAAATGAACGCACATTTCCACTTGTTGTAGATTAGGATTCACCTCTTCGTAAGGTGCCATGTCGATGACAGGTGAACCATCGAAACGGAAATGAACAGGACATACACTGGTATGGCGTGGTCGATGGCCACTATGATAGACATTGTATAAATCTCCATACTCATCCCTAACAAATGAATTATGCCCAGGACCAACTTGGGAAATCGGTGAACCGTTGTTCATCCAAGGACGTGGTGAGTTGTCCCAAGATGCTGGATTCAGTAGGTTGCTACCTTTGCGGGCTGTGAGCATGCCTACCTCGTAATTGCCTCCGGTAACACCTCCACCGGAATATACCATATAGATATTGTCGTCTTTACTTTCCAGTACAAAAGGACCCTCAGCTAATTGTAAGGGCCTGATGCAGAACGACCAACTATAGGCTTCCGAACCGATGACAAACGGATCGCTTGTCAACTTCCAGGGTTCTTTCGGATCAACTGTAGCAATGCGTAGCACAGGTCCTGGGTCTACATCCTTTCCGTTCACGAAGCACTTCTTCCGGTCCGACCAGCAAACATAAGACTTTCCTCCATCCTTAATGTAGGTCATATCCAGTGATAATCCTTCTGTCTTTCCATCAGTATAGATAGGCTGTCCGTCGGATTTTACTACACGGATAGGAGTACTCCAATCCTCTGGCTTCATCGGGTCACCATTTTCTTTTAATTGCATCATATAGGCTTGAACACCTTTGTCTCCTTTTATGATGGCGAACAACATGTAGAGACGTGAGCCTATAACGTGTAGTTCCGGTGCCCAGTGGGCTCCTTCCCCTTGAATCAGCACAGATTCTTGCCAACGATGGTTAGCATCGGTCAAGCCATCTAGGGTATCTGAACAGCGGATAGGAATACGGTTCCATTCTACATCGTATGTAGATACCATGTAGTACTTACCTTGATAGTACAAGATATTGGGGTCGGCACGATTTGACATTGATATTGGATAGTTAAATGAATATTGGAATATCTTTCCACGGACAGTATAGACTCCGGGAGTTACCGAGTCAAGACGTTTCAGGTCCTCTTCACTCCATGTTACCCGTTTCTCTGCCTGGCTCCCGTCATTATAGAGTAAGGTGACCCGCTTCTTCCGAATATCAGAAATAACGGATGATGAGATCGGAACGGTCATTTCAAGTGGTAAGACACCTACATTGACAATTCTTCCCAATTTATTTCTCAGATACTTGCCTTCTTCCGCAGTCAGTGCAAGTGAATTGCCGAAACGGGCGTTGAGGAAATTATATTGGTCTCCAGCAATCTTTTCTTGTACTCCGTCCAGTTTTGAGACTGCTTTTATTGGAGAGAAATGGACAAAGTCTGCTGTATGACTCTGGAAGAATTTTCCTTTTATCATCCACCGTACGCGATATTTTTCCACTGCCTCGTCATATTCGCAGGAGACTGCATCCAGCATTTCATTAATAGGTAAGCGGCATAACCGCTCCGGTTCGTAATGTACCAAGTCACAACTCTTGATGAAAAGAAAAGAACCGGTAGCTGATACGTCTGATATACCGTTTTTATCGGTACGGAGTGCCACCACACCGAACCCTCCTTCTTTCATCCGGAACAAGTAGGGAGCCGTAAGAGTCTTCATCACTCCCGGTATCTTTTGTTCCTCCGTAAGCTCTGGTTCATTATCAACTTTGCGGAGAGCCATTACACAGGCGTCATTGTTCAACGCCACATAATGTTGCCCATCTTCGCTATAACCCAAATGGAGTGCATTGCCCAACTTTGCAGCTATTTCTGTGCGTGTATAGCAAACTACCTTGGGTGTTCCACCAGCGTTTGCCTGTGCACCGTTTTCTTGGGCGACCATTTCCTCCGGAAGAATTAGGGAGAGGAATAGGAAAAATGAAATGTAATATTTTTTTTTCATATATAAATAATTTACGTTCTTTATCTATAAGATAGCTTGTTTAAACATTAATAATTGGATTTTAGGAGAAGTTTATTACATAGGTACTTCATCTTATACATAAGTCTGAGGTTATTTTACTAACGTCGGTCGAGGACCTAAATAACTACGTTTCATACCCCCAAAATCAATTATCACCTTTTGAATAACCATACCCGGATCAGCGCACAATAATTTCAATGTATGCTTGCCAGGTTTTTCTATGTTTAAGTTCACGATACCAATGGCATTATTGCGCACTACGTTCTGTTTCCACTGACCGGAATATTCTTTGGCAGCTGTTGATACCCAATGCGCTACGCCATCATCAATCATTACACCGTAACGCGTATCTCTTTGAGTATTGATGGGAAACAATGGTAACGCGTAAGTGTAAATCGTTACCGTTCCAGCGCTGAATGTATAGAAGTCATATTCCACTTTGGGTGTTTCTGTGAGCTTCCAAGTGTTCTGAGAAGGTTTGACTGCTTCACCTAACTGGATACATTCGTTTTCGTAGCCTAATCCTTTAATAGTATGGATTGTAATATTTTTATTTTCTTGTTTACGATGATATAATCCGGGATTGATAGATACACAACCGTTGTCTTCTACATACATACCTTTTAGTTCATTCACACTTGGCGAGACCGGATTGAATATCGGTAAATAAACAGTTTCAGTTTTTTGTCCATAAGTAATGGCAATCTCTCCCGTTATGTTTGCACCATGTGGAACTTTTGTCCAGTCTACAGAGAGAATGATGCGATCTTGCAGCAGTGTTTTACCTGATATTTTATCTAGATTTATCCATTCTTGTTTGGCTGAAGCTTTCCATTGAAAAGCTTTATTCCCGCGATTGTATAGTTCAATAAATGATTTTTGCTTAGTATAAGGATTTAGACAAGGTAATACGTTCAGAGAGGTCACACCATAATCGCTGTCTTTGCCTGGAATGAAAATCTGCATATTGGCTCCTGAAGAAATGGCAGTAGTGTTTACTGGGGGCATATTCTGATAAGTAGCAACCCATCCTGGAGCCAATGACATCATGTGACTCCATTTGCCATTCAACATTTGATTGTAATGAACTGTATAGCTATCGATGCTATCGTGATAACTTTGGGTTTTATTAGCATATAGTTCTGTTGAAGCACGTCCTTGGAGGGCATACCAGCGATTCTGTTGCGCGGTGAGCATTTTCTTATTCATCAATGTTGCACCTTTCACTGGATAGAACACTAGTTCGTAAAAGGCTGCTTTGTATTTGTCTGGTAACTCTTCAAGGATTTTTTCACTCTTATTGGCAATACGGTCATATTCTGCCATCCGGTTTTCCGCTTCATTATAATTGATAAATGAGAAATCGGTATTTACAATCCGTTCGCGGCTGTCAGAACTGTTCCATTCTACACCCCATCCCATTGCTTCGGGTTTACGTTGGAAGCCCAGTTGATAGTACGTACTCATAATGTCTTGTAAATCGTCTTTATATTTGTTACCGAAGATGGAGGACAGGTAGTCTGCATCGAATTTATAGGCATTATCGTAGTTGAATAAATCAATATCCCATGCCAAATCCAAGAAGAACTTCATGCCCAGTTCACCCGGTTTAATATCACCTACATTCAGCAACCAATATCGATTAGCACCTGTATCATATGCTTTTTTCATTTCCTCATATATCAGAGCCGGTGGTGTAGTATTGAGCCAAAGATAATCATGCGGTTCACCTAAATAAGATATATGATAGTACACACCTGATGCACCACTGCGCTTCTGCTCTTTTGTATCACTTAGCTTTTTGATGTAACCGAAATTATCGTCAGGCCATACTATTGTAACATCATCAGGCAATTTCATTCCTTTTTCATAGATATCGAGTACTTCTTTGTAAGGTACAAACACTTGTTGGATTTCCTCGGCGGGTTTGCCTATATGTTTACTGAGTATGTTGCGTTGATCCTGTAAAGCAGCTTCGGTTATTTCGGCTTTGCGGTCTTCCGGTACACCGATCAATCCGGCATCGTGAATGCCACGCATGGCAATGACGTAAGCGTTTTCGAAGGGGGCTGTTTGAGAGGTCCTTTTATCCAATACCTTCAAGATGCCTTTTTTATTTGTCAGGTAATTCCATTCACCGTTAATTTTATTATCCCATTCTGTTGTGTTATTGTATAACAAAGGTTCGCAATGTGCAGAGGTCATAACGATGCCGTATTTGTCGGCCACTTCTCTGTTACCGGGTATCAGGTGAAAAGCTGTTGTTCGGGGATGCATAGCCGGGGCCATCATATTTCCTTTCATGCGGAGAATGAGCTCACAAACTTTGGCGTATGTCTTGGGTCCCATGTTTCCTACCTCTTTGTCGAATGTATTAGTTGCCCAAGGTTGTATCCCCCATCCTTCGTCATTGATGAAAATTCCCCGATACTTTACGCTGGGAGCTTTAGATACATGTCGGGTAATACGTACATATAAGGCATTCTTTTGTTTTACAGGAACATCTGCCCACCAGTAAAGTGGGTCAACGCCCATTACTTCAGATAAAGCAAATACACCATAGGCTGTTCCGCGTCGGTCACATCCGGCAATAACGAGAGCTTTGCTGATATCTTTATCCGGATTGTCCAATGTTTGGATAATGTATTGTTCCCAGCCATTGCGAATGGGAGATACATTTAACTTACCTTCGCTGATAAATCGGTCTATGGTCCTGTTTTGACCTACTGTTCCTATAATAACCATATATGCAGAGGTTTTCTGTTTGCCGGATACAGTAAGTTTTTTCCCAGTTACACTGCGGATGTCCTCAGCAAATAAGCGGGCAGTTTCCTTTACAACCTCAAAATCGTTTTCATCGTAACTTATCAAAGTCTTACTACTGGAGGAAACGAGCGGAAAGGCCTGCTCTCCATCGGTCTCTTTCACAATGATTTGTCCCTGTGCGATTAATTCGAAACACAGGAAGAATAAGAAAATAAGATATCTCATACCAGTCTTGTTTTTCAGTAAAGACCGGTCAGGTAAATTATCCCGACCGGTCTTGCTTTTATTAGTTATATCCGGGATTCTGATCTAATTTGGCACCAATGTTCGCCTCGATGGCAGATTGGGGAATGGGCCATAAATTGTATTTTTCTAACATCCCGATGCCGTCTCCACAGGTTTCCAGATTGGCGTAGAAAGGATTGTGCTTCGTTACGCGCTCATATAGTTTACCGGTACGCATTAAAGTGATTCTTCGTTTCTCCTCTACCCCCAGTTCACGCATACGTTCATCCAAGATGTAATCGAGATCCACGCGCGATGCTTCCACAGGCTTAGCATGTGCGCGACCTCGCACTTCGTTGATGTCTGCTGCAGCCAATTCCTTGTTATTCAGATTAAGATAGGCTTCGGCACGTAACAGATAAGTTTCAGCTAAACGGAACATATACTGGTCGGTATAAGTAGTACCGGCAATGGCTTTTAATTCAAAAGTCGCTTTGTTGGCATACAATTCCTCTGGGTGATTATAGGGAGTGGTCACTTTGCTCTGATAGGCATAGAGGTAGCGTCCTGGGATGGTCATACTTCCACCTTGTCCTACTATCAAGTTTGCTGGCGGATTGTCTACATCAATCGTATCAATTCCAAATTTCTGTTTGAAGTCTTCTTTAGTTACAGCGAATTTCCGCACAAAGTTATGATTAGCATTACGGATGTCGCCCGTAAAATCATCCTCCCAAATGGTGTTTGTAAAGTACGTTGTGGAAATTCCCCAACCAATACCTCTTCCACCTGTATAGTCACTCACGGGCCAGCGGAAAGGGGTATAATCCTTAGTCACTTCTTTTCCATCAACAACTTCCTTGACGCGCAATTTTACATCTCTTACCATAGGAGCACAATGTCTTTCAAGCATGTAATTTCCGCCATTCTTCAAATCGGCAGTAGAACTTCCCCCACCCGGTAAGTTTGTTTCATACTGAATGACCCACAAACCTTCTGTGTTTCCCGTTGTTCGGTTTTGATTATTAACCTGATAGAGATCCCAATAAACGTCTCCGGGAGTCTCTTTGAAACGTGAACCGAATCGTTGCCTCATTAAACCAAGTGCCGGGTTATTGATAACTTTACTAGCTGCATCAACTGCTTCCTGATTTTTTCCGGCAGCAATATATATTTCACTTAGTAGATGATAAGCAGCTGGAGAAGATATTTCACCATCCTTCACTGTTGCAATGTCCGGTAAGTTTTCTGCTGCTCTTTTAACATCATCAATAGCCTGCTGAAGTGTCTCTTCGCGTGTTTTTCTCACAAAGTCAGTTTTGGGTGTTTCCAGTTCTTCTAGCACAATGGGGACACCTCCATATAAATAGGCTAATGTACGATAAGACATACCTCTGAAGAACAGCGCCTTTGCCTCGATAGTCCGTTTGGTATCGTCGGTTATATCAGCAGTAGCCAAACGTGACAAAACGGTATTTGCTTCCGATATGATCTTATATAAATTATTCCAGTGCACTTTGGGGATATTAGCTGTAGGATTAAAGGCAGCATTCATGTTGGCACTACGATTGGTGGTGCCAGGTTCTCCGTCATAAATCAGGTCTGTACCATAAATATAATCAAAAGGTGTATTCTCGTCCACACCATAATATTCTAGACGAGTCAGATTATACAGATTATTGAGTGACATGTTGAAATCCGTTTCTGTTGTGAAAGAGTTGCCTGTACTGTTGAAATCTTTTGGATTCTCCTTCAAAAAACTGCTTTCATTGCACGATACCAAGAGTAATCCTGCCAACATGTATCCTATGATATATTTCTTTTTCATAATCATTTCATTTTAATTAAAGTGTTATGTTTAAACCAAATGTGAAACTACGCATTACAGGTGTACTGAAATATCCGCCATTCGTCTCCGGATCCCACCCTTTCCAATCAGTGAAAGTGAGCAGGTTCTTACCGTTGACATATAGGTTAAGGTTCTGCAACCCGATGGTACGTACCCACTTCTGGGGTAGATTGTACCCCAACGTGACGTCTTGTAGCCGAACGAAACTACGGTCCTGATAGGCGGTGGGAGAAATGGCGCCGGCGTTGATGGAACGCGAATAAGTGCCATTAGGATTGTTGGGTGACCAATAGTCTTTGGCTAGCTCGCTAATACGGTTCCAGCGGCGGCTGTTGGCATCACCACGTACGAGTGTTTCCGTATTCTTGCCTAAATAGCCATACTTCCCACCTTGTACAGAGTTGATAAAGAAACTGAAAGTCAAATCCTTCCAACGGAAAGTATTTAATAAACTGAAGCGATAGGCAGGGTCTTCCTTACCCAAAATGACGCGATCGTCTACTGTAATCTTTCCTTCGCCTGTTACATCTCGAATTTTGTAGTTTCCCGGATTGTAGCCTGCTGGAATGTCATCGTGCAGTTGATAGATACCATCGATGATATATCCGTAAATTGCTGATGTAGACTCTCCGATAAACAAATTGCTCGCTATCAAGTCGTCTTCTCGACCGTCTTCGTCCTGGTCTCTGCCAAGCAGAGAAAGAATTTTATTGGAGTTGGAAGATATATTGAAAGTTGTACTCCATTCAAAATCTTTCTGTACAAAGTTACGAGAGGTCAAGGTCAGTTCCACACCCCGGTTTCGTATCTTTCCGATATTGGTACTGATAGACGAAAAGCCTGTCATAGAGGGAATGGTCATATCATACAGCAGATCACGGGTAATAGTGCGATATGCCTCTAAAGAACCGGTCAAACGATTGTTGAAGAGATTGAAATCCAAACCAAAGTTGAATCCTTCTGTCTTTTCCCATTTCAGGTCTGGATTTCCCATAGAGTTCACTTTCTGTAAAATTTCTGTAGTACCTCCATCCCCAAACACATAGCCGGAATTACTCTCCATACGTGCCAGCGATTTATAACGTGAAGTCTGGTTACCGCTGATACCCCATCCGGCACGCAGTTTCAGTTGGTCTACCCAGGGTAGTTTGAAGAATTTTTCTTCTGAAACAATCCATCCCACTGCTACAGAGGGAAAAATTGCAAATTTATTGTTTTCTGCAAAGCCAGAAAAGCCGTCACGGCGGGCAGTAGCCGTCAATAAGTAGCGATCGAGATACTTATAGTTGATACGTAGCATCTGATAAAGTAATGCTTCATCCCATGCCTCAGACTTTGTAAACTGTTCCTTTCCTAACTGCAGATTGTTATAACCCAATGTCATACGGGAGAAATTCTGTGCCTTTGCTTCCGTATAATTCTGCTTTCGCTCACTGGCACCGTAGAGGAAAGTGGCGGCTATGTCGTGCTTGCCGAACGTGCCGGCATAGTTTACGATATTGTCCACCGTATAGTCGTAATAGGAGGTATGCTGCTTGTAGGCTTTGCCTGTCAAGCTGGCGCCGTAGGGGTTGGCTTGGAAGTGCTCGTCTGTGCGGTAGTTGTTACCGTAATTTAGACGGTAGGTTAATCCCTTGACAGGCAGTTTAATTTCCGCATAGAAGTTAGCGAAGAAGTAGTTATGGCGTTCTTTGTCGTCCGTGAACAGGGTGGCAAGGGGCGTCAAGCCGATTCCTTGGAACGGATAGGGAATTAACTTACCTTCCTCGTCAAAGGCAGGTGTCAACGGATTGGAAGTGATGATATCCCATACTCCTGGCTGTGCTCCATCTTGATTGACGAAAGAGGCGAAGGTCTGCATACCCAGATTCAGCCACTTGTAGGGCTTGGTATCCAGATTGATGCGGACACTGTTTCGCTTAAAGTCGTCATTCACCATAAAGCCCTTTTGGTTGGTGTTGGCATAGGAAATCAGGTAAGAAACCAGCTCCGTACCTCCGGTGATACTCAGCTTGTTCTCAAAGATAGAAGCCGTCTGTGTGCCTTCATCCCACCAGTCCCAGTCGTAGACGGAAAGTCCATCGGGCTGAGTGTTGTCCAGCATCGGAGCATCTACCATGTAGTCTGCCACGCGAAAATCGGGATTGGGCGTGGTATAGTCGGGACCTGTGTAAGCTTTGTCATACCAATAATCTTTAGTGAATTCAATAAACTCCTCACGGTTCATCGGACGGAGATTTTTGGTAGGATTAGATATCGTATAAGCCGTGGAGAAGTTGATTCTGGTCTGCCCTGCTTTGCCTTTCTTAGTAGTAATCAGCAATACGCCGTTGGCAGCTTGCGCACCATAGACTGCGGTTGCACTGGCATCTTTCAAAACGTCGATTGAAGCAATGTCATTCGGATTTATGGAAGAAAGGGAGCTGGTATAGATAATGCCGTCCAAAATAATCAGCACATCCTTGTTGCCAGAAAGCGTGTTGGTACCACGAATTGAAATGGAGGGTGTAGCGCCGGCTGAAGTAACTTGTCCCACGTTTAAGCCTGGTACTGTACCTTGCAACGATTGAACCACATTGGTATTGGGAGATTTCTCAAAATCTTTCAGATTAGCACTGACTACAGCACCGGTCAAATCTGATTTTTTCATACTACCATAACCTACCACCACTACTTCATCCAGCATTTTGGAGTCTTCTCTCAGAGTGATATATAATTCTTTTTTGTTTCCTACATTCGTTTCTTGAGGGATATATCCGATATAAGTAGTTTGTAAAACGACATTTGCCGGGGCATTTAAAACAAAACGCCCATCTATATCTGTAATTGTACCTATTGACTGATCTTTTACTGTTACATTGGCTCCGATAATCGGTTCACCATTTGCATCTTTTACGATACCTGTTATTTTGTTTTCTTGTTGTGTTATTTCTTCTTTTTCCCCTTTACTCATCAGCATGATATTTTTGCCTTCCATAGCATAATAAATATCAGTACCTGCGAATACTTTATTCAGAACTTCCGCTACCGGCTTTTTCTTTGCATTTACTTTTACAGTGCGTTTCAGATTCACCTCATTTACATTGTATACAAACAGGTAATCTGTCTGCTTTTCAATTTCATTGATAACTTTGCCTGCTGAAATGTTATCTGCCATAATTGTCACTTTCATCACCTGGGAATAAGACTCCGTGGCAAAAGCCGTACCGGCAAATATAAACAGGGCTAAGGCTGTGATTTTCATAATGTGGAATAAATGTTTAATTTCTACAATAGATTCCTGATACAAAATATTTTTCATATATTTGCATTACTAATTTTAGGTTTTTACTTAAGATTATTAGAGAAAACTGTCAATGCGTAATTGACTATCCATGGGATGGTGTTGCAGCACTGTCCCATTTCTTTTTTATTCGAGTGTGTTACTTCATAGGCAAAACGATTTTAAAAGATTAATTAATGGTGATTACATTCTTTTCGTCATCCTTTTTGTAGGTAAATTTGTTATTCAGTCTGAGAACTCTTAGTACATGTTCTATCCCATCTCTCGTCCTGAACTTACCTGTATAACGATTGTTTAATATTTTAGTATTGTTTACAATAATGTCTACTCCGTAGAATAACTTTAGCTTTTCCAACATGTCTTTGACGGATACATTGTTAAAGCAAATCAAGCCTTCACGCCACAAAAAGTGTTCAGGGTCTTTAATTCGTCCTTTTATCAGCTTATTTCCTTTCAGACTTGCCATTGTATTGGGTTCCAGTTTCATTCCATTCATAGTACTGCCGGGGCTCAAGATTTCTACTGCTCCTTCCAGTAGTGCTGTTTCCCAGATACTGTCCGCTGCATAAGCCATGACATTGAATTCTGTACCCAATACTTTGACATTACATTTATTTGTTTCTACAATAAAAGGTTGTTTTGCATTTTTAGTTACTGCGAAGTAGCCTTCACCGTCCAGCTTTACATTCCGGATATCACCATTGAAATGCCCCGGAAAGGTTAACGTACTAAGCGAATTCAACCATACTTTAGTGCCGTCTGACAACATTAACTCAGCTCGCTGGCCGGCAGGTACATGTATGGATTGGAGTGATTCACTTTGTTCTGCCTGGTGTTTTTCGAACCAATAGTGTGTACCTAGCAGAATAACTGCGAATATTGCTGCTATTTTTGCAGTCTCTATCCAAAGTGTACGCAATGTAAAGTTCTTTTTTAATTGCTTATTTTCTGCTTTTGCAGGTTCTGTGCGCCATAGGGCAATATCATGTAGCTTGCGCTGTGCCATATATTCGTGCATGTTTTCCGGACTTTCTTGCATCCACTCAGTAACACGTTGTTTTTCAGTTTCAGTGGCATTGCCGGATATATATTTTTGAAGTAATTCGGAATTCATTCTTTATTATGTTTTATATAGTAACGACTAAAGTGAAAACAACCCTAAAAGAAAATTGGAAAAAATGAAAAAAAAGATTTCTGCTCTCAAAAAGGCAGAGACACATGGCTGAAGTTAATAATAGAAGAAGAAATAAAATAGAGGAAGATAATCTTTTAAGGTTATCCGTAATGCCTTTAATGCTTTTGATATATGATATTCTACTCCTTTTATGGAAATTCCCATCTGTTCGGCAATTTCTTTATTGGACTTATTTTCAAACCGGCTTAGTAGAAATATCCGTCGGGTTTGTTCAGGGAGTAATTTCAATGTTTCCCGGATGATACTTTCTACTTCATCCGAGAATATTTCATTGGGATCGCATGACTCTAAAGTTGAAATACGAATAGAAAGTTCCTGTTGGTGCCAATCGACCATAGATTCAAAAGCCGTGCGTTTGACTTCTTCGTGCTTCAGATAGTCCAAAGCTTTATTCTTTAATATGGTAAGTAGGAGAGGCTCTATATAATCTATTTTCTCTGTTTTTAATTTTTCCCATAATTTAATCAACGATTCGGAAGCAATATCTTCTGCTGCCAAATCATCATGAACATATGATTTGGCAAAGAAGAATGACTTCTTATAATAAGAAGTATATATTTCATTAAAAGAATTTACGATAACATTGCTCATTTGTATGTCGGTTGTGCTTTTCATCTATACATATTAAAAAGGTATAGCAAAGTTAGCAATAAAAACAATTGTTATAGCTTGAAGTAGTTAGCTACTGCTTCTGCACATCGCTCTCCATCAATGCCGGCAGAAACAATACCACCTGCATATCCTGCTCCTTCTCCGCATGGAAACAATCCTTTAATTCTTACATGCTGCAAAGTTTCCCTATCTCTTATGATTCGTACTGGTGCAGAGGTCCGTGTCTCCACACCAATCATTACCGCTTCATTAGTCAGGAAACCGTGGCTGTATCGTCCGAACTGTTGGAAACCTTTGCTGAGTCGTTCAGTGATGAACGGTGGCATCCAGAAGTGTAGGGGTGAAGAAATTAATCCCGGAGCATAGGAACTCTCTGGTAAATCATAGCTTAGTTTCTTACGTGTAAAATCCTGCATACGTTGTGCAGGAGCCGTCTGGCGCATATTACCTTGTTGCCAGCAATTATATTCTAATGCCTCTTGGAAATACATCATACTGAGTTGGGGATAGGCAACACTATCATCCTGTGTGGCTGTTCTTCCATTTTCTATCTTCAATCCTCCGTTCTCCAAATCTTCCGGCCTCAATTCAACTACCATCCCTGAGTTGCTCCAACGCGATCCACGGTTACTGGGGCTCATTCCGTTTACTACAATCTGTTGTGGACCACTGGCGGCAGGAACAACGAATCCACCCGGGCACATACAGAAACTATATACCCCTCGTCCGTCTACCTGTGTCACAAAGCTATATTCGGCGGCAGGTAGATATTTCCCCCGTCCATTCTTACTATGATATTGTATCTGGTCGATCAATTCTGAAGGATGTTCCAAACGTACACCGACTGCAATACCTTTAGCTTCAATATCTACTTGATTGGCGGCCAGCCAACGGTACACATCCCGTGCCGAATGCCCTGTTGCCAAGATTACCGGACCCAGAATCGTTTGTCCTGTATGGGTTTCGATACCTTTTATCTCATCGCCTTCTATAATCAAGGCATCCATACGGTTTTCAAAGTGTACTTCTCCGCCACATTCGAGAATGGTGTTCCGCATATTCTCTATCACACGCGGCAATTTATCCGTACCGATATGCGGATGTGCATCTACCAATATGGCTGTAGAAGCGCCGTGCTGACAGAATACATTCAATATCTTATCCACATTTCCACGTTTTTTGCTGCGGGTATAGAGTTTCCCGTCCGAATAAGCACCTGCGCCTCCCTCGCCGAAACTATAATTAGATTCCGGATTCACTGTGTGCTCCCGGCTGATTTGAGCCAGATCTTTCTTCCGTTCGCGCACATCCTTTCCACGTTCTACAATGATTGGGCGAAGTCCCAGTTCTATCAGTCTCAGTGCAGCAAATAGTCCACCGGGACCGGCACCTACGACAATAACCTGCGGTTTTCCTTCTACGTTTTGATATATAGTAGGCTGGTATTCATCGTCTTTGGGCATTTCGTTCAGATATACCCGTACAGTCAGGTTGACGAAGATGGTTCGTTGCCGTGCATCAATGCTGCGCTTCAGGACACGTGTCGCATTAATATTCCGCGCATTCAGGCCTTTTTCCTGGACGAGGTATTCTTTCAATCGTTGTTCATTGGCGGCTATCTCGGGTAGCACGCGTAGTTGGTATTCTTGTATCATAATTTATTTTTTCTTTAAGTAGGGGTTGATGTTCAGGACATGGCCATAGCTTGAAATTAAAATGCCCCCCAGCAGATATGCCTGTTGGTATTGTTTTATCGGCAGGGTGAAAAGAGTCTCACCGCTATTTATATCAATAATCTCTACCTGATCTTCTTGGCTCAGGCAAAGATAACCGGTTTTGGGGTCGATGTTTGCATACTGTGCTTCGTAGCTATGTACGGCGGTCATGTCTTCAGTATTGTAGATTGTGATCACTCCATCCGTATTTGTTGTTGCCCTTCTCACCAGCAATAATGAAGAGTTGTGTGGCATAAACCGTGCATTACTGAATGGACTTTCGTTAGTAGGATAAACTTTCTTTTCAAGTATCTCGAACTCCGGAGACATGGTATAGATGGCTATCTCTACCGAATTGTCCAGATAGATATATTTCCCGTCTGCTGATACCACTCCATTGCCATAGAATGATGATTCCGGCAATGTCACCCTCTTTTCCGATTCCATATCAGCACTTAGGATGCAAGCCATTAAGTCTTTTGGATAAGTCTGCTCAATGTAGAATATCCGGTCGTCATTCAGTATCCGTGCCCCCATACCATTTACCCGATTGGATACCGGATGTATTAAGGGAGCAGTGAGCATTTTCCCTTCATACAATGCCAGTGCATCATTATAAGATACCAGCACCCTGCTGTTCATCTCAGAAGTATTTATTGCATTGGTGTTGTTTGCCGGAGAAACACTGCTATGCCTGGCTATCGGTTTTAAATCGGGTACCGACATGCTGTATATTTCATCGAATATGCTGTAATAGAGGGTGTTATCTCTCTCGTTGTAATCGAAATTAGTAAAGCCGTTGCCAAGATATTTGCCCATCATGCCTACTGTACTACTTTGAGAATATGTATAGGAACCTCTGTCCGCTGTGTCGTAGGCAACTGCTTCTACCTGGATATAATGAAGATCGTACTGCTGTGTGCCGAAGGCGCATAGCGGGATACTGATGCTTGTTTCCTCCGTTTCCTTCATTTTGAGTTCTTGGTTTACGTAGATGTTCCATTTGCATTTGTAGCCTTTTCCGTTACTCCATTTCACAGTGCAAAAATCAATGGCCGAGAGATCTTCCACTTGTTCTATTGTTATATTGTCGTTAGGAAGAATCTTATATCCCACATACCAGCTGACATTATCTTCAAAATTGGCTTTTACGTTATACCAGTCGCCATTATCCAGCACATGACCTTTGTCGGTAAAACTGGTGATGCCGGCATCTTCAATAGTTGCCAGCAGTTCTCCTCTTTTATAGACAGTGTAGTTTAAGAAGTTCATGTATTTATAGTAGGGTTTCTCCCAAGTCAGTTCCAGATATCCCTCTTCATTGATTCGCGTGGCCATTTCCGGTGTTTCGGTAGGCTCTTTTTCGTAGGCAACGGTTACTTTCCAGCTCATTGTTCCACCATAGGCTTCCATGCCCGCTTGGTCGGCAATACTTCCCGTGTTGGTAGCTACGTACAGATTACAGGTAAGCGTATAGTTTCCGTTGGGCAATTGATTCGGCGAGAACCATAGTTCACCGCTTTTGCCGTTAGATTCAAAGAGCAAGTCGCCAAGAGTGAATTCAGCTTTCAATACTTCTCTGCCGGATGTCTCGAAGGAATAATAGATGGGAATGTTTTCTTGATAGATAATGATGTTCTCTCCTTCGGCAAAAGCATTCAGGTTGATGCCCAGAGGTGTTTTATCAGGTTTTTCGATATCTACAAAGTTTTCGTGCAGTGAGGCTTCGCAGCCTGCCAATATCAGTAGCAGCAGGGCGAGGCAAGATAGGGTAGTTGTTCTCATTGTCATTTGATTTTGAAATAGGTGATGATTCCTGCATTAATTCGTAGTCCGGTCCAGTCTGCATCGATTGTAGCTTTATTACCTTCCATGCTCATACTGGTAATAGGATCCCATTCGTACCCCAGCGAAGCCGAGATGCTGGCAAAGGAGCAAAAACGGTAGAAAACTCCCAGTGCGGGTTGCACAAACAGGTTAGTGCCCTTTAGTTTGATTTCGTCTTTCTCTGTCCCTGCATCATTTATCATAAGGCTTGCATGGATTTTTGCTGTGCTGAAGACGCCTCCGGCTGATAGCTCAATAAAAGGGGTGAATCTGCCCGGTTCGGCGAGAGCAAACCGATAGAAGGCACCCAGTTTGTTGCCATAGACGCGCATGCGATATTTGTACTCTCCCGAATAATCGGCAAGGTGGTTCTGTCCGGCTGTATTCATGTGCGAAAACAGCACTCCGAAGTGATGCTTGTTGATGAGGCAACCCATCCGCAGGTCATGAGTGAGGTGTCCCGAAAAGTTGTCTGTGGTCTTAACTCCTCTTAGCGGATTGCTTTGAAGCACCTGCTTCAGGTGATCTTTCATGGCAGACATATTATACGTTCCGTAGCCCGGTTGATACTCTATGGTTATCTCCTGGCTGTATGCTGAAATACCCATTAGTAGTGCGCAAGTAAGTAATAGTAACTTTTTCATAAATGGTTATGTTGTGTGGTTGAAAATGTGCAAACTATCCGAAGAGTGTTCTGAATGCTTCCTCTACCTTTCTCACTGGTATTAGTTCTATCTTGAGTTTCTTCGTATCAATTCCTTGTAAATTGTATTTTGGCAGTACAAACCGTCTGAATCCCAGCTTCTCCGCTTCACCGATTCTTTGCTCAATTCGGTTTACCGGACGTATCTCCCCGGACAAACCGATTTCCCCCGCCATACAGACTTCCGGTTCGATAGCCGTATCCATATTGCTGGACAATATGGCACTGATGACAGCCAAGTCTATCGCCGGATCATTAACTTTTAATCCTCCGGCAATATTAAGAAACACATCCTTCTGAGCCAGTTTGAAGCCTACCCGTTTTTCCAGTACTGCCAATAACATGTTCATTCTTCGGATATC
Source organism: Bacteroides sp. AM16-24 (assembly GCF_003471885.1). Taxonomy (NCBI): domain Bacteria; kingdom Pseudomonadati; phylum Bacteroidota; class Bacteroidia; order Bacteroidales; family Bacteroidaceae; genus Bacteroides; species Bacteroides sp. AM16-24. The sequence continues at coordinate 136,636 of NZ_QRKI01000008.1, forward strand.
AAATCCCGTAGCCGAACGTTGCGGATTACCATATACTGCACTGCTTACCAATGCCTGTGTCTCAATTAGGAACGGGCGTATTCCTTCTATAGCCGAAGCTATCGCTATGCCGCTCATCCCTTCATGATCCTGGCTTAACAATAATTCCGATGGATTGCTGACTTGGCGTAAACCATCCTGTCGCATTTCATAAATACCCAGTTCGGCCGTGCTGCCAAAACGATTCTTGATACTACGCAGAATGCGATACATATAATGCTGATCACCCTCAAACTGCAATACTGTGTCTACAATATGTTCCAGGACTTTTGGCCCGGCAATGCTGCCTTCCTTATTAATATGTCCGATGAGCAATACCGGCGTATGTGTTTCTTTGGCAAAGCGCAGGATGCTTGCCGAGCATTCGCGTACTTGTGCAATGCTTCCCGGGGAAGATTCTATGCTTTCTGTAGAGATGGTCTGTATAGAATCAATGATTACTAGTTCCGGACGGGTGTTCTTGATATGTACGAATATCTGCTCTAATGATGTTTCGCAAACAATAAGGCAATCACTGGAATTGTGCGATAACCGGTCGGCACGCAATTTTAATTGGCGGGCACTTTCTTCACCCGATACATAGAGAACGCGCTTTTCAGGGATATGAAGTACAGTTTGTAGTACCAAAGTCGATTTACCGATTCCCGGTTCCCCACCAATCAACACCAAAGAACCCGGAACCAATCCACCTCCTAATACCCGGTTCAGTTCTTCGTCGTGGAGGTCGATGCGTGGCTCATCATCCGTCTCTATTTCACTAAGAACAATAGGTTTTGGCTTTTCTGTTTCTATTCCGGAGACCGGACGTTTGTTGACGACTTCCTTTCGTATCACTTCTTCCACATATGTGTTCCATTCTCCGCACGATGGACATTTGCCTATCCATTTCGGAGAATCTTGCCCGCAGTTGCTGCACACATAAACCGTTTTATCTTTTGCCATAAGAGACTCTTGTTGCTGAATGAATGGTCAAAGATACGAATTTAGCCGTTCGCTTGTCCGATTTAGAAGGGATTTATTCAGGTAGTGTATATGGATTGGTAAGAGTTCTTGTCCCATTTAGGCCATACTAAGGGCTTATCAAACCCTTAGTTGCTCCGTACCTTTCCCGCATAGGGGTACCTCTATAGGGAGATGGTACGGAGTTGCTACGGTCCAGCTATGTTTCAACTACAGTCTTGACCTCTTTCGGGCACAAGGATAAAACCTTGTTTGCCGCTAATGGGTTGCTTTTTTAAATGGTAGTAATTTCTCCCGCCATTGGAGTACGCATTCTCTTTCGTACCTCCTCAGGCGTATAACCGTGGCCCAGTAGAAACATCAGTTTTGTAACGGCAGACTCCGTTGTGCTGTCATATCCGCAAACTACTCCCGCCTGCATCAGCTGATACCCCGTTTCATAACGTTCCATCTCTACGGTTCCGGCACTGCACTGGGTGACGTTGACGATGACTATCCCTTGCTCGCAAGCATTCCGCAAGCGGCGTATGAACCACTCTTTGCGGGGAGCATTTCCCGAACCGTAAGTTTCGAGCACGACAGCCTTCAATCCCTCAATGCCCAATATACTCGATACTACATTCTCCTGAATACCCGGAAAGAGCTTTAGGACAGCAACATTGGTATCTAATAGATAATGTGGCTTCAGTTCCCGTTCAACTTCCTTAAAGCGGATTTGTACATTATTATATTTAATATGAATACCTGCTTCTGCCAATACGGGATAGTTGAATGAACGGAATGCATTGAAGTTCTCTGCGTTCATCTTGATGGTACGATTGCCGCGCATCAGGTGGTTCTCAAAAAAGATGCAGACCTCGGGTACAAGCGGATTGCCTTTTGCATCACGTGCACTGGCTATTTCAAGACTGGTAAGAAGGTTTTCTTTTCCGTCCGTGCGGAGTACTCCGATAGGGAGTTGTGAGCCGGTGAGGATGACAGGCTTACTCAATCCTTCTAACATAAAGCTAAGGGCGGATGCTGTATATGCCATCGTATCCGTGCCGTGCAGAATTACAAAACCTGTGTATCTATCGTAATGGTCACTGATGATGTGCACCAGTTTGCGCCAGGCTTCCGGGTCCATATCCGAAGAGTCCATCGGAGGATCGAACTGATAAGTATCGATATGGAATGTGAAATTTTGCAGCTCCGGTACGTGCTTTTTCAGTTGCTCGAGATTGAAATTCTCTAAAGCGCCTGTTTCGGGGTTTTCTATCATTCCGATGGTTCCACCGGTATAGATTAGCAAAATGGAAGTTATATTTGGACTCATACGCATTCTCTTACGATAATTTAGTGCAAATATAATGATATATCTTGGATTTAATATCAAAATGTTATAAAACTGTGCCGTTGGTACTGGATTTTTGTGTGTTAATGTGTAAAAATGACACTTCGTACTTTTGCATATTTCTGCCTCTTTTGAGGCCTTTCTATATTTTTATTACAAAAAAACCGCAAAATGTGATAGATTGAATGTTTTTATTATTACTTTTGCGACACTTATCAATAATGAAAGAAACAGAGAGTATGAACAAGTACTATCAACATACAGTCACATCCATGTGCATGACCATGACCCTTAGGGGTTAATGGATAGTATTTGTGTTTCTACGTGTTACACTATTTTTCAGCAGTTTTTCTTATTTAATTCAAGTCAATACAGGTATATACGTCCTGTTCCCGACACATTGTATCAACCTTATCAATAGTAATAAAGGATATGAAAGTAATAAAATTCGGCGGAACGTCCGTAGGTTCCGCGAACAGTATTTTGAGCGTAAAGAGAATTGTAGAAGCAGTAGAAGAACCGGTAATTGTGGTGGTTTCCGCACTGGGGGGCATCACAGACAAGCTGATAAACACGTCGAAAATGGCGGCTGCCGGTGATGCTGCTTACGAAAATGAGTTCCGCGAAATTGTTTACCGCCATGTGGAAATGATTAAAGAAGTGATTCCTGCAGGTGAGGGGCAAGTGGAATTGCAACGCCAGATTGGCGAATTGCTCAATGAACTGAAAGATATTTTCCAGGGTATTTATCTGATAAAGGACCTCTCGCAAAAGACTTCTGATACGATTGTCAGCTATGGCGAGCGTTTATCGTCCATTATCGTTGCAGAGTTGACTGGAGCCCAATGGTTTGATTCGCGCAAGTTCATCAAAACTGAAAAGAAGCACTCCAAGTATGTATTGGATACAGAGTTGACGAATGAACTGATTCGTGAAACATTCAGCACTTTGCCGAAGCGTGCACTGGTACCGGGGTTCATCTCTACTGATAAGGTGACAGGAGATGTTACGAACCTGGGGCGTGGTGGTTCCGATTATACAGCTTCAGTTATTGCTGCGGCATTGGATGCCGACCAATTGGAAATCTGGACGGACGTGGATGGTTTCATGACTGCCGATCCGCGTGTGATTTCTACCGCTTATACCATTAACGAACTGAGTTATGTAGAGGCAACGGAGCTTTGTAACTTCGGTGCCAAGGTAGTATATCCGCCGACTATTTATCCGGTTTGCCACAAGAATATTCCTATTTTAATAAAGAATACATTCAATCCCGAAGGAACAGGAACGATTATCAAGCAGGAAGTATCTGATCCGCGCACAAAAGCGATTAAAGGTATTTCTTCTATCAATGATACCAGTCTGATTACTGTGCAGGGGCTGGGTATGGTAGGTGTGATTGGTGTGAACTACCGTATCTTTAAGGCACTGGCAAAGAATGGCATCAGTGTGTTCCTTGTATCTCAGGCATCTTCGGAAAACTCTACGTCTATCGGTGTGCGTAATGCGGATGCCGACCTGGCATGTGAAGTGCTGAATGAAGAGTTTGCCAAAGAGATTGAAATGGGAGAGATTTCTCCGATACAGGCAGAGAAGAACTTGGCTACGGTAGCTATCGTAGGTGAAAATATGAAGCATACGCCGGGTATTGCCGGAAAGCTGTTCGGGACGTTGGGACGTAACGGTATCAATGTGATAGCTTGTGCCCAGGGTGCTTCGGAAACAAACATCTCATTTGTAGTGGATTCCAAATCATTGCGTAAATCATTGAATGTTATCCACGATTCATTCTTCCTGTCGGAATACCAGGTACTGAACCTTTTTATTTGCGGTATCGGTACGGTGGGCGGCAGTTTGGTAGAGCAAATCCGTTGCCAGCAACAGAAGTTGATGGTGGAGAATGGATTGAAACTGCATATTGTAGGTATCGCTGATGCTGACCGGGCTATGTTTAGCCGTGAAGGCTTTGATCTGACAGATTTTCGTGCAGAATTGGCAGAGAAGGGTAAGCCGAGTACGCTGGAAACTTTGCGTGACGAGATTATCGGTATGAATATCTTCAACTCAGTATTTGTAGACTGTACGGCAAGTGCGGCAGTTGCTTCCTTGTACAAAGACTTGTTGTTACACAACGTTTCTGTAGTAGCTGCCAATAAAATTGCCGCTTCCTCGGAATATGAGAACTACCGTGAATTGAAACAGATTGCCCGTCAGCGTGGTGTGAAGTACCTCTTTGAAACGAACGTGGGTGCGGGACTTCCGATTATCAATACGATCAATGACCTTATCCATAGTGGTGACAAGATATTGAAGATTGAAGCAGTGCTGAGTGGCACGCTGAACTATATATTTAATAAGATCAGTGCGGATATTCCTTTCAGCAAGACCATCAAGATGGCGCAGGAAGAGCGTTACTCCGAACCGGATCCGCGTATCGACCTGAGTGGTAAGGATGTTATCCGTAAATTGGTGATCTTGGCACGTGAAGCCGGTTACAGGCTGGAACAGTCGGATGTAGAAAAGAACCTGTTTGTGCCCGATGATTTCTTTGAAGGTTCGCTGGATGATTTCTGGAAGAAAGTGCCGAGTCTGGATGCGGACTTCGAAGCCCGTCGCAAGGTACTGGAAGCTGAGAATAAGCACTGGCGTTTTGTTGCTAAACTGGAGAATGGCAAAGCATCGGTCGGCCTGCAGGAAGTGGGTGTAAATCATCCGTTCTATGGTCTGGAAGGTAGTAACAATATCATTCTGTTGACTACGGAACGTTATAAAGAATATCCGATGATGATACAGGGATACGGTGCCGGTGCCGGAGTGACGGCGGCAGGTGTATTTGCGGATATCATGAGTATTGCAAATGTTTAATAAAATGAAACATATAATCATATTAGGCGATGGAATGGCGGATTGGCCTGTGGAGTCATTGGGCGGTAAGACGCTGATGCAATATGCCAAGACGCCTTATATGGATAAACTGGCGAGCATGGGACGTACGGGACGGCTGAAGACTGTTGCCGACGGTTTTCATCCCGGTAGTGAGGTAGCGAATATGTCCGTTCTGGGCTATGACCTGCCGAAAGTTTATGAAGGACGAGGACCTCTGGAAGCTGCCAGCATCGGCGTAGATTTGAAGCCGGGCGAGATGGCAATGCGTTGTAACATCATTTGCATTGAAGGCGATCATATTAAAAACCATTCTGCCGGGCATATCACAACGGAAGAAGCCGATGTACTGGTGAAATACTTGCAGGAACATCTGGGTAATGAACGGGTGCGTTTCCATACAGGTGTTCAGTACCGTCATTTATTGGTGATCAAAGGTGGAGATAAGCGTATCGATTGTACGCCACCACATGATGTGCCGTTGAAACCTTTCCGCCCGTTATTGGTAAAAGCTACAAGTGACGAGCTACAAGCTACGAGTGCTATGCAGGATGATAGCGCAGCCCACTCGTCACTTTCTCCCCTGACTCCTCAACAGACTGCGGACCTGATTAATGACCTTATCCTGCGTTCGCAGGAGCTTTTGAAAAATCATCCGTTGAATCAGAAGCGAATGGCGGAAGGGAAAGACCCGGCTAACAGTATTTGGCCCTGGAGTCCCGGATATCGTCCTAAAATGGAACGTTTGTCTGATAAGTTCCCACAAGTGAAACGGGGGGCAGTGATTTCTGCTGTAGATTTGATCAATGGTATCGGATATTATGCGGACTTGCGTCGCCTGACAGTGGAAGGTGCTACCGGATTGTACGATACCAATTATGAGAACAAAGTGGCTGCCGCATTGGAAGCCCTGAAGACGGATGATTTCGTCTATCTGCATATCGAAGCCAGCGATGAGGCCGGACATGAAGGAAATATAGATTTAAAACTTCTGACGATCGAAAATCTGGATAGCCGTGCTGTAGGTCCTATCTATGAAGCCGTGAAAGATTGGGAGGAACCGGTAGCTATTGCCGTATTGCCCGATCATCCTACTCCATGTGAGCTTCGCACACATACCAATGAACCGATCCCTTTCTTCATCTGGTATCCGGGTATCGAACCGGATAGTGTACAGACCTTTGATGAAGTATCTGTTTGCGAAGGAAGTTACGGATTATTGAAGGAAGATGAGTTTATTAATGAATTTATGAAAAGCTGATTATGAAATATTACAGTACCAATAAACAAGCTCCCGACGCCAGTCTGGAAGAAGCCGTAGTGAAGGGACTTGCTACCGACAAAGGACTTTTCATGCCATATAGCATTAAACCTTTGCCACAAGATTTCTATGATAGTATCGATACTCTTTCTTTTCAGGAGATTGCCTATCGCGTAGCCGATGCTTTCTTTGGGGAAGATGTGCCTGCCGAAACATTGAAACAAATCGTTTACGATACATTGAGTTTCGATGTTCCTCTGGTGAAAGTGACGGAAAATATTTACTCCCTCGAACTTTTCCATGGCCCGACGCTTGCTTTCAAAGATGTGGGCGGACGTTTTATGGCCCGTCTTTTAGGATACTTCATCAGAAAAGAAGGTAAGAGACAAGTCAATGTGTTGGTTGCTACCTCCGGTGATACGGGAAGTGCGGTAGCTAATGGTTTTCTCGGCGTGGAGGGCATTCATGTATATGTGCTTTATCCTAAAGGGAAAGTTAGTGAAATACAGGAAAAACAATTTACGACTCTCGGACAGAATATCACCGCCCTTGAGATAGACGGTACATTCGATGATTGCCAGGCGTTGGTGAAGTCTGCTTTTATGGATAAGGAACTGAATGAGCATCTGCAACTTACCAGTGCCAATTCCATTAATGTAGCACGATTCTTACCGCAGGCTTTCTATTACTTCTATGCTTATGCGCAACTGAAGAAAGCTACGAGTGACAAGCTACGAGCTACGAGTACTATGCAGCATGATAGCGCAGCACTTGTAGCTCGTAGCTCGTCACTTGTAGCTGATTTACCGGTTATCTGTGTTCCGAGCGGTAACTTTGGAAATATTACTGCCGGATTGTTTGGCAAACGTATGGGATTGCCTGTGAAGCGTTTCATTGCTGCCAATAACCGTAACGATATCTTCTATCAATATTTGAAAACCGGAGTTTATACTCCACGTCCTTCTATCGCTACCATTGCCAATGCTATGGATGTAGGCGATCCGAGTAACTTTGCGCGTGTGCTCGATCTTTATGGAGGCAGCCATGCGGCCATCTCTGCTGAAATCAGTGGTACTACTTATACTAATGAACAGATTGCCGAAACGATGCGTGAAACGTGGAAGGAATGTCATTACCTGCTCGATCCGCATGGTGCCTGTGGTTTCCGTGCTCTGAAAGAAGGATTGAAACCAGGTGAAACTGGCGTTTTTCTGGAGACGGCACATCCGGCGAAATTCCTCGAAACCGTAGAAGGTATTATCGATGAAAGCATAGAGATTCCTGCAAAACTGAAAGCTTTTATGCAAGGTGAAAAGCAAAGCCTATCGATGACAAAGGAATTTGCTGATTTTAAAAGTTATCTATTGTCGCTATAAGTACTGATTTTTTAATATCTGCCATGCTGAGTGTAGTCGAAGCATGGCAGATATTAAAAATCCTTCTTGGGAACTTCCTTCAGTTCTCCCATTTTTAACCGGTTATCCCATAGTACAACAACTTCTATCTTCTTGAGGCTATGTCGATAGAAAAGTGTATATCCCGGGTGAGGAATGATGTAGCGTATATTTTCTACTTCTGTTGTTTGTCCGATGAACGGATTCATGCTGATGCGGTGCAATATGTTCTGTAATTGTACATAGAGCACTTCACCAACCTCATTATTCCCATTCTTTAGCTTTAGTATCTGGAATGCTTCCTTCAACTGTTTCTTGGCGACGAGCGACCATATTACTTGCTTAGCCATTCTGCTACCTCCTTGTTTATTGTTAAGTTATTCTGTCCTTCGCGGTTATCCAGTTGGCAGCAGGCTGTTTCAATTTCCCGACGCAGTTGATGAGAGAATGTGAGCACTTGTTCTTTGCTCTTAGGTTCATCTTGCGTTTCGGTACGCAGTGTGTCTTTTTTACTTTTCATAGGGCTATCCTTTTTTGTTTTCCATAGAACATCCTAAAGATACGAATAGTTTTGGAATATCCATGTACGTTGAACAATTTTCTTCTCTCTGTGTTCTCTGCCTTGAAACCAAAATTGCGATATCCGAATGAAAGATAAGAAACTGGAGGCCAATTTAAGTTTGGTAGTCTCGCGAATATTTGCGGGATTGAATATGAATGCCCTGAAATTCCTGTTGCCTGTGTGGATGGGTGCATTGACGGGCGTCACGGTGCGTTGTACTTTTGCTGCTGTGGCGTTCTGGGTGACAGGCTGGTTTGTGAAAGAAGCGCCTATCACACGGCGGCAGCGTATCGGGTTACTTTGTCTGGGGGCATTCGGCATGTATGGTTTTATGTTCTGCTATTTGCTGGGTATCAGTAAGACGACGCCTGTTAGCAGTGCCATATTCAATTCCCTGCAACCTATCTGGGTATTTCTTATCTCCGTTCTCTTTCTGCACGAGCGGGCTACACTGATGAAAATTATCGGAATTTCCCTCGGTTTCGGTGGTGCGCTACTCTGTATATTGACTCAAGGCAGCGATGACTTGGCACATGATGCCTTTACAGGTAATATGTTGTGCCTGCTCAGTTCGGTGTTCTTTGCCATTTATCTGATTCTGAGTAAGAAATTGCTGGAAGAGATTGGCTTGGTGACTGTAATGAAATATGTGTTTGGGGGCGCGGCGCTGTCCGGTCTGGTGATATCTACTATCCTGGGCTGGAACGCGCCGTTGTTCGCCGACGCAGTACATGGAACCTGGCACTGGATGCCGTGGGTGGTTCTGGCATTCATCCTTATTTTCCCTACTTATCTTAGTTATTGGTTGATGCCCATCGGATTGAAGTATCTGAAGACAACCGTAGTGGCCATGTATGGTTATCTGATACTGACTGTGACCAGTGTCGTTTCTTATATCGTGGGGCAAGACCGCTTTACTTGGGAACAGGGGGTGGCTATCGGGATGATATGTCTGAGTGTGTACTTTGTGGAGGTAGCGGAGAGGAAAGCTAATAGTTAATAACTACCAGGTATTCTCCTTCCGCGTGAATACTGAATTCTGTTTCCGTGCTTTCGTTCAGTGTACCTTGCCACCAGTTAGTGAAGTCACTGAGAGGGTATACTAAGCCTTCACCTCGCAGGTTATGGGCACCAAAGTTTATGATTGAAATCTGTTGACCCGGTTGGCTGGGGAAAGAACAGGTATCATGGCAGGGAATAAAAATACCATAATCGGTCAGCATGCGGACATGAACTCCGGTACGCATATAATCAATGAGCAGGCTGATATTTCCTAAAGTATGGTCTTCCCGTTTGCCTGTGGCTCCTACGATAGCGATATTTTTTTTACCTTGTGATAAAAGGAAGTTTACGGCTTTAGTCTGGTCGTTGGTTTCCTGGTCGGAGATGTAATGAAGAATATGACTATATTTCCGGCGGTTTTCTTCACTCAGTGAATCTCCGTCACCGATAATAACATCAGGTACGTTGCCACGATTTATATAAGCATCTGCACCGCCATCGCAGCAAACGATATAAGGAGCGCTTGCCAGTATCTGCAAAGGTATAGGATGAGTCGGATAATCACCATTGGCTAAGATTACTGCTTCCGGTTCACCACAGAGAACACAGAGTTCCACTGAATTTTTATTATCATTTTCTTTCATCATTGTTTCTTTTATCACCTTACCATCTTATCACTCTACCACTCTTTCCATCATCCTCTTCCATTTGAAGTAGCCAAAGATAGCGATTATTGTATAAAGAGCATACAGTCCTGCTGTGAAATCGAGGCCTTTGTAAACATAGAGTCCTGCACTGACAATGTCCACCACAATCCATGCCCACCACTGTTCTACATATTTACGTGCCAGCATCCACATGCCTACGATACTGAGGGCAGTGGTGAAAGAATCAAGCCAGGGTACATTACTGTTGGTGAAACGAATGAGTATCCAGGCAATGCCGACAAAAGTAACGACGAATATAATGCCGAGGGGCAGGTAATATTTCATCGGCATACGGGTAATGGGAAGTTCCTGCTGCCCTTCTTTGATACGTAGATGAAGTTTTCGTCTTACAAAACTGCCGTATTTCCACATCATCCAACCGTAGACGGCTGCCCCCAGATAATAGATATTTATTCCGAAGTCAGCATACAGTCCGGCATCGTAATAGACGAAAATGTAGATAGCAGGCATGATGATGCCCGCTATCCAAAGATAGATACTCGCCCGGTATTCTAACCAGAGGTAGACAAGACCGACGATGGTTCCGATAATTTCGAGAGTTTGTTCCATGTACTAAAAACTCAGCGTAATATGTGCCAGCGCGTTAATACCTGCATTGGGATAGTAGGCTGCATAATTGGATGTATAAAGCAATTTGCTGTCTTTATCCTTTATTTGATTCTTACCGTGACCTTCGTACACAGCACTTCCCGATGCATAGCCGTTGCTTTCGTAGGTTTCGTCAAACAGGTTATAGACTGTTACACCTACATTAACAGATTTCAGCCCTTTCAGTTTGAAAGTATATCCGAGACTCAGGTTGCTAACACAGTAGGCATCCAGCGTACAATCTTCCTGATGAGCATTGTTTAAATATTGCTTGCTGACGTATTGCGTCTGCAAAGATGCATTAAAACCTTTATAATCCAAAGAGATGAGGCTGTTTGCCATGAAGTCCGGTGAGAAAGAGATGGGAGTGGTTCCGATATAGCGGGTGGTCTGCGAGATGCCCCAGCTTTCACTATACATATCTTTCCAGTCCTCATTCACATCATTCAGATATTCGGTGTAATTCTTGATGCGGTTGCGGCTCCAGGTTGCATTGACATCCCAGCGCAGCCAGTTGGTGATGCGGGCGCCTGCCATCAACTCGATGCCCATGCGATAACTGTCCTTCACGTTTTCTGCTACGGGTTCTCCGATTTCGTTCAATTGTCCATTTAGCACCAATTGATTCTTATAATCCATATAGTACAGGTTGACGCCTGCATTAAACCAACCTTTGCGGAAGTTGTAGCCCAGTTCATAGTCGAACATCCGTTCTGATTTTGGTTGCGCAGCAAACAGGTTGTCGGTATAGTTGTTACGTGTCGGTTCTTTATTTGCCACACTGAAGGAGGCATAAAGACTGTTATAGGGATTAATTTGCCAGAAGATACCGGCTTTAGGATTGAAGAAACTGAAATCTTCATCAATATTCAGCGGTTGCAGGTGTGCCGGATCGGCTGTCCAATCCCACTTGTCGTTATTGCCGTTTATCTTGTAGCGCAGATAGCGATATTGCATATCGGCATATAAACTAACCCCATCCAGTATTTCATAATTTACCTTTGCGTAGATGTTGCCATCTGTTTTCCGTCCGATGTTGCGGTAATATTCATGATCGGGGGCAAGCTCACCCAGATAATTCTTCACCCATACCACCTTGCCGTTATGGGTATTCTTATAATAATTCAGTCCGCCACCGATGGAGGCATCTAACTTATCTCCTTTATAATCGAAAGAGAATATACCGCCACCGAAACCACTGTCTACCAGTTTACGGCGTATAAGGTCCGATTTCTCTATAGTGGTACCGTTTGTTTCAAATGGAGTCAAGCCATACTCCACCAGTGTACGCCGATTTTTGTATTCCTCATAGTAACCGTAACCGTCAGTGTAGTGCAGTGCTATGTTCAGCTTCCATGAAGAAGACAATATCTGGTTTAGTAATAATTGGTAATGTGTCTGGCGGTAGTAATCTATCTGATTGTCATAGAATCCGATTACATTTCCTTGGGCATCTTCTATGGCTCCGTTGGGATTGTACTTACGGTCGTTTTCCAATGTTTTTTTATCCAGACCATCCCAAGCATGATATGTTTCTTCTTTTCCGCCGAAGGTGATGAATTTGACGGTAGTCTTGTCGCCATAATATCCGCCCTGCACAAAATAAGATTTCAGGTCGGCACTGGCACGGTCACGGTAGCCGTCACTGTGGATATTAGACAGACGTGCATCAACTCCCCATCGTCCATTGATGAGGCCGGTGCCTACCTTTACCGTTTCTTTATGGGTATTGAATGACCCGTAAGAGCCTGAGAATTCTGCATACGGTGTGGGTAGAATGCCTTGTGTCTTCATATTGATACTGGCTCCGAATGCTCCTGCACCATTTGTGGAAGTTCCTGCACCGCGTTGAATCTGCAAGTCCTGAAGTGAAGAGGCAAGATCGGGAGTATTTACCCAAAAGATAGAATGGCTTTCCGCATCGTTCATGGGTATACCGTTAGTGGTTACATTGATGCGTGTAGCATCTGTTCCGCGCACCCGAATACTGGTGTAACCGATACCTGCACCTGCATCACTCGTTGTCAGTACAGACGGTGTGAACGACAACAGATAGGGAATGTCTTGTCCGAAGTTCTGCTTTTTAAGCTGTTCTTTACTAACATTGGTAAACGCCACCGGAGTAGTTCCCGTGGCACGGGTAGAAATAATTTCTACTTCCTGCAGGCTTATCACCCGCAAGCTGTCCTTTTCATGCGTCTGCGCACAGACGCCCAGCGTTGCCGTCAACAGGCAGGCCGCCATTGCATGTTTTCTCATTGCAATTTTAACTATTAAAGATGAATACAGAAAAGGGGAACTTTTCTTCTTTTCCCTCCGCCGGCACTACCCGGATCAGGTCAATGGGTATGATCTCAGCCCGTCATATTAGGGCACCCCTTAGTTGAAATCGGGAGCAAAATTAAGTGTTTTCGCTGAAACACGCAAATCAAGTGAACGATAACCGGAAATATTTGTTAATTTTGTAATCTCCCGTAATTATTAGGAGATAATGATTTTATTAACTTCAAACGAACAAATATTATGTTAGTATTATTACAAACGGCAATTCCTGCCGATGGAACTGTAGTAGAAGAAGGCTTCAGCAAATTGCAAGTCTTTCTTCAACAATTAATAGACTGGGGTGTAGCTGCCGGTGGAAATATTATTGGGGCTATTCTAATTTTTGTCATTGGACGTTTCCTTATTTCTCTCATTAAGAAGATGGTTTCCAAACTGTTGGCAAAGCGTCATGTGGATGCTGGTATTCAAAGCTTTGTAAAGAGCTTGGTAAATATCCTTCTGACCATCTTGCTGATTATTGCCGTTATCGGTAAGCTGGGTGTAGAAACAACCTCCTTTGCTGCCTTGCTGGCATCTGCTGGTGTGGCTATTGGTATGGCTTTGTCCGGTAATCTACAGAATTTTGCGGGTGGCTTGATTATTCTCTTGTTCCGTCCTTACAAGGTGGGGGACTGGATAGAAAGTCAGGGGGTATCAGGTACGGTACGTGAGATACAAATCTTCCATACGATTTTGACTACGGCTGATAATAAAGTGATTTATATACCGAACGGAGCCTTGAGCAGTGGTACAGTGACCAATTATAGCCGTGAAGATACCCGCCGTGTGGATTGGGTAATTGGCGTAGAATATGGTGAGAACTATGATAAGGTGGAAGAAACTGTTAGACGGATTATTGCTGAAGATAAGCGTATCCTTGCTGACCCGGCACCTTTTGTAGCCCTTCATGCTTTGGATGCAAGCAGTGTAAATGTTGTTATCCGTGTTTGGGTAAAGAGTGGAGATTATTGGGGAGTTTACTTCGATATGAACAAGACCATTTATTCTGTATTCAATAAGGAAGGTATCGGTTTCCCTTTCCCACAACTGACAGTACATCAATCAAAGGATTGATAGTAGTCTGGAACTGATTGCTGTAAAAGAATAGGGGGCATAGCAAGTTGTTGTTATGCCCCTTATTCTTTATAGTTAATACTCGTGATAGTTTTTACTGTAAATCACATTTCATATACTCCGAGTTCTTCCTCTATGGCTTCGCATTCATCTTTCTCTATATGTAGTAAGCGATTGATTTCCCTTCGCTTTTCAAGATCAGTGAAATAACTTTCTACTACGGTATACAGATCGAACCCTTCGGTGGAACCTGCTGCCATGTCTAATGACTCTACCATTTTCTCTACTTCCCTGTGAATGCGTTCCTTGTTGATGAAATGCAACTCATTACTATGAATCAGATACTTTTCCATGATCGTTGGTATTTAAAGTTCTATTGGTATAACGTCTGTCGTGAATGGTTAGTTCATACAAAAAATAATAATTCCTCTCTGGGTTAATAAAGAATTAATGGCTTTATTAATGTTCCGCGCGTATTATTGCCAAATAGTAACTGAAGAGTTAATTTAAGAAGTAATAATATTATGAAAAAGGTAATTAGTATTTTCCTGTCTTGTTTACTTTCAGCAAGCTTTAGTCTTATGGCACATGATTTGCCGAAGTTGGTGACAAACGAATATGGGGTGAAGCAACTGTTATTGGATAACCAACCCTATGTTATGCTTGCTGGAGAGCTTATGAATTCAAGTGCATCTACCCTTGAAAGTATGGCACTGAAATGGCAGCATTTGAAAGATCTAAATCTAAATACGATTTTGCTTGCAGTAACCTGGGAACAATTGGAACCGGAAGAAGGTCAATATGATTTTGCCATTGTAGATGGTCTGATTAAAGAGGCTAGGAAATATGATCTAAAGTTGGTCTTTCTTTGGTTTGGAAGTTGGAAAAATGGAACTTCGGGATATGCGCCCTATTGGGTGATGAAAGATACCAAACGCTTTCCGCGCATGAGAGACGAGAAGGGACAAAATCTTCCATATCTGGCTAACTTTACCTCAGCTCTGACTAATATAGAATCAAAAGCATTTTATAAATTGATGGACCACATCAGGCAGATAGATAGTGAGGAGCAAACTGTGTTAATGGTTCAGGTAGAAAATGAAGTTGGTATATTGGGGGATAGTAGGGATCGTTCACTTCTGGCGGAGACTCTGTTTAAAAAAGATGTACCGGAACAGCTCATGAAATACATTGTTAAAAACGAGAAGAAAATCTTGCCGGAGATTATAGAACAGTGGAAAGCCCATGGAAAGAAGCTGAAGGGGAGTTGGGAAGATGTGTTTGGAAATGAGAGCAATAGCCTGGCGGATGAGATGTTTATGGGGTGGAATTATGCTTGCCATATCCAGGAGGTAGCATCTGCTGGAAAGAGTGCTTACCCGATACCTCTGTTTGTTAATGCATGGACTATTTATCCTAAAGACCCCATACCGGGAAAATATCCAAGTGGAGGACCAAATGCCAGAATGCTTGATATTTACCAATTGGCTGCACCTGCAATAGATGTCCTTGCAGTGGATAATTATAATGAAGATTATATATCTAAATTGAAGGAATATGATAGAAACGATAATCCGATATTCGTTCCTGAGGCTGTGGCTTTATTCCGAGGGGAAAAATGGAGCGGCCCTGCCAAGGCATTCTATACCTTGGCTGAATATGATGCTATATGCTTTTCTCCTTTTGCTATAGATAATTATAGCGTTTATAATGAAAAACATCCATTGAGAGAAGCATATAAAGTATTGAAGAATCTAATGCCATTGATCGTAAAAAAACATGGAACGGGACAAATGAGAGGTTTTATGCAACAGGAGAACAGAAGTGATAAAATTGATTTTGGTGACTACGAAATGAATATACATTATCATGCGACTGAGCCTTATGAAGGATATGGTCTTGTAATCCGGTTATCGGAAGATGAATTTTTAGTTTCCGGTTATGGCATAAATGTGTCTTTCAATTCGAAGGATAGGAAACGTCCGGGGATTAGCTATGGGACTCTGAGAGAGGGATACTTTGTAGATGGTGAATGGAAAACGTTAAAATATCTGGGAGGTGATGAAGCTATGCAAGGCGTGGGAGGAGTGAAAATGCCTTCTGTTTACACAGATGCGGAAAGGTCTCCAGATCTTATAACGACAGTAATCATCAAAGTTATTCCGGTAGAGAAATGAGGATTTTTGCGCAAATCCCTGTAAATGCCTCTGTCTTAAAAGAAAACAGAGGGTAACTCCGCATTATTCTTCCAAAGACTCTTGGTTCTTTGCTTGAGAGCAACAAGAAGGATGAAAAGAAGGTCGTATGAAAATCGGTCTTTGCTTTATTGTTTTTGTTCTTTTGCCTGCAGCAAAACTTTGTTCCGCAGTTGCGGGCTCTATGTTTTCCATACAGGGGCTATGCAGTCCGCAATTGCGGGACGGACAGCCCCCAGCCGGAAAATGAAGTTTTGTTTATAGCATAATGACATTAACATTGAAGCTTTAGGGGAAAAAGTAAGGAACATATCAGGCTTTTCCTTTATGATTCAGTTTTCTATTAATGGGATTATGGATTCCTACTCCTTAACATCTAACGAAATGATCACTCCTTTACTCCTGAAATGAATAATTCTGGTTAAAAAAGGGATATTTGAATGAATTCGGTCAAAGTTTGCATGGCTTGTGTTAAAAGGTTGTAAATTAGTGTGCTGTGGGCTTGAAAAAACTCTTTTTTTATCTGCTTTTCGGTGTAGGATGAAATTTTCCGACACCTTCCTACACCACAACCTGCACTAACTATCTTTTTGATAATCAGATGAAAACAATAGCAGGTGTAGGGTGTAGGCAATATTGATGCAAACTTGATAGTACTCTATTGTGCGGGATGCATATACCAATCTTTATTAGTTTTGCCTTCAGACTGTACCCAATCGTTGAATTGGGGATAAGCTAAGTCGATTCTTACACTTTCATCTGGTGTAGGGAAATCCTTAATACTTGCTAAATTCAGAGCAAAGGGAAATTTAAGCCTGTTCATTACGTAGTAGAGTCCTTCATTAGGGCGTGAAGCATCGCTTCCTGTACCGAATAGACTGAAATCAGCCTTGTCTGTCGGAGGATATTTTACCAGATGTACTTCTTTTCCTCTACCTTTGTCCGATTCTACAAAGATGAATGGATTATATGGAGGCACGACATTTGCTTCTACAAGATCGTTCAATTCAAAACTTATTGTGATTGTCTTTTCAAGTACATCGTTGAGGTCATCGAATAATAAGAAAGTAGGATGACTTTGTCCGGGTTCTTGATTGGCTCCCTGCATATATTGTGATTGTCCGGTTCCATCTATTGTTATATTACTTACATCGCCAGATGAGACATGACTCAACTGGAAGCCAAATCCTGATTGGAGTGTACCACCATTATGACGTGGAATGAATTGATTCTCTATTTTATATACTCTATTATTACTCGTGTTTTTATACACTTTGCATGAATAGTCTATCATCACATCATTCATATCATAGTCACCCATTGATGGCCACAAGTCTTCAAAGGTCAGTGTACCATAGTATGTAGTGAAGTTCTCCGTGTTACTCGGTGGATTTCCTACATCCGGTATTGTAGGTGTATTGCTTTCGTCTATTGCTCCCTTCTCTTCTATTTGCAGATAGAAAGTGGCGTCATTGTAACGAAGGTCGATATTATCTTCGAATCCGATAGCTACAAGCTGATCAGAGTTGGGATCCCTTAATGAAATGCTTCGTTGTTTTCCATCCGAATTTAGGTGAGAAAGGGAGAATCTGGTATATTTTTCATCGACTTTGGGTTTGATATTTCCTGCCTCGAATCCCATTCCTTGCAACCACCATCCGATGGTTACTCCTGCCGGAAATTCATCATGAAATTTTTCTCCATCCCAATATTTCAATAAGACTCTGTCTCCACTAACCAGTGCTCCTGTTGCGCCTTTGTGAGCAATAGAGGTGGCACTGGGGAATGCAATGATTCTTTGCACTTCTGATATACTTTGGGGCTCTTGTCCGGTAGGGTAACTAAAGTAGCCAACACTATTGTTCCAGGCAGCGGAACTGTTGATGAAACATAAGTAAACTTTTGTGGATTTGATAATTTTTATCTCAGAGCTAACGCCAGGAGCGAAAAATGCTTTTCCATAATCCCTTTGCTCCATAGCAGTTCCATTGTATTTGACGAATATCTCATTTATATTATACAACGTTTTTGCATCAGGCAGCACTCTGCCGGGTGTTAGATAAGTAGGAGTTCCGAGGGCACTCCAATCACCCAAGGTTAGCCAGCCGTCAGGATATTGATGATTGTTGGGTGTTAAGGCTCGGGTTGTTGCTTTTGCAATGTACTTCTCCTGATTGTACATGATAGAGTTGTCGGTAATTTCTAACTGAATGGGAGAGAGTGTTCCGGCATACTCTGAATATAACCAAACCTCCGAAAGAGCAGACTGAATTTGTATCTCGCCGGAAAATTTGCCATCTTTATCTGTGGCGGCACGATAAATGGGAGAGAGGCCTTTTTTGATAAGTTCCCCGTTTTCATTTTCTATTATCGGATTTTCGTCGTAGAGGTCGAATAAGACAACATAGTCTTTTCCTTTGAAACCATAGTCCACAGACAGGCTTATCTTCTGGTTTAAGTCAAAATCGAAGAACTGGTCTGCCGGAATTTTAACATACACATCATTTTTTTCTAAACAACTTGTTGCTAGTAATAGTGCCGAAGTTATGCAAGTAGCAATAAATAAAAATCTTTTCCCCATAAGATTATGAATATAATAATCTGCAATTATACGAAGAAAAATGATTCTTTGTTATTTTAGGTGAATATATTTTTTCTTTTACTCATTTTTTACAGGTTTGGAGTGAAAAAAGAGTGTATTATAGCAGTGATAGGAACATGTTTTCATATAATTCCTATTTTAAAAACTTTTTCAGTGGACAATCTGTAGTTTTTAATCCTTTTGCAATGCTTCGGGCATTCATTTGTGCTCCTTTCAAAGAAGTGTGTGTATGATCCGTATTATAATAAACTGCAGTTTTCTCAGGTCCTGCTTTTTGGAGTTTATCAGCAGATAGTTTATTCAGGTCTATAAAGTAAGCACCGGTTGCTTCTGCCGCTTCGCGTGTCCACTTGCCATAACTCTCAGTATTGCGCTCTATTTGTCCGTCTTTCCATTTATTACGGGGTGTATGACTTAAAACAATGGGAATCGCCCCCTTTTCCTGGGCATCCATAATAAATTTGCGGAGGTACCAGCCAAAGGTATAGACTACTTGGTATTTTCCAGTCTTCTCCATTAGGAAGACTTTACTTTCGTTTCCTGAGCCATGTAACTCACCGCGGGCTTTTCCTGTGTTGATATCTCCTCCGTCATTGTGTCCGAACTGGATTAATACGAAATCTCCTGGTTTAAGTGCATTATAAACCTTGTCCCAACGTCCTTCGTCCAAGAAAGTACGGGCGCTACGTCCTGCCATAGCACAATTCTCTACCGATATTTTTTTCGGATTAAAGATATCGGCTATTACGCTTCCCCAGCCCCACATACCATTTTTATCATCGTCTTTGTTTTTGACTGTACTGTCGCCAATGGTGAATACTACCGGACATCCTTCTTTTCGGCTGGAACCAGTGATCGTATCTTGTTCAATTGGTTTCAGATAGTTAGCCAGTTCCAGACCTGCGTATTCCCGAATACCTTCGGCAGCAGATTCAGCATTTACTTTTGCTCCGAAAGCACTGGTGTGAATGCGGTCTAAATAGAACATATATTTAACTTTCTCCTTGCCGAATTTCTCGAACTTACGGGCAGTGATATCACTCAGATCAATGAATGGAATCTTTTGTTCTTCGGCTATTTGCTTGGCCCATAGACCAAAAGTGTGATTGACACGTGTGATAACCGTACTATCCTTGTCTTCCCAAGCATTGCGGGGAGTCAGGGAGAATAGGATAGGATGGGCGCCTTTTGCTTTTACATCCTGTACGAAACGGCGCATATATTCTCCGTAAGAGTATACAGTTTCCTGTACTCCGGTTTCCTGAATAGTGACATTCAGGCTGTCTTTACCGATACCTGGTATGGAGGCACGTGCACGACCGCTATCATAAGGGCCGTTGTCGTTATGTCCCAGTTCAATAATAACCCAATCTTCTGCCCGGACGCCTTTAATAACATCCTGCCAGAGACGGTTATAAAAGGTACGACTGCTTGTTCCCCCCAGTGCATGATTTTCTACAGTGATTTTATTTGAATCGAAATGATCGCCGGCATAATATCCCCATCCCCATTGTCCATTGTTACCATTCCCTAAGGTTCCGGTACGCATAGTAGAGTTACCCACTAAAAATAAAACGGGATTATCTCCTTTTCTACTTGATCCTGCTACAGGTCTTGCTGTGTGGGCTTTATTTAAACTATCCAGTGTGTTGTCAATAACTTGGTTGACGTCTTTCATGGGTGCAGTAACCTTGTTCTGAGCTTGTGCAGACAATCCAAAGGCAAATGTCATACCTACTATCAAATAGCTGTAAAATGTGTGTTTATCCATTTTTCTATAACCTTAAATTCTTTGTTTGTGCAAAAGTAGGCGAAATATAGGTTTCTGTAAATGGAATATTATTCAGAATTACTGTCTTTTTGTACACTCAAGTGGGATTCTTTTAAAATAAAATCTCCAGTCTTATTGAAATTGAGTTGTGACGGAGCTTTTCTTGGAATCGATTGTCAGGTTGAAGAAATATCCACCATTTACATCTTTTTCAGGAGCAAATGAATATCCCATACTACATTGCAGGTAAGGCACCCATCGTTTCGCTGCCGCGAGCTGGTACCCGATATCTGCAAAGACCGGTATCAATGCTTTTTCATAAAAAATCAAACATTAAAGTGTTTTGCAATGTTATATTAATAAACTTCAATCGGCATGCTTACTACTTTCTTAAATACATTAGCTACAATAATCAGTGTGACAAGTCTTCTAATTGTCACCTATGGAGCATTAATCGGAATAATATCTTTTCTGATCAATGAGTTCAAAAGGTTCACGGGCAAGTATTCGACTACTAATATCCGAAAACTACGGGCAACTTTCGGAACTTATTTGTTGCTCGGACTTGAATTTTTAATTGCATCAGATATTTTAAAAACAGTATTGGAGCCAACTTTGAATGAACTGGCTATTTTAGGTGGTATAGTTGTTCTGAGAACTATTTTATCCGTCTTCCTGAACAGAGAAATCAAGGATCTGGAGGCTGAAAGCGAAAAAGATCAATGATGCTGTAGAAAGTGAAATTCTTTGTGTTAATTATTAACATAAAGAATTTAAATAGTTAACAACTTCCTTCATTCTATTAAACCATGTTATAAATGTCTCCGTTTAGTCTTAGAAATTTGGAGATATCCTGAAAGTCCGTATCTTTGCAATGTGTTTTTCATAGTATTAGATTTAAGGTTAACAAAAGATTGGCTGTCTGGGATAGATAGCCTTTTTTTATGTTTACTTTATACTATCTCTATATAGTCTCCCATCATAACTTTTATATTTAGTGTCACTGTACATGCAAACTAACATATTGCTATAATCCCAAATTGCTTTATTGGCTTCCTTAGATAAATTGGTAGCTAAAATGCCGCTCCCCAATATACCCGGGTTACAAGGAATCGTATCTTTTCTGATTGAATTCATGATTAACTCAATACAGGTATATTCTTTGATGTTTTCTTCCTCCAGTCTATTCACTATATATTGGTTAATGTGTATTTTGTTATTTCCAGTCATAAAACCGTACCACAATAGGCATTTCATACCTGCTTGGGTTGCTTGTATTAATACATCCAGATAGGTTGTTCCCGATATTCCCTTTTTATCAATTTCATAAGGATCGATATGGAGGAAGGAAGCTTGGGAAAGTGAGGGTAGTAGTTTTATAATCCCTTCGAGTGAATCCGTATGACAGGTCTGGATATGTGATTCTAATTTCACTTGTTTGGCATAGGATTCTATATTTTCTAAAGCATCTTTTTCTATATCAAAGAATAGATATTGGGATGTTCGTTCTGCCAATGTATTCATAGCTAAAGCGGGAGAACCTAAATAATTTCCTTTTGCCATTTCTGTGCTTTCCAGCTTGTAATAAAGAGATTCCCTCAAAGGTTTTTCTTCACGGGCTTTCTTCAGGAAATAGTAAATGCCGTATTGCTGTTCCGGGGTATGCGCCATTTGATAAATGGCGGATGCTGAATTCGTTTCTATGTATATCTGCGGTTTTTCGATTTGAAGAACTTCACAAAGCACCAGATGCTTGAATACATCAGCTTGTTTCCCATAATGAGTGTAAGTTGCCATACTTTTATGATTTATGTTTATGGCGGCAATATTAAGCTATATAGAGTGAAAAAGCCTTGACCAAAGTCAAGACCTTTCGTTATACAGTTGTTTTTTTCTTATTCTGCTGAGGGTTTCGGGAGTTATGCCAAGAAACTGGGCTATTTCTTTGAATGAAAGCTTTTCTTGTAAACCGGGGCATCTTTTCATTAATGCATGATAACGTTGTTCCGGAGTATCGCAATAAAATCCCAATAGTCGTTGATATATTTCTGCAAACATAGTTTCGGCTATTTGCCTTCCTAATCGTTGGGTGTCCATGTCTGTTTCCCAGAATTGATTGAGTTTGCTCAAAGGGAGGAGATAAACCTCACATTCGGTCGAAGCTTGTATCGTGACTGTGGAAACTGTCTGTTTCATGAAAGAAGGATAGTCACAAACAAAGTCATTTGCAAAGCTATAGCCTACTATCCATGTATTGCCATTTGCATCTGTATGAGACAAACGGAATATACCGGATACGACAAAGCCTATCTGATTGTTTTTCTCATTCTGCTGTACCAGATATTCGTTCTTTTTAATTTTCATCAGGAGCCCTTCTTCCAAGAATAATTTTTCAAGCCTTGAGGTATCCGGGGGACTATCTTTTACATTAAATTTGTCCATGATTATTATATTAGTACATACGACAAAGGTACGAAGATTGCAGAATGAATGATATAGTTCTAAACTAAAATAAGTACTGAATAATATTATATATGCGAATCAGTAGTTGAAATTCATTCATGATCGTACAGAAATGAATAAAAGAGTGGTAAGATGATAGGGTGGTAGGGTGATAAAGTGGCTGCGCTATATATCACGGAGTGTTATCCCGCTATCACTTTATCACCCTACCATCTTATTACATTTTGTTCAAATCCCTGAGAAAGATTATGTACCAAGTTGTTTTTTAATGATTACATGACTAAAAGTGCCGTCAGAAGCCTTTCTGAACGGGGTGACTGTTTTTTACTAAAACCTTATCGGATTTTTACTAATTTTCCGGTAGATTTTTACTAATTTTCAGTCGTGAATTTAGTAAAAATCCGAAGCCCTTTTAGCAAAGGGTGGGACGGATGTATTATGTGTAACTATTTTTTTTCTTATTTGTTTTCCCAACCGAAGAAAAATAACTTAGTAATAGCTGATTGCAGTGCAGACCTTTATTTATGTAATTCGCGTAATTTGTGTTTTGTTCATAATTCGTCCAAAATGAACATAATTCAACTACTGATTTGCATTATTAATAGAAAAGTTCTGGATTCCGGAGGATTAATGTGTTTTTAATCCAATATTAATTCTGTTTCGGCTTACTTTTTAATGTCACCCTGTTTACTTTGCAGACAGGAAAAACAAATATGTCTAATACCTAATTAATAGTATTCTTAAATGAAACGAAATGCAATTTTATTAAGCTTGTTGACGACTTTGTTTTTGCTGCCGGGAAAGGCAGTGGGACAAACCACATCAAGCGATGGTAAATTGGTGTACAACTTCCCGTTTGCACCAAGTGAGGGTCTTGTGAATAGAACAGAAAAGGAGTATAGGAAAGAAATCTGTCTGAATGGCTATTGGGATTTCCAACCTGTGGCTTTGCCGGGTAGTTACGTGCAAGGTAAAGGAGTGGCACCGGAATTATCATTGCCCAAAGAAGGTGCATGGAGTAAAACCCGTATAAAGATTCCTTCTCCATGGAATATAAACTCTTTTGCTAACAGAAATGTAGAGGGACCTGATCATCGCAACTACCCGTCTTATCCGAAAGAATGGGAACAAGTGAAAATGGCGTGGATGAAAAAAACTGTAACTATTCCTAATGACTGGAATGGTCAGCAGATAAAATTATATTTTGAAGCTGTAGCCGGCTATACTGAGGTCTATATCAATAAGGAAAAAGTAGGAGAGAATTTTGATCTTTTTCTTCCATTCAGCATAGATATTACGAATAAGGTAGCTGCAGGTGAAACCGCTGAAGTATGGGTGGGAGTTCGCAGTCAATCTTTGTTTGAAAACAACTCTACAATTGGGCGTCGTATTGTTCCTGCCGGTTCTATGTGGGGATATCACATTGCCGGTATCTGGCAGGATGTATACTTGTTGGCATTGCCTAAAGTACATGTGGAAGATGTATATGTGAAGCCGTTGGTTTCAAAGAATATGCTTGAACTGGAAGTGACTGTACAGAATAATACGGAAAAAAAGACAGATCTGCAACTTCAAGGTAAGATTAATGAATGGGTAAACCTGGCTGGGACAGATGTTAATTCTGCTCCTGTACCTGCATGGGAACTTGGACAGGAAGCTTTGAAAGTGGCCCCTGTTAAAGTTAGCATCCCTGCCAATGCTTCAACAAAAGTTGTGTTGCAGGTTCCGGTATCCGGTGAGTTGAGTTATTGGACTCCTGAACAACCGAATCTTTATGCCGTATTGCTTTCATTGCAGGCTAAGAAAGAAATTCTTGATATGAAATATGAACGTTTCGGATGGCGTGAATGGACATTGCAAGGTACCACACAGTACCTGAATGGTAAACCTTATCAGTTGAGAGGTGATTCTTGGCACTTTATGGGTATTCCGCAAATGACACGCAGATATGCGTGGGCATGGTTTACTGCCATTAAAGGTATGAATGCTAATGCAGTTCGCCCTCATGCACAGATTTATCCTCGTTTCTACATGGATGTAGCTGATGAAATGGGTATCTGCGTATTGAATGAAACTGCTAACTGGGCGAGTGATGGTGGTCCGAAACTGGATTCTGAGCTCTTTTGGGAAGCATCAAAAGAACATTTGAAACGTTTTGTACTCAGAGACCGTAATCATGCCTCTGTCTTTGGTTGGAGTATCAGTAATGAAAATAAACCTGTGATTTTGCATGTTTACAACAGACCGGAATTGATGCCTCAGCAGAAGAAAGCTTGGGAAGATTGGAGAGACATTGTTCGTGCAAACGACCCGACCCGCCCATGGATTTCTGCCGATGGAGAAGATGATGGAGATGGCATCTTGCCGGTTACAGTCGGTCATTATGGGGACATGAACTCAATGAAACATTGGGTTGGAATAGGTAAACCTTGGGGAATCGGTGAACATAGTATGGCGTACTATGGTACGCCCGAGCAGGTTGCTAAGTATAATGGTGAAAGAGCCTATGAATCGCAGTTGGGACGTATGGAAGGATTAGCTAATGAGTGCTATCACCTCCTTGCTAACCAGCGTAATATGGGAGCTTCTTACAGTACCGTTTTCAATATGGCATGGTACTCTTTGAAACCGCTGCCACTGGGAAAGAAAGATATGACTACAGAACCGGATATCAATAAAGATGGTATTTTCTTTACTGATTATAAAGAAGGTGTGCCGGGTGTACAACCGGAGCGTGTAGGTCCTTATTGTACAACATTCAATCCGGGATATGATCCGAATCTACCTTTGTATGATCCATGGCCTATGTATGATGCTATGCGTGCAGCCAATGCACCGGGACACTCTGCTTGGTCTGCTTATGCTGATATTGACAAAAAACAATATGAAGCACCGACAGCTACTCCGGCTGAGAAATATAAAGAAGTGATTTTCATAGGCGGAGATGACAGTAAATTGAAAGGTATTCTGGATGCACAAGGCGTGAAATTTGCTGCAAAGATTACTGCACCTGCACGTATGCTCTATATTGTAGATGGTACTTACACTTTGTCTGCTGCTGAAAAGAAGAGTATGTTAGCTAATATTGCTAAGGGTGCTGATGTATGGATTTGGGGATTAACACCTCAGACATTGAATGTATACAATGAGATATTACCTCTTCCGGTAGCATTAGATAACCTTAAACGTTCTTCTTTCTTGCCGGTTCAGAAGTCATGGATACGTGGCTTGAATAATTCTGATTTCTATTTCTGCGAACTTCAGAGAGCTGATGCTTCAGAATATTCATTAACAGGTGCGCTGGTAGAAGAAGGAGATGTCTTGCTGAATGCTTGTAAAACAGATTGGAGAGCTTGGAATAAACGTCCGGAGGAAATCAAAACTGCCGGTACGGTGCGGAGTGAGTACGAATGTACGGCTGCTACTCCTGTGTTTGTGAAGTATCAGAAAGATGCCTCTTGTTTCTATATCAGTACCTTGAAAGAATTCACTAACTCTGAAAAGGGATACAATACACTGGGAGTGATTTTAAAGAATGCCGGTATTGATTGTAATGAGATTGAAGTAAAATCAAATGAAGTCTTCTTCTTGCGTGATAATCAATTGGTATTTCCTGTTGCAGCGAAGGAGAAGTTAGTGAAAAAAGCGGATGGATGGGCCTTGGATATCTATGTATTTAGTCCGCGCCCTTTGGATGACTTGCTGATTGAACCGAATATGCCGAAGCTGACTTTGGTTGTGAAAGCAAAGGAATGCCAGCTTGCTATTAATGATAAAGCATATGTAGCCGCTTCGCAAAATAGGCATGAGGCTACTTATAAAGAACTACCCTTGCTGCAAGGTTGGAATAAGGTAAGCATAAAAATAGGAGAAAGAGATAAAAATGAATTCAGTGGTAACTTTAGATGTGATAATAGAAATGAATTCCTTTCTTCGTTGAAAGTGATGTTTGTCAATCCTGAAGTGAAATAGAGAGATAGGTAAAGGGATTGAGGAGAAGCGTAGTTTTCAAATAGGTTCTTTTTCGATAAGTTCAGTGTTAATCCAGTGTTGTGCGAGGTAATTCGCATAACACTGGATTGTTTTTTATTTACTATTCTTTACCGTTATGAGGGCTTCTGTTATCTTTAGCATTTAGTTGGATGGCTGTTTGGGCATCAATGCCGCAATATCTGTTATTTTGTACGGTGTTCTGATGGATTGTAATGTCTTTACAAGGGTTCATTTGCTTCTCGATGAATATTCCGTGCTCGTTGTTACCTTCAGCAAGACTGTTGTTGATGGTTATCTGGCTACTTTCTGCACATCGTATGCCTGAGAGTCCGTTACGGGCCATCTCTGAGTTGATAACTTTCACATTTTGACAGAAAGTAGCATTTATGCCGTTTCCGTAGGGGGAGGTATCGAAACGACTACTTGTTATATCACAATTTGTGATGTATGACAAATGAAGATTGTGATGGAAACCGGCACCTGGCACTACGCTGGCACCATTATCACTGAAATCGCATTGGTTAATGCGAATATTTTTTCCACCAACTATGGCTACGCCGTTTTTGGTGAAATTCTGTATGGTAATATTTTCAAATGTAATGTTCTGTATGCCGTCTTTCTCTTTTGATTTGAAAATGATGCCTTCCCGGCTGGGAGCGTTCATATATGAGCGACTACGACGGTCGTGATTAGGATCAGCATTTTCGATTACTTTAGTGGCACCTTCTATCAGAAGATCGCGAATAGTGACGTCAGAGAGAATATCTTCTCCATTAATGATTGCAGTTTCTGTTTGTGGAGCCGGAAAGATAATAGTTTCGCGTCCCTGACCGGCAAGGAGGGTGCCACTATATATCTTTAGAGGAGCCTTCAATGTATGTACTCCTGCTTCCAAAATAATCCATTTGCCACTCTTTTGATTGGAGTCTATGGCTTCTTGTATGGACTCTCCCGGTTTTACAAAAATACTGTTGGCAGGAAGTTTTTTTGATTTGCCTTTTAAAGCTCCGATTACTGTTGGTTTCAGGAATTTATCGAAACCTGTATAAAGAGATGTTTTTGCCGGAGCATTGGGAAGCGGAGCTTTGGCAGTCGTCAGAAAACCTACTGATGACTTCGGGCGTGTGTGTTGTTTTATTGCTTTCTCGGTATATGGCAGCAATAGGCCTTTGGTATTTTTGTAATGCTGATA
Source organism: Bacteroides sp. AM16-24 (assembly GCF_003471885.1). Lineage (NCBI taxonomy): Bacteria > Pseudomonadati > Bacteroidota > Bacteroidia > Bacteroidales > Bacteroidaceae > Bacteroides > Bacteroides sp. AM16-24. The sequence continues at coordinate 164,998 of NZ_QRKI01000008.1, forward strand.
TATGGATTCATAGATATCCCTGAATTTGTCGTTATCTCTGTCTGTAAAGACTCCGAATAAGTCAATATGTTCTCCTAACATGAAACGTGCTGTATATTCGAAACCTTGCGCCAGCCTGTCATCAGCTACACTATAAAAATCTAGTCCCTGCGTGTCGGCAGTTTGTGCAGCTTTGGCAAATTCACCTATACCTAATTGTACATGTCCCCAGTCTCGGGTAGTTTCTTGGCATTGTCCACCCGGATAGAGATAGCGGGTGATGCCGGAGTTACCTTCTCCCCGGTAGAATCTTTCTACTGCCCGGTTGAATATTTCATGGTTATCAGTAAAAACACCGATACACATGATGGTACTAATCATGGATGCATCCCAGTTGCCATTAGCTTCGGTGAAGAAGTCTTTAATAGTGGGATAAAGGACTGTAAGGACCATTTGTGTGAATTGTTGCAGGTCTTTGGATGCCCATCCGGAATCGGTATGTTTCAGAATTTCAGCAGCATTTAGGTAGTAATATCCGAATAGGCCTACGTTCAGCTTGGCATTATTTGCATCGAATCCTCGGAGAACATAGCTCCACGCATTCAAGATTTCAATGGCCTTACGCGCATAGGCTTTGTCTTGGGTTATATACCACATTAATGCATGGTTATAGGCTGCTTCTGCACTCTCGGAAAATTCACGTCCGCCTATGCTGTTTGCCCCATAGGGACCTACTGATATTTCAGCAAATGGTTTGGGGATAAAATCTAAAGAGGCGTTTTTCTTTAAATTCTCAAAAGCGGTTTTCCAAGGCTGTATGCCTTTTACTACCATTTCGCGCATATAGTCAAGGTCCTGTTTGCTTTGTGCCATGCCAGGATGTACGAACGCTTTGGTCAGGAACTCCGGTTTGGAGTTCTTCTCAGTTTGGGCTGCTATGCTGTGCCCTAAGGTACACATTATGCATATTAATAAGAATATTTTTTTTCTCATATTATTTTTTGTTATTCACTTCTAATACGTATACCGGTTGAGGGGTAAATTCAACTGTTTTCTCTCCATCCCCCTGTCTTGCATGTTGTACAAAAAGATGGAGAAGCCGCTTCTGCTTCCATAGTTCTGTATCATGCGAGGGCTCCCAGGCATCTACCGGAAAATCTGTCAGGTCGGTATAAGTCCATTTCCCACTTTTTATTGCTGTTGTATGTGCCATGGACACCCGGCTGTCCCGTTCTGCATCACGGAAGATATAAAATATTTCACCATCTTCCACTACAATTCGTGGGCGGGCAATAGGAATCATTTTGGTGCCAGCACCTTTTAAGGAGAAAGGAGTATGACGTTTTGAAACCTGGCAAGTGTGCCATGTCTTCCCGTCATGCCATACAATACGATATTGCGGAACTTTACTATCCGGGGCACGCCAGTAAGTGGCAATGTATGGGTTACCGTTTGCATCGGCGCTCATACTGGTCTGGTTTATTAATTCCGAATTTTGAGGAATAAGGCAAGCGTATTCTGCATTCTTATAACAGATTGGTAAATCATATTTTTGCCCATTCGCTTTTTGCCATGTCACGCCATTATCGTAAGAACGGGCATAACAGAGATCATGATTAGTTTCCACCTGTCCTGTTTCACGCCATACCCAAGATACATGGATAGTACCTTGCTTATCTACATAGAGCTGCCAGTAAGCGTTCCGTTCATTCTCACCGTCTATCAGGATATCTTGCACTCTATCCCACTTTTTGTTTTTTACAGAGTAACGGTTCATTACCAAGTTCCCCCGGCCGGAGGAACCGGAACGGTAAACAAATAACAGATCACCTCCATTCAGTGAATAAAACTCCGGATAAGTCACGTTTCCCTCGTCTACACCAGTCATAGGCTCTTTATCTCCAAGTTCCAGTGTGTATGGAGCTGTGCTGCGGCAATAGTTTAGCTTGTGCCCGTGATGGTCGAATGCCAAATGCAAATAACCATCCCCATCCAGCATCATACTGATACCATTATGGGCGTCCTTTACATTTCCTTTATATTGTGTCCGTCGTAGTGTCCATTGGTCAGCATTTAGCTTTCGCTTACCCAATATCAGATAACCATCCGCATCATAATAACAGATGTATTGCTCATCACCCTGTGTCACAAGTGAATTGTTTCTGAAAACAGTCGTGTTGACCGATGTCTGACTATATCCTTCTCCTACTTTCACAAGTCGGGACTGTTGTGCCTGAAGTGCGGAAGCCGTCAGGAGAGTTAGGAAAAAAAGAAAAATGCGTCTATTCATGATCTTCTTGGAAGTTTTATTGTTACCAATTGTCTGTTCTAAATGGAGCTACGGGGATACCATAGATATTGAATACGCTTGCTTTGGTGTAGTTTTTATAAGCATACCGGACGGCTACCGGATGTTGCACTTTATCGCATGACACAGCCAGACGGGTAGTTTTGGTCTCTATTTCAGCATAGGCCGGATAGAAAACTTTATCTTCACCGGCAATTTCAAATCCTTCGAGCGGGGTCCACATAGGACAAAGGCCACGCTGTGCGTTGTCCACATTGATGTATATTTTGTTACCTGATATTTCCATGGATTTATAAATAGGAGTGGCGTAACCGAATCCTTTTCGTCCATAGGTTTGTGCAAGTGCCCAAAGAGCCAGACGATTACCTACCGTTTCTTTATCTGTCGGGTGGATGAAGACCGGATGACCTACATCCAGAGTGGTAACCATTCCGCTGTTAGGGATATCCTTCATATTTTGCTGCTGGACTTCACGCATGCGGGCGGCTGAGGTGCCATCGGCACCTTCATAATTGAAGGGAGCAATCTCTACAAAGTAAAAAGGAAATTCTCCTATATTCCATTTACTGCGTAAGTCTTTGACAAAAGCAGGCATCAGACTTTGGTATAAATCAGCATTGTCACGATTACTTTCGCCTTGATACCAAAGAAAACCTTTAATGGTGAAATTCGTGAAAGGAGCTATTTTCCCATTGTAGAGTACACATGGGGTGGCTGTGATGTTTTTTACAGGTTCATCATTGTCAAGTATGGCTAAATCAATACTTTTAAATGGAGTTATAGCTTCCCGGCTCATCCATGCTTCTACTTTTGATCCTCCAAGAGAAGACACGATAATACCGACCGGTACTTCTAAAACTTCCTGAATATATCGAGCGAAAAAGTAGGCCGCTGCACTTGTGTGCGATACGTTGACAGGAGTATTTTCTAACCACTCACCTTTACAATCTTCCTGTGGCGTTTTGCTATATTGCCGTACCCATCTTCCATCTTTAGAATCGGTGTTGTAGATACGAATTGGGGTAGATGCTTTCGCTTTGGCTATGATATCATTTGTGCCCTGAGTGGGTTGGCGGTCGAAACCACTCATAGGCATTTCCATGTTCGATTGTCCGGAGCAGAACCAGACCTCGCCTATTAATATATTTTTCAATGTCAAGGCCTCTCCATCGCTGAATGTAATTTCATAGGGGCCTCCGGCTGTTGGTGTGGAGACATTTAGTAACCATTTTCCTTGTTTGTCTGCAGTCGTTTTATAGGTTCTGTTATTCCATGATGTTTTTACGGTAACAGATGAGTTTTCTTTGGCTTTTCCCCATAGTTTTACATCTGTTTGTTGCTGCAATACCATGTTGCTACTAAGTACGGAAGGTAATTGTACTTTGGCTCCTACGAATGTGGAGACAGATAAAAAGTGTGTTAATAGTAAAAAAGTAATCAACGATTTTACTTTCATGTGACTAAAAAAAAGTTTTTTCATAATACTGTTTTAATTTGATGATAGGACAAACTTTTTGTCCTTTGCAACAAAAGTAAGACAGCGATATTACTTCTCTGATTAATTTGTTATTAATTTGCGCATAATATCGGTTTAATTGGATCCATATAACCCGTTGGCGGAATTAATGGCTTCTTCCCTGTGCCCCAAAAGGGACCAAGGCCGGGGTTGAGCAGTATCCGGTCCGTACCAACTCCGTAGCAAATTCGGTTAGAAGTACCTTTATCCGGAGATGATACGGAGCAAATAGGGGGGTGAACCCTTTTTGATACGGTTCTGACAGGATGCTGAATATCCTTTAATTTCGCCAATGAGTTTCATATCTTAATTTCTCGGGTCCTTTATTTGTTATGGAAGATTTTTTTATACCTTTGCAGAGTGTTCTTTAACGAGATACTATGAAAAGTAAATTGCTAATTTGGATATTGTGCTTTTTCTTATTGGGAAATTTGAAGGTGTTGGCTTCTACAGATTACGGCCTTCATTTCAAATCTCATTCTGTGCCGGGCAATGAACGCACTTCTTTGTCTCTTGATGAGAACTTTCCTTTTCAGGTGGAGAATGAGTTTATTATTGATTTTCAAATGTGGGTTCGTAATGAGCCTGACTTCGGAGCCATTCTACATTTATGCACGAATGAAAAACAATTTCTTCATTTTGTTTTTGCTGCAGGTGATAATAACAGGAATTTTCCGGCTCTTGTTTTCAATGAGGGAATGTTTGCTATTAATACGAATATCGAAAAAGGTAAATGGGTGCCTGTGTCTTTACACCTTAATATAAAGGAGAATCAAATTGATTTGAAGTATGACAGTAGGGACACTACGATGGTAGTGCCATTGCGTGGAACCAAAGACATTACAGTTTCGTTTGGAAAATCTCCATATTTCTCAGCAGATGTAGTTCCTATGGATATTAGGGATATAAAGATTACCCGCGATGGAGAACTGATAAGATATTGGAAGCTGTGGAAGCATAATGGTGATGTTTGTCTTGATGAAGTGGGAGGGGCTGTGGCATTAGCAACCTATCCCTCATGGCTGATTGATAATCATATTGAATGGCGGAAAATATATGCGGAGAAAACATCAGACCGTTTGGATGTTGCTTTTAATGCCCGTGATGCCTTGTTCTATCTTGTGCGACAAAATAAAATAGACATATTAAATGGTATTTCCGGTAACCGAAACGAGGTCTCTATTGTGGAGGGGTATCCGGCTATGGAATATACAGATCACATGATTTATGATACACTGACTAATCAGTTATTGTCTTATTCTTTACACGAAAAGTTGGTTTCAGCTTTGTCTGTCGACGAAGGGAAATGGAGCCTGAGTGAAAGACAATTGGATGAGCCTCGTTACTACAACCATGCACGTACGTTTAATCCATCTGATTCTTCATTTTATTTTTTTGGAGGATATGGATTCTATCAATATAAGAATAACCTGTATCGGTTGAAAGTGGGTATGAAACAGGTTGAAGAAGTTGCATATACCCCTGTTATTTCTCCTCGTTATTCATCTGCAGCAGCTATAGTAGGTGATGAACTGTATATTTTTGGTGGTCGTGGAAATAAACAGGGAAAGCAAGAATTTAATGCTCATTTTTCTTATGAGTTGTGTGCCATTAATCTGAAAACGGGAAAGTCTCGTAGTGTATGGAAGAAAAAACAATCTACGGATATGTTGTTGATGGCATCTTCCATGTACTTTGAACCTTCGGACAGTTCTTTTTATGCTGTTAGTCTGAAAGATGGAGGCAGCCTTTGGAAGGTTTTCATGAATGATTCTGTTTGGGTAGAGATATCGAAACCTATTCGTAATGATTTGGTTCATCAGGATTGCGATTTTAGTTTTTATTCGTCGCCTGCCTATCATAAACTGTATCTGGTGATGGATAAGATTTTGAGTGACCGTACACATGATGTGGCTATTTATTCTATCAATACTCCTTTACTGAATGATAATGAAATTGTGCAGACGGTGAATAAGGACTCTGCTTCGGTGTGGTTATGGTGGTCATGTGGTATCCTGTTGTTGGGAGGAGCAGTATTCCTTTTATACCGGATAAAATGCAGCAGAAAGAAAGTCGAATTTGAAGATACCAAAGAAGATAATACTCAGGTGGAGGTTCTTCCTGTTAATGAAACGGTAGAGGAGGTTGCTGTGGTAGAAAAGTATTTTGATCGCAGTCGTTCGGCAATCTCTTTGTTGGGCACATTTAATGTTCGTGATAAAGATGGTAATGACATAACAGGAGCTTTTACACCACGATTGAAAAGCTTGCTTATATTGTTGGTGCTTTATACGGAAAAAAGTAAGCAAGGCATCTTGACTAAAAAAGCTACCGATATTCTGTGGTCAGACAAAGAGGAAGAGTCTGCTCGCAATAACCGTAATGTGACTTTGCGTAAGTTGCGTATATTGTTAGAAAAAGTAGGTGATGTGGAAGTTGTCAGTGATGCGGGATTTCTGTGTATCAGATGGCATGAGGGAGTATTTTGTGATTATCGGATGGCGTTGGATTGTATTCGTCAATTTAAGGAAAATGGTGATCATGGAGATGACAAGCTCCTGAATCAGATATTGGAAATCTTATTGTATGGTCCGTTGCTGTCAAATACCATTGTTGATTGGTTGGATGAATTTAAAGATTCTTATTCCAGTCTTTCTATTGATTTGCTGAGGAATTTGTTGGATGTACAGCGCAATAATTATGATACAGTACTGCGTATTGCTGATATCCTGTTCTTGCATGATCCTCTGAATGAAGAAGCCTTGGCGGCTAAATGCTCTATTCTTTTTATACAAGGTAAAAAAGGTATTGCAAAGAGTGTATATGACCGCTTCTGCAAAGAGTATAAAGATTCATTAGGAGAGGAATATAAGATCCCCTTATGCAATTTATATAAATGATAATTTATAAAAATAAGAAAAAGCGCTTAATCATAACAATTAAGCGCTTTTTTAATGTCCAATTAATAAAGGATGGCTCTGTTTTTTAAGACTAAGGCTTTTATTTTGCATTCGTGGAAGTATTCTTAAAATCTTCCAATGAAAAGTTAAACTGATGTCTAATTTAGTCTTTAAACTATGAAAAAGTACTTGTTGATCGGATTGTTTTTATTAGGTCTGTTTATCTATCCTATTAAGGCCATTTCAGGTAACACTCCTGAAGAATTATATGAGAGTTTGCAAAAACGGTTGGCTTCCGGTTGGAATACCTGGGATACCCGTAGTGTGCTGACTCATGTATTTCTTCCTTATGGTTTTGCTGTCGACCTGAATATGATGGATACAGATGGAAGTCGCGTAAGGAAATTCAGAATCGGAGATAGGGCTAAAGGGGCGCCATTATTGCAGCCGGGACCTCATTCATTTGATGGAGCTTATACAAAAATGACTATAGATTGGAAAGGATATAAGTTACAGGTAGAAAGTGCTGCTATAGGACTTAAAAACGTAATTCTAATCAGACCACTGGCTGAGACGAAGAAAGGAGGACGATTGGTGGTTATCCCTGAAAGTCTTTGGAAACGGGGCAATACACTTAGCGTGGATAGTTTAGGATTTACATTGGCATCACGTGATAAAGTTGTTGAAATCAAAACTTATATAGAGGGTGAACTTCTGGAAAAAAAAGGAAGGGAGTTTATTCTGTCTTTAGATACTCCGGTTGCTATCTGTTGCGGAGAAAATATGGAATTGGATGAGGCAATTGCTTTCATTAATGACCGTGCCCGGGATTTTATTAATTCTAATCAGAAAAAATTTGGTGAAAATTATGATTGCTATAATGCCATGCAGAGTGTTTTGGCTTGGGATAATATATATGATCCTGGCATTAGGAGGGTGATTACTCCCGTAAGTCGGATTTGGAGTTCCGAATGGTTTGCCAGTGAAGATTTTGGTGGTTTTACACTGTTCTGTTGGGATACCTATTTTGCGTCGATGATGCTTGCTGTTGGCAATAAAGAATTGGCTTATGCAAATGCTGTAGAGATAACTAAGGCGATAACAGAAAGTGGATTTGTGCCTAACTGCTTTTATAGCAATAATTTTAAATCAAGAGATCGTTCTCAGCCACCTGTTGGTTCTTTGGCTGTCTGGACATTATATAAGCAATATCAAGAAAAGTGGTTCTTGGAGTTATTATATAAAGAATTGCTAACCTGGAATCGCTGGTGGAGCCGGAATAGAGAGGATGGAGGATTATTATGCTTAGGTAGTAATCCTTATGAAAAGGTCACTTATTTCAGGTCTGAGTTTGATACGGATTGTCACTATGGCGCTGTTTTGGAATCAGGATTGGATAATTCTCCAATGTATGATGGAGTACCTTTTAATAAGCAAAAACATTTGCTGGAGCAGCATGATGTAGGCATGTCTTCTTTATACATCATGGATTGTGATTATCTGGCTTTAATAGCGGAAGAACTTGGCTATAAAAAAGATGTAATCGAACTTAGAAAACGCGCGGAATATTATCGCAATAATTTAGCAGGGTTGTGGGATGATAAGACTGGATTTTACTATAATCGTTCTACCAGAGATCTGAAATTTAATTACCGTACTTCACCCACTTGCTTTTATCCATTGCTGGCAAAAGTACCTACAAAGAATCAGGCTGAGAGGATGATAAAAGAGCATTTGCTGAACACTGATGAATTCTGGGGGGAGTACGTAATTCCTTCTGTACCTAAAAATGATCCTGCATTTAAAGATAATGAATATTGGCGGGGACGCATTTGGGCACCATTGAATTTTCTGGTATACTTAGGATTGAATAACTATGAATTTCCGGAAGTGAGACATGCCTTTGCCGAAAAATCCCAAAAATTATTATTGAAATCCTGGTTATCACATGGATATGTCTTTGAGAATTACAATGCCCTCACTGGTGAAGGCGATGATGTTGTGCGAAGCGATAAGTTCTATCATTGGGGGGCATTGCTGGGATATATCGCTCTTATAGAGAATGGAGTTGTAAGTAAGTGTAATTAATAATAATCGATCATGAAAAATATAATTTTAATTATCAGTTTTTTGTTTTGTACAGTTTCTATTGTATATGCCCAGAAACAGCCTTTTTTAAAGGATTCCTGGAAAGGGGATATGACCTCTGTAAAACAAGAGAAAGGAAGGTTGAAGATAGCATCTGTTGCTGTACCCGAAATATGTTGGCATTTAGATGCTTTTTCCAAAAAGGTGAGTATGTATAGAAATGTGCAATTGAACGATGTGAATAGAACTGTTTGGTGTAGTTTTCTGGCGTTGAAAGAAAAAGGGAATTCGCGTTTAGGCCTTTCATTTGAGAAAGGCAATAGTGAAAAACTATTTGTTGCAGTCAAACAGACGCAGGAGCCGCAGTTGGTTGTGGTGCGTATCGATTTTTCTGAAAAGGCTGATAAGGCATATGTTTTTTATAGCCCTACCGCAGCTTCTGTTCCTGATTTGGAAAATGCCGAGTATACTTTATCGGGTAAATTTGATTTTGACCGCATTAGAATCATAGCAGAAAAAGGGAGCAAAGGGATTTTTAGCGATGTCTCTTTGGGTGAGAATTATCAGGATGTAGTACATCCTAATGTCTTACAAGTTGTAGCCAAGGAAGGACAACCACAAACAGTTCTTTCCTGGGAAAAGAAACAGCAGGCTTTATGGATTCAGACTTCGGGCGGAACTTTGTATTTGCAACCCTATAATATAGGAAGTGTACATGTGATGTTCGGCTCTGAGAATGAAATAAAAGAATATAAGAGTTTTGCCGTAACGCAACAGGCAAAGGTGGCAGAGTTTAAAGTGGAGGATACTCAGGAAGATATTGTATTACGTTCTTCCCGTTTAGTTGTTACTGTGAATAAGAATAAAGGGTATATCAGTCTACTTGATGAGTCTGGAAAAATTTTACTGAAAGAGTTTCCGGAAAAAGCGAGAATGAATATGTGTGGAGATTCTGTCAATGCATATTGTAAGTTCCAGTTACGAGATGAAGAGGCTTTATATGGTTTGGGGCAGTTCAGAGATAACTTAATGAACTTGAGGAATGCCAAGCGGGAACTGGTTCAGTTTAATACGCAAGCTGCGGTACCGGTTATTTATTCTACTGGTGGTTGGGGATTGTTTTGGGATAATCCTTCCCGGACTATTTATACAGACAATAGTACCGGTATGAGTTTGGCTTCTGATTACGGTAAGATCGTTAACTATTATCTTTTTGTAGGTGATAAAATGGATAATTTGGTAGCTGCATATCGTTCTTTGACGGGAGGGGCTCCGATGTTGCCCGATTGGGCTTTAGGTTATCACCAAAGCCGTAACCGTTATGCTACGCAAAAAGAGGTGATGGAGATAGCTAAAAAGATGAAGGAAGAGGATATTCCTGCAAGTACTATCTTTATAGATTATCATTATTGGGGTAAGTACGGAACAGGTTCACATAGGTTTGATGAAACTTTATTCCCTGATGTTCCTTCAATGTTGGACAGTCTCCATAACGTTTATGATATGAAGGTAGTTTTGACAATGTGGCCCTGCTTCAAACCGGGTATCCCTAATTATAATGAAATGTCACAAAAAGGGTATATATTGGAAGGAGCCAAAGCTATTGACGGCTATATATATGATACTTTTAATCCGAATGCGGCCAAAATGTATTGGGATAAGGTTTCTTCTTTAGTGGACTTGAATATCGATGGCTGGTTTTTAGATGGACCGGAACCTGACCATGTAGCCTCATACTTGCCACTTAATACTTATGCCGGACCAGCTCAGAAAGTACGAAATGTATACCCTTTGGTTCATGCATCACATTTTTATGAAGGAATAACCAAAGCTCGTCCCGGTATCCGTCCTTATATGTTGACCCGTTGCGCGTGGGCTTCCCAACAAAAGTGGGGAACGGCTGTGTGGTCTGGTGATATTCCAACAACATTTGCCGAATTACAAACGCAAGTAGCAGCAGGATTAAACTTTACAGCAACGGGAATTCCCTACTGGACTACAGACATTGGTGGTTATTCAGGAGGAGACCCGTCTAAAAAAGATTATCAGGAATTGTTTGTACGTTGGTTTCAGTATGGAACATTTTGTCCCGTTTTTCGTTGCCATGGACGTCGTTATCCGGGAGATACGAAAGCACCGAATGAGTTATGGGCATACGGACCAGAAGTACAACGTATCTGTACTGACCTTATAAAGTTGCGATACCGGCTTTTGCCTTATATTTATACCCTATCAGGTAAAGTTACTCACGAGCATTATACACCAATGCGCTTACTGGCTTTTGATTTTGCTTATGATCAAAATGTATTCGACTGTAAAGATCAGTTTATGTATGGACCTGCTCTCCTGGTTTGCCCCGTTTTGGAGGCAGGAGCAACTTCCCGCTCTGTATATCTGCCACAAGGATGTACTTGGGTAGATTTCTGGACCGGTGCAATCTACCAAGGAGGAACTACAATTACTGCAGAAGCACCTCTGGATAAAATGCCTTTGTTTGTGAAGTCTGGTTCTATCATCCCTTATTATACTTCTGTTGAGAAAAATATTAATGTTGATGTTCCGCTTGAGATTCATGTCTTTGGTGGGGAAAACGCAAGTTTCAATTTATACGAAGATGATGGTGAGACGTTGAAATATAAAAATGGTAATTACAGTACTATTCCGTTTAAGTGGAATGATCGTACAAAGGAATTTATAGTTGGAGAACGCATCGGCGACTATGCAGTAAAGGACAGGGACCTTATCATTAAACTCAAAGGTAAAGATGTGATAAAGAGGATAAAATATAGTGGTAAAGAAATAAAAGTTATATTGAAATGAGCCTCAGGAGATTGATAATAGTTAGCTTCTTTTTCTTATCTTTCTTTGCAAATCTTTTTGCGGGTGGAAGTGTTAGGGGATGGATTATTCTGTCTGACAATATGGAACATGCTATCCGGACAATAAAAACAGCAAAAGAGTATAATATCAATCAGCTTCAGTTGTCCCATGAGATCATCCATGATTTAAAGGCCATTAAAGAAGAAAAGGTATGTGAACAGGTTAATAAACTCATTCGCTTTGCACATTTAGAAGGTATTGATGAAGTGTTGCTTTGGGATCATAGCTTATACTCTCTGGATTATTATCCATCATGTTTTAGAACGGGACCTGATGGTACAATAAACCTGGATAATCCTACATTTTGGGAATGGTTTAAAGATGACTATCGCCGGATGCTCAACAGGGCTCCTGAAGCAGATGGACTTGTGCTAACGTTTATTGAAACTGGCGCTTATGCGGAAAAACAGTATTCGGTGAATATGAAAACCCCTGAGGAAAAACTGGCAGCTGTTGTAAACGCTATTTCCGATGTAGTTATTGGTGAAAGAGGAAAGAAACTCTATATTCGTACTTTTGCTTATTCGGAAGAAGAGTATAAGAGTACTATTGGATGTATAAAGCATATAAAGAGTGATAAGGTCATTTTAATGATGAAAGAAACCCCTCATGATTTCTTTCTGACACATCCGGATAACTCTTACATCAGAAAGATGAATAGACCTACGATTGTAGAGTTTGATTCTGGTAATGAATACAGTGGGCAAGGCATTGTTGCTAATACATGGCCTGAATATACTATGAAAAGATGGGGGAGCTATATTAACTGTCCTAATGTTACCGGATATGTTGCAAGGACGGATCGTTATGGGGATACCAGCATAGTAGGAACAGCTAATGAAATTCAGTTGTATGCACTGAAGCGGATGACGGAAGAACAAACTGTATCTCCAATGCAAATCTATAATGAATTTATTACGTCGAGGTATGGTGAGGATGCTTTGTTGCCCATTAGAAAAGCGTTTCAAAATGCATATGATATAATCACATCTGTTTTTTATACCTTAGGAACAAACCTAACAGATCATTCTTCTCTAAATTATGAAAACAATAAATGGGGATATAGCAGGCATGTGTCTGGAAGATGGATTGATCCGCCTATGGTTCTTGTTAAGCATGATATAAATAAAACATTTCATTATTGGAAAGATATTATAAATCATATTGCTCCTGTACACTTTAAGTCATTATCATCTCCGTTAGCTGTTGAAGTGAAGACCGTTTTTGATAATCAATGGATAGAACCTGATGAAAAAATGGATAGTGTATATTATAATTATATTCTAACGGAAAAACAGTATGGAGTTAAACTTGCTTCCGAAGCAGTCGCTGAAATAGAAAAGGTAAAGCCTTTATTAGAATCTGCGACATATAATGATTTATACCAACTGTTTTATCGTACTTATTTGACTGCATGTTTGCATGAAGCTGTATGTACGGCGTATTATGGTTCCAGAATCTATGTCAGAGCTAAGCAATTTCATCCTGCAGGTTTGAAGGAACGTATTTTTTTATCTCTGAAAAAGATAGAACAAGTTTCGGAGGATATGAATTTGTTGGTGAATGCATATCCTGTCGGTCAATATAACTGGTTGAATGATGCAAAAACCGCATTAAAATACAGAGATAAGGTCTTGAAAATATTGAAGGAACATGCTTCTGAATCTGGTATTACTGAAAGAAGCTTATCGAAGGCAGAATATTTCTCTTGGATAAACAACACTAATGAAGGGACTACAGAATCACAGACATTGGTCAATTTGAATTTTTTTGAATGGCTTCGTCAGGAATATGGGATGCAGTTGGATATATATGCTTTTGATGCAGGGCTGATTGATGGTAAGAATATTTATGGGAGTATAAATTCCCAACGATTTAAGAATAAATTCCCTAAAGGGTTGGAATCTATTTATCTAAAGGCTAAACAGAATGGAGTACGTTTAGGGCTTTGGGGAGGACCAGATGGTTTTGGGAATACTCCGGAGAGTGCAGAGGAAAGAAAAGAGATGTTAGTATCACTCTGCCGTAATTATGATTGGGCTCTTTTTAAATTTGATGCAGTTTGCGGTCCGTTGAGAGAAGAGAAAGAAGATCTTTTTGTGGATATGATTGGAGAGTGCAGGAAATATTCTCCAGACTTAATTCTTTTGAATCATCGTTTAGGGTTGAAAAAAGCGGAACAATGTGCAACAACTTTTTTGTGGGAGGGCAAAGAGAGCTATATTGATGTAAATTCATTCAATACATGTGCAGCTCCTCACAATAGAGTAGGAGCATTGGGAAGAGGTCTTGTACCCGATTTGAAAAGATTAACGGAGGACCATGGGGTTTGCCTTTCTTCCTGTTTGGATTATTGGGAAGATGAACTTGTTTTACAGGCATTTAATAGGTCTTTGTTACTTTCTCCTCAAATATATGGCAATCCTTGGCTATTATCAGATAGAGAGTTTCCTAAATTGGCGAGAATTTTTAATCTGCATCGGAAGTTTTCAGGTTTATTGGTAGATGGTATAGAACTACCTTCAGCCTATGGAAAGTATGCTGTTTCGAGAGGAGATGATAAAACGAGGTTGATAACATTGAGGAATTTGACTTGGGAACCTCAGAAAGTCAATATTGTGTTAGATCATGAGATCGGTCTGGAAGAATGTAAACGTGTTAAGTGTCGGTTATATCATCCTGTTGAAAGAATATTAGGTATTTATAACTATGGAGAATCTGTTGAAGTTACTGTATTACCGTTCAGATCAATGTTGTTTTATGCTTCTGCGGATGAAAGTCTGGATGGCATTGGAGTAGAAGGAACTGATTTTGAAATAATAAAAGATGTAGTGGGGAAACCGATTGAAATAAATTTATTGGGATTTGCAGGAACGCAAGCGCACATCAAATTAAATAATTTACCCGGTGTTGAAAAGATAGAAATGGATGGGCAGGATGTTACAAAAAAACTGAGCAACTCTAAAACGATGAATATAAATTTTGAAGGTGGTAAATACTCAAAATCTTATCATCGGAAAATTGCCGATTTATCTCCTGTATCTATACCTTATGATGTAAATACCTTATATGAAGCTACGGTGTTTGCTGCCGATAATAATGCAATGGAAGTTCGTTCTCTATATCGTTCGGGAACAACGAAGATTGAACAGGTAGAGGAGGCTCGTAACGCTTTTTTTAATCAGTCTGCCTTTGTTAATCGTGGTGTTTGGGATAAATATTTATTTGATGGCGATATGGGGACAGGATTTTGGCCATCAAAAAGAAAAGGTGATATTCGAATAAAGGGTGGTTGTTTTCGTTTGGATCTTGGAGAAAGTTTATTGGTAGATAGTATTCTTATAAAAGTAAAGAACGAGTATGAATTACAACCTTTATTGGTGGATGAAGGCAATGTTGCTTATATTTCATCCGATTTGAAGGATTGGAAACCTGTATCCTTTTGGGCTGGTACAACAATGAGTCTAAAAGTAGGGGAGCGTATGAGATATCTTAAAATGAAACCTTTTCCTGATGCAATAGCCGAAGTAGAAGTATATGCTGCCGGAAAAAAGGTAGAGCCTGATAACTTTAGAGCCAATAATCTTTTTGCTGATACCTCTGTTATGGGATGTGCCGGTGCTTGGAAAGCTATGTTTCGGTTGGACGAGGTAACTCCTAATAGCTATCTTTGTGTAGCTGTAAATGGAAAGCATGGTGTAGAGGGAGCATATGTTACTTTAAAAGTAGATGGTCAATATGTGGGAGCATCCTCTAGGGCAACTTCATATCCGGCTAATCCATGGGAAAATACGACTGTGCAATCTAATTCTAACTATACTTATTTTTTTGAGTTGGATGAAAATCTGAAGAACAAAGATATAGAGGTATTTCTGCTAGCTTATGATGAAAAGAACCTCTCTCTATTTCCTGAAGTTTGGATTACTGCTTATCCGATGCCTTATGAGAAAAAGACATTAGTGATTCACCGTTCTCTTACAGAATAATCGCTTTGATAGCCATATTACCAACATAAAACGAAAAAAACATTCTTATTTGTTTCAGATCATTCTATATGTTGGTAAAGAAGCAGTTAATCTTTTAATTTAATTTAAAATTAAGCGTTAGATAAGCGCGATATCACTCAATTTTTAATCTCAGGCATATAATTTTGCCATATCAAAATGATAATAATAGGTTCTTTTGAAGGTGGAAAAATACAAGATTGAATTTGGGATAACAATTTAAAAAAAGATAAGTAAACTAAAAGAATACATAACTTTAAAAGAAATGCATATGAAAGATACAAGTTAACCGGAAACATATCCTTCCTAACTTATTTAATCTAAGGGATACGTTATTTGATGAAAAACAATTTTAAAAGTGAGATTATGAAACACATGAAAAACAAATCTAATTTTGTGAAAGTTAGCAAATACACTTGTTGGTGTATGCTAATGATGTTCTTGATGGTGCTTACTCCGATGCGTGCACAAACTTCTCGAAGTATATCCGGGCAGGTTGTTGATGAATTAGGTGAAGCTATTATTGGTGCTAATGTGACTGTAGTTGGAAATAAGTCATTAGGTACAATAACTGATATTGATGGAAATTTTACTCTAACAGTTCCCCAAGGAACAACGTTGGAAGTTTCTTACATTGGTTATGTGAATAAAAAAGTGGTAGTGGATAACAAAATCAGCTATAAAATTACTTTGAAGGAAGATGCAGAACAGCTGGATGAGGTCGTGGTAGTAGGATACGGTACGCAGAAAAGAGTGAATCTAACAGGAGCAGTGTCTGCTATTACTAATGAAGAACTGGTTGCTACTAAGAGCCAGAATGCTCAGAACATGTTGACTGGCAAAGTTCCTGGTGTTCGTGTAATTCAAAAAACATCTGAGCCGGGTGAGTTTACCAACCAGTTTGATATCCGTGGTTTTGGTTCTCCATTGATAGTAGTAGATGGTGTTCCTCGTGGCAATTTGCAACGTATGGACCCGAATGAAATTGAGTCGATTTCTGTTTTGAAAGATGCTTCGGCTGCTATATATGGTGTACGTGCGGCTAATGGTGTTGTCTTGATTACTACAAAGAAAGGTGAAAAGAATAAGCCGAAGATTGAATACAACATGTATTATGGTATTCAAACTCCGGCAGAAATGTTGGAACCAGTAGGTGCTGTAGATCGTATGAGACTATTTAATGAAAAGTCAATGCGTAATCTGACAAACCCTCAGCTTACTTATTCAGACGAGCAGATTGAAGAGTATTTGAATGGAACATTAAAATCTACTGATTGGTATGATGCAGTAATTCGTAATTCAGCTCCCCAGCAGCAGCATAATGTTTCATTAAGTGGTGGAAGTGAAAAAACTGATTATTATGTAAACTTCGGTTATACGGATCAGGAAGGTTTTTTCAAGTCAAAAGCAATGGATTATAACCGTTATAATCTTCGTGCAAATTTAAATACCGAAGTCGCTAAAAATTTAAAGGCTTCGATTAAGATAAATGGTATAATTGATAGTAAACAACGTCAATACTTATCAACATGGGAGGTTTATAAAGCTTTGTGGCGTGCAAGTCCTAATGAGAAATTGTATGCTAATGATAATCCGGAATACTTTCAAAAGATGTCATCTGACCAGCTGAATCTTTTGGCAGCAACAGACCCTGATGTTTCCGGTTATAATAAGACAACAAATAAAATCTTCCAGTCTACGATGGAACTTGAATATGCTGTTCCATTTGTAAAAGGTCTGAAGGTGAAAGGCATGTTCAGTTATGATACTTCTATTGCTGATAATACCATATATAAGAAAGAGTATAATGAGTATACTTATAGTGAAGCAACTGATACTTATACTGCTTATGCTATGCAGTCGCCAACTAATCTGGAACGTTATTATGGTAACTCATGGACTACTTTATGGCAAGCTTCTGTAAGTTATGAAAATACTTTTGCATCAAGTCATAACGTATCTGGATTGCTGTTATTTGAAGAAGCACATAGTGTAGGTGATAATATCCGTGCAGCTCGTGATTTTTCTATACCTTTACCTTATTTATTTGCGGGTAATTCTGCCAATCAGCTTGGTACAGCTAATGCAAATGGATTGACAGAAAGTGCTTCTCAGGCACTGGTTGGTAGATTTAACTATGATTATAAAGGACGCTATCTGTTAGAGTTTGCCTTTCGTTATGATGGTTCTTCCAAATTCCCATCACATAGTCGTTGGGGCTTTTTCCCAAGTGCTTCTGTAGGATGGCGCATGAGTGAAGAGAGTTTTATAAAAGACAAATTACCTTTTATAAACAACCTGAAGCTTCGCGGTTCTTATGGTAAAATGGGTGATGATTCTGTTGCTGATTACCAATTTATTTCTGGATATGATTATCCGAATACTAATGGTGATAGATATAATAAAACTCCGAAAGGATATTTTTTCAATGGTTCATTCATGAATTCATTAGGCTTTCGTGCGGTAGCCAATCCTAATATTACGTGGTACACCGTTAAGACTCTGAATGTGGGTATTGATGCTGATTTGTGGAATGGCTTATTAGGAGTTTCTTTTGATTTGTTTCAGCGTGACCGTGATAACTTGATGGCTAATCGTATTGCCACTATTCCAGGAACATTTGGTGCTGCAATGCCTAAAGAGAATTTGGAGAGTGACCGTACAAAAGGTTTTGAAGTTGAATTGAGACATCGTAATCGTGTGGGGCAGGTAAATTATAGTGTTTCTGGAAACATTGCTATTACTCGTTCCATGTGGCGTTACAAAGAACGCACCCCGTCAGGTAACTCCTATGATAACTGGAGAAATAACTTAACTGACCGTTATAATGACATTTGGTTTGGTTATGGTGCAGACGGTCGTTATACTTCGTGGGAACAAATTGCCAACTCTCATATATTTGCAGGTAATGCAACTCTTCCTGGAGATTATGTTTATGAAGACTGGAATGGTGATGGTACAATTGACGATATGGATAGATATCCTATCGCTACAACTACTAATTCTACTGCTGCTAATTTTCAGGATAAGAAAAATTATCCGTTGATGAACTTTGGTTTAACTCTTTCTGCTCAATGGAAAGGTTTTGATGTTAATATGACTTTCCAAGGTGCTGCAATGTCTTATGTATCTTATGGCGAACAGTTGTCGGCTCCGCTACAATTTAATGGTAACGCTTTGGATATGTTCTTGGATAGATGGCGTCCGGTTGATCCCAAACAAGATCCTTATGATCCTTCTTGTCAATGGATTTCAGGATATTATTCTTATGGTGGTACAACTCCGGATCTTAATTCTGAATTTTCTATTCAGAAAGGTACTTATCTGCGTTTGAAGACTGCTGAAATAGGTTACACTTTGCCGAAGAATTGTTTGTCATTCATAGGTATAAAGAATCTGAGAATTTATATGAATGGATATAACTTGTTCACTATAACAGGTGTGAAAGGGGTCGATCCAGAAAGACCAGCTGAACTCTATGGATATATGTATCCGTTGAATAGAACATATAACTTTGGTGCAAGTGTTACATTTTAAGTAAAAGGAGATTATAGTATGAAAAAGCTAAGAAATATATTGATGTGTGTTGCTATAGGAGGTATGTTTGTAGGATGTCAAGATTTGGATATTCCTCCTAAGAATATTCTATCGGGAGAAGACATATATAATGAAGGTGGTATTACTGCCTATATGGCAGGTTTGTATAGCCAGTTGCCAATGGAAGATTTTAATATGTCAAATGATGGTAGTTACAATGGTTTTTATAATTGGAATTGTATTATTTGGGATATGCTCAGCACTGGTGAAACTGTAAATCGTAATAACACAGGTATTTATATTCCTCAAAAAGGATATTGGAGTATGGGTTATAAAACGATTCGTCAAGCTAACGATTTAATAGCTAATCTGCCTGCGTATGTCGGAAAACTGAAAGGTGCTGAATCATGGATTGCTGAAGCAAAGTTTATTCGGGCTTATGTATATTTTGCGATGGTAAAACGCTATGGCGGTGTACCTATTTTGGAAACTCCACAGGAAATGACTGATGACGAGAAGGCATTGTGGGTAGCGCGTAGCAGTCATGAAGAGTGCATTGACTTTATTCTTTCAGATTTAGATTATGCCATTGAAAATTTAGGTAAAACAAAAGTTGCAGGCCGTGCTAATAATACTTATGTGGCAGCAGCTTTCAAGTCACGTGTTGCTTTGTATGCTGGCTCTGTTGCCCGTTATGGACAGACATTTAATTATTCCGGAAGTGAAAGTGGCAAAATGCTTACCGGTATTCCTGAAGGAAGAGCAAACGATTACTTTATGCAAGCTTATAAAGCATCCAAAATAGTAGAAGAAGGTGGTTATAAGTTATATGAGGGAAACTCTGATAAAGAAGCCAACTTCCGTGAGATATTTGCCAATGCTGATAAGAGTGATGAATCAATTCTTATTCGGCAGTATAGTAAAAATGACTTTGTTCATAGTTTTGATGCTGTATATTGTCCGCCTCGTATGACCGCAACTTATGGTGACCGTTATAATGTAACATTGGATTGGGTAGAACTGTTTGACGGCCTGCCTATTGATCCTGCAACGGGATACCTCAAAACAACGGATGACGATGGTAATTATATTGTTTACAATGATATTAAAGACCTATTGGACAATGCAGAACCTCGTTTAAGGGGATCTATCTTATTACCTGGACATACTTACAAAGGGGTTGAACTGGATATTCGTTTTGGTATAATAAAGGAGGAAATAGACCCATCTACACCTATTGCTAAGTTTATAAAGGATGATGGACAGACTACAGTCAATTATACAAGTAATGCTTGGTTCAAGAATAACGTTTTGACAACAACCGAGAATGTAAAAGAACAAAAACCTTATGAGACTTCTACAGGTATGAAACTTAATAAAAGTGGAATGGATGGTCCGGCTAATGGTGGAACGAGTAATACACTGACAGGCTTTCATGGAGCTAAATGGTTGAATTTGAACTGGACAATTGCCGAAACACAGTTACATAGTTCTACACAGTCTTGGATTGATATTCGTTATGCTGAAATATTATTGAATCGTGCCGAAGCTGCATTGGAACTTTACCAGAATGGCGTTGCTACTATCGATGGAAAAGATATGCAACAGGATGCTTACGAATGTATCAATAAGATACGTTCAAGAGCTGGTGCTGAGTTGCTGATCAGTCCTGCAGAACTATCCAATGTATCACGTGATGGCATTGAACGTGGTCAAGGTATCCGTTCGTTTGTATTTGCTCCTAATGAAGGTATGCATATTATCCGTGTAGAACGTTATAAGGAATTGGCTTTTGAGCATAAGATTTATTGGGATTTGCGTCGTTGGTTTACTTTCGATTCGCAAATTTATCAATATCGTCGTAGAATGCTGTCTCCATTCTTGTTTGCCAAAGGAGCAACAGTAAATGAAGCAGGTAATCCGGTGGGTAAGTATATTTTTGATACCCGTGTTTGTGAAAGAGCTAATAACTCATTGACATTTGCTACTAAAAATTACTATGATAAGATTCCTGATGGTGAACGTAAGGTAAATCCGTTACTTGAGCAAAATAATCAGTATTAATTAGAAAAAGGAAAATAGTATGAAAAAGATATTTAATTTGCTGTTAGTTACTGCATTAGTTTTAGGCTTTTCATCGTGTGAAAAGGATAATTATGATGCACCGGAAGCTGGTGTCTTCGGGCAGGTTGTAGACCATAACGGTAAACCTCTGCAAACAGCTATGGGACAAGGAAGTATGAAGATACAGATTACGGAATTGAGTTATGCGGGTGGCGATGAATCGATCGTTGTGACGAATCAGAACCTCAATATGAGGCAGGATGGTTCATATTCCAATTCTAAACTGTTTGCAGGTACTTACCGTATGATTCCGTTGGAAGGCGCATTTTATCCTTATGATGTAGAAGGAGAAACGGTGGAATTGAAGAATGGGAAAATGACAGAACGTAACTTTACTGTTACCCCCTATCTGGAAGTAGAATGGGTTACGGAACCTTACTTGACTTCTGATAATTTTTTGAAATGTGCAGTGAAATTTAAGAGAATAGCAAAAGAAGGAATTGCTATGCCTGATGTAAACAACATACAATTGTATATTTCGCATACGCAATATTGTGGAACAGAATCTGACGGAAATTATACTCCCGGTTCTGTGAAAATAACTAATGATCAGGAGGGCACAACTATTGAGTTAACTTCTAAAGCTGCTATTAAATATTCCAATACCTATTGGGTAAGGGTAGGTGCGTGCTGTAACGACACTTACAAGAAGTATAACTTTACTGATATCAAGAAAATCGATCTGAAATTGAATTGATTAAATAAGTAGGTAGGTAAGTAAGGAGGGTATTTGTTTCCGTAATAAGTGCCCTCCTTCTTTTTTGAACAAAATTTTAGTACTGCTTTGGGGTCATAAACTCTTTTAGGACGTATCAGGGGCGTACTTTCTTCGTTCTTATACACAACTAAAAATAGTGAAGCTGGTACAAGGAGGGGGATACATGATACAAAGCGACTCATTTTGTTCTATTTGTCGATTGTAAATCTGGTTAGGGGATTGCACCTTATACCGAAGCAGATTATCATGGCAACATAACATAATTTAAAAGTTTATTGGATGGTTTGTAATGGTACCAGCTACGATTAATTACTTTTTAATGTCTAATTAATTATTTATTTCACTTTCTGTTAATGAGTCGAAGCTACATTTGCAGAAAATAATATTATATTTTAATATCATGAAGAATTTCTATATAGCCTTTTGGACTGCCGCATGCCTTTTGATTTCATCATCCGGATATGCGCAATCTGAATGGAAAAATAATTTCTCTGATCAAGGAGAAATACTGAAAACAGTGGGACGGGGTGAATGTAGCATTGCAGACGGGGTATTCCGTTCAAAAGGTTCTTATGCTTGTTTCGGTAATCCTGAGTGGAAGAACTATACCATGTCCTTTAAAGCGCGCGCTCCCCAAGAAGCGGAACAAGTTCAAATCTGGGCAGGATTTCGTGCTAATAATCGTTTTGATCGTTATGTAGTCGGTATAAAAGGTGGATTGCAAGATGATTTATACCTGATGCGTATGGGTTATATGGGTACGGATGAGTTTATGGGCGTTCGTCCGTTAGGATTTCATCCGGTACCGGGTCAATGGTATCAGTTAAAGGTAGAAGTCTGTGGTAGCCGTATTCGCGTTTTCTTGAATGACGAGAAGGAACCGCGGATGGATATCACAGATAAAAACAGCAACTTGGCGCCTTCCGGTCCTGTGACTTTGGGAGGAGGTTGGATTGAAACAGAGTTTGACGACCTTGTTGTTACTCCGTTGGAAGAAGATGCATTGAAAAATGTGAAAGTTGCAGAATATCGTAAGGTGGCAACACCACAAGAGAAAGAAAGTAAGCGCCAGCTTGAAAGAGCAAGTTATGCGTCTGTGAAAGTGAATAGACTGGAGGAAGGACGCACGGATATTTCATTGGATGGTAACTGGCTCTTTATGCCCGGATATCAGTTGGACGATAAAGAGAAAGCAGTATCCACGGCTACGGACGATAAGAATTGGCATGTAATGTCTGTGCCTAATTTCTGGAACCCAATCCGTATCTGGTTACATGGAGAAACCATGCCTTCACCTACAGGGCCTCAGCCAAAAGGTGTTTCGGATACCTATTACCAGCAGGAAACCGATCGTTGCGAGGGTTATACATTTGATTATAGAAAAACGAACGCTGCTTGGTATCGTCAGTGGATAGAGCTACCGGCTGGTGTTGAAGGCAAAAATATGACTCTGACTTTTGATGCTGTTTCAAAGGTAGCAGAGATTTATATTAATGGAGAGCTGGCAGGTTCGCATATCGGCATGTATGGTGAAATACAGGTTGATGGAAGCAAATTGCTGAAACCCGGCAAAAATCTGGTAGTAGTGAAAGTGACCCGTAGGGCGGATGGAAGTGCTTCTGAAAGCGGTAGTGCTGCTATTGATTTCTTCTATTCTTCTGTTCGCGAAAGTGAAAAAGAAGACGGAAAGGTTGCTGTGAAGAACAACATCCTGAAAGATATAGCACATGGATTTTATGGTGATGAGCCTGCAGGTATCTGGCAGCCGGTAAAACTTACTATCACCAACCCGGTGAAGGTGGAAGATGTCTTTATTAAACCTACTCTGGAGGGAGCTACTTTTGACCTGACGGTAAAGAATCATAGCGGTAAGAAGAATCAGTTTGATCTCTATACTGACATTGTGGACAAAGAGACCGGTTCTGTGCTTTACAGCAGTCTTTCTTTGCAAAAACTGGTGCTGAATGCTGATGAAGAAAAGATGTTTACTTACAGTGTGAATGGACTTAAACCTCGTCTCTGGACACCTCATCATCCTAATCTATACGATTTCCGCTTTAGGCTGGTTACTGCCAAAGGTGCTGAATTAGACTGTCTGTCAGAGACTTCCGGCTTCCGTACTTTTGAAGTGAAGGAAGGCTTGTTCTTTCTGAACGGTAATCGATATTGGCTGCGGGGTGGCAATCACATTCCGTTTGCTCTTGCTCCGAACGACTTGAATCTGGCTAATACTTTCATGCAACTGATGAAGGCCGGCAACATAGATGTCACTCGTACCCACACCACTCCGTGGAATAAACTTTGGATGGGAGCTGCTGACAAAAATGGTATCGGTGTTAGCTTTGAAGGTACTTGGCCTTGGCTGATGATTCATTCCACCCCGTTGCCTGATGCAAAACTGATTGAAATGTGGAAGGAAGAATTCCTCACCTTGCTGAAAAAGTATCGTAACCATCCTTCACTGCTTTTCTGGACGGTGAATAATGAAATGAAGTTCTACGATAATGATAATGACCTGGAACGTGCTAAAGAGAAATACCGTGTGATTTCGGATGTGGTAAAAGAAATGCGTCGCATTGATCCTACACGTCCCATTTGTTTCGACTCCAACTATCAGGCAAAGGGCAAAAAAGAAAAGTATGGTGCTGACTTTATGAATAGCATAGATGATGGCGACATCGATGATATGCATGCGTATTATAATTGGTATGATTTCTCACTCTTCCGGTTCTTCAACGGAGAATTTCAGCAGAGGTTTAAGATGCCCGAACGTCCGCTTATCAGCCAGGAGATGTCAACCGGATACCCGAATAATGAAACCGGACATCCGACCCGTTCTTATCAGTTGATTCATCAGAACCCTCAATCCCTGATAGGCTATGAATGTTATGACTTCTCAGATCCTAAATCATTCCTTAACGTGCAGGCGTTCATTACCGGAGAATTGGCTGAAGCGCTTCGCCGTTCCAACGATCAGGCATCGGGTATCATGCATTTTGCCTTACTCACTTGGTTCCGTCAGGTTTATGATTATCAGAAGATTGAGCCATATCCTACGTATTACGCTTTGAAGCGTGCTTTGCAACCTGTATTGATAAGTGCCGAGTTGTGGGGACGTAATCTTTATGGTGGAGATAAGCTGCCGACACGTATTTATGTAGTGAATGACCGCGAGGATGGTACAGCCCTGAAACCTACTTTATTGCGTTGGGAAGTACAGGATGAAACCGGAAAGAAACTGGTTTGGGGTAGTGAGGAACTCCCGGCTGTGAAGCATTATGGACGCTACTATATTGAGCCGAATATCCAATTACCGGTTAACTTGCCGGCTGACAAGGTGAAAGCTAAATTGGTATTGAAGTTGACTGAGAATGGCTTACCGGTATCGGAAAATGAATATAATCTGCTGTTGGCCCGTAAGGACTGGAACATCAATCAAGTAGCAGAAGGTAAAAAAGTGCTTCTTCTGGATAAAGAGGGTATGAAAGATAAATTTGATTTCCTTCATATAAACTATCAGGCGGTTTCTACTATAAAAGAAATGATGAACCCGAAACTGAAAGCTGACCTTTGCATTATTTCCGGATTGACCGCGTGTACGGACGAAGAAAGAGAAATGCTTCGCTCTTATCAGTCAAAGGGAGGGAAGTTGCTTTTACTGAATAGTAAAGAAGTTGCGAAGGCCATTTATCCTGAACATATCACGAGTTGGATTATCCCGACAGAGGGTGACATCGTGAATATGGAACGCAATGATGCACCGGTGTTTGATGGTATTGATGTATTGGAACTGCGTTATTTCAATAATAATAAGAGAGAAATTCCTTTGGCTTGCAATGCTACCCTGAAAGTAAACCGGAATGAAAACCTGATAGAATTGGCAGGGCAGATGAAGATTCATGCTTATATCGACGGTGGAAAGCCGGAAGATCGTATTCGTAAAATCGATTCGATGCGAGGTTTAACCTTATTGCAGATAAAGGATGGAAAGGGATTGGCTACAGTTTCTACCATGTGTACGGAGAAGGCTGATACCGACCCGATAGCTGGAAAGCTGTTAGTGAACATGATAAATGAATTATTGAAATAGCAAGCAACGAATAGTTTGATACGATTCTGATTTTACTGATACAATCAAAATACTATGGTCAAGAAAATTCTGATATCCTTTTGTTTGAGTGCTGTAGCCCTGGTGGCTACAGCACAAAATGAACCCTACAAAAACCCGGATTTGACACCTTCCGAACGGGCATGGGACTTGTTGAAACGTATGACTCTGGAAGAGAAAATCAGCCAGATGAAAAATGGCTCGCCAGCCATTGAGCGCCTTGGAATACCGGCATATGACTGGTGGAATGAAGCACTGCACGGAGTGGCGCGCGCCGGAAAAGCAACTGTTTTTCCTCAGGCGATAGGACTTGCCGCCACTTTTGATAATCAGGCGGTTCATGAAACCTTCAGCATCGTATCGGATGAAGCCCGTGCCAAATACCATGATTTTCAACGTAAGGGTGAACGGGATGGTTACAAAGGATTAACGTTTTGGACTCCGAATATCAATATATACCGTGATCCGCGTTGGGGACGAGGTATGGAAACTTATGGAGAAGACCCGTATCTGACCTCTCTGATGGGATTGGCCGTAGTGAAAGGCTTGCAGGGTGATGGCACCGGAAAATATGACAAGACACATGCTTGCGCCAAGCACTATGCCGTGCACAGTGGTCCGGAATGGAACAGGCATAGCTTTGATGCCAAGAATATTTCCCAGCGCGATTTATGGGAAACCTACCTGCCCGCTTTTAAAACCTTGGTGACGGAAGGAAAAGTAAAAGAGGTGATGTGTGCCTATAACCGCTATGAAGGAGAACCGTGTTGCTCTAACAAGCAATTGTTGATTCGTATCCTGCGTGAGGACTGGGGATATGATGATATTGTGGTTTCAGATTGTGGGGCTATCGGCGATTTCTACTATCCTAATCATCATGAAACCCACCCTACGGCTGCGGCTGCCTCGGCTGACGCTGTTGTCTCAGGGACAGACCTGGAATGTGGCGGCAGTTATTCTTCTTTAAATGAAGCGGTACGGAAAGGACTGATATCAGAAGAAAAAATCAATGAATCGGTTTTCCGTTTATTGCGCGCTCGTTTCCAGTTGGGCATGTTTGATGATAATACACTTGTTTCGTGGTCTGAAATACCATATTCGATTGTAGAGTCAAAAGAACATGTAGCCAAGGCTTTGGAGATGGCACGTAAGAGTATGGTATTGCTGACTAACAAGAATAATATCTTGCCGTTGAGTAAATCTGTTCGTAAAGTTGCCGTGCTGGGGCCTAATGCCAATGACTCCGTGATGCTTTGGGCAAACTATAACGGTTTCCCTACTAAATCTGTCACCATCCTTGAGGGCATTAAAAGTAAACTTCCCGAAGGAGCTGTATATTATGAAAAAGGTTGTGATTTTGTAAATACACAGACTGTTTTTAGCTACTTCGATTGTTGCTCGTATGATGGGAAGAAAGGCTTTAAGGCAACCTTCTGGAATAATAAGGAATTGGAAGGTGAAGCGGTGGCTGTCGGTCATTTTAGTGAGCCGCTGAACTTTGGTAATGGGGGCAACACCGTATTTATGCCGGGAGTAAATCTGCACGATTTCTCGGCGCGCTTTGAGTCGGTATATACCCCGAAGGAATCCGGCGAAGTCTCTTTCATTATTTCTGCGGATGATGGTTCCCGACTGTTCATTGATGGGGAAGAGGTTTACTCTGAGTGGCATAATGGAGCTACAAGAGAGAAAATGTATAATCTGAATGCAGTGAAGGGCAAAGCCTATAAGGTTGTATTAGAGTATTTCCAGGCTGGCGGAGAAGCTTCATTGAAATTTGATATAGGCATTAAGAAAGAAATAAATTATAAGGAAGTGGCCGATAAAGCGGCTGAAGCTGACGTGATTATCTTTGTTGGCGGACTTTCTTCTTCACTGGAAGGTGAGGAAATGCCGGTAGACCTTCCCGGATTTAGAAAAGGTGACCGCACCAATATCGATCTGCCTCAGGTGCAGGAAGAGATGCTGAAAGCTTTGAAAAAAACAGGTAAACCGGTTGTTTTTGTCTTATGTTCCGGCAGTACGCTGGCATTACCTTGGGAAGCAGAAAACCTGGATGCGATTATTGAAGCATGGTATCCCGGCCAGCAGGGAGGGACAGCCGTTGCAGATGTCCTGTTTGGTGATTATAATCCTGCCGGACGCTTGCCACTTACTTTCTATGCATCGAGCAGTGATCTGCCCGATTTTGAGGACTACGATATGAGCAACCGTACATACCGCTATTTCAAGGGAAAACCTCTGTTTCCTTTTGGACATGGATTGAGCTATACCACTTTTGACTATGGTAAGGCTAAGGCGGATAAGAAAATACTTCGGGCAGGTGAGGGGGTGACTTTAACCATACCATTGAAGAACATCGGTAAACTGTCGGGAGATGAAGTTGTGCAAGTCTATCTGCGTAATCCTGGTGATAAAGATGGGCCGATTAAAACATTGAGAGCTTTCCGCAGGATTTCTTTGGAAGCTGGTCAGGCGGAAGATGTTCTGTTTGAATTACCCGCCTCAACATTTGAATGGTTTAATCCGGCTACAAACCGCATGGAGGTTCTTCCCGGTAAGTATGAACTGCTCTATGGTGGAACTTCGGATGAGAAAGCGCTACGGAGACTAACAGTTACGTTGAAGAAATGAAACTCTGCATTTTGCAATGATATTTAAACGCTATTTGAACAATCCTTAATTACCTGTAGGTAATCTACTGACTATTACGTAGTAGTTGGCAAACTACCTATAGGTAATCGGGTAACTACTTATAGGTAGTTTTATCACTTATCCTGCACGATTCGTAATAGATTGAACCTTTAATACTGATATTTATGAAGAAGTATTTTCTTTTTATATTTTTTCCCCTTTTTGTCCTTTCTGCTAATGCCGGAGAAGGAAGATATACCTTCCCGTTGACAGGAAGAGGCTGGTCGCTATGGCTCGATAAGGAAGCGGGCTGGCAGAATGATCGCCTTTACCTTCCGCACGAGATAACTGACTTGTCTTTGTTGCCTGTGAATCGTCCTACTGGTGGCTGGCAGGTTTTGAGTAATAATCCTGATGCAGTTTCTGTCGAAGTACCGGGTACGGTGGAAGAATATCTCACCGTTTCTGATAATCCCCGTCCGGAAGATTTCCGGGGAGTCAGTTGGTGGTATCGTAAGATTAAGATTCCTGCTGACCAGAAGAATAAACGCTTTATAATTTATTTTGAATCAGTCAGAATGCGTGCAGAAGTTTATCTTGACGGCAAACTCGTGGCTTACGACCTGATTGGTGAAACTCCTTTTCAGGTAGACATTACGGATGAGGCCAAGCCGGGGACAGAACAATTACTGGCAGTACGTGTCACCAATCCCGGAGGTAATTTCCACTGGCAGGATTTTGATATACTGAAATGGGGAGAGTATAATATTCCTCCTGCAAGAAGTTTCAGTGGAATTATCGGTAGGGTTAGGTTAGAGAGTGTGAACCCTGTGTTCATTTCTGATATTTATATGCAGAATACTCCTGAGTTGACAAAAGTGAATGCTATTGTTTCTTTCACTAACGAAACGCCTGCTGATGTGAAGCAGGATATTGAACTTACAGTGAGCGAAAAAGCTAATCCTGATAAAGTTGTATTCCGGCAAACATTGAAAAAAGTATCTTTGCCTTCAGGAAATCATGAAGTGACAATACCTGTAAATGTTCCTGATGCCAAACTATGGGACCTTGCCACTCCAGAGTTGTATACTTGCAATATTCAGATAAAGAAGGGTAAAAAGATACTCGATCAGGACCAGAAGAATTTTGGTTTCCGTTGGTTTACTGTAGATGGCGTGGGGAAGGATGCGGTACTGCGTCTCAATGGTCGCCGCGTGATGCTGAAAAGCGCCATCAGTTGGGGATATTTCCCGGTTACGGGATTGATAGCAACGACCGAGATGGCCGAAAAGCAGATTCTTACGGCTAAGAAGTTGGGCTTGAATATGTTGAACTTCCATCGCTGCATAGGTAGTCCGGTGGTTCTTGAAAAAGCGGACGAGTTGGGATTGCTCTATTATGAAGAACCGGGTTCATTCCATTCGGCCAACCATGATCCGTTTATCCGTACAATTGTGAATGAGAAACTGAAACGTATGGTTCGCCGTGACCGCAGTCATCCGAGCCTCGTAATCTTTAATCTGATTAATGAATTTGGCGGTCGGTTGTCACGGGATAAGGAGCTTGTAGCCAAGCGTATGAATGATATGTGTGAGGCACATGCTGTCGATCCCAGCAGAATTATGACGTTTACGTCCGGTTGGGCAGGTAGTGAAGATAAAGAAGAGGATTCCAAAGCACATATGTTGCCATTTGACACAACGTTATACCGGAAGGGATGGCACGATAATCATCGTGCCGGAGGACCGGAGACTTGGGTGGAAAACTACTATAAAGGACCGAAGGATAATATCATGTATACCGGCAACCGCACGGAAGTCTTTTTGCGAGGTGAAGAAGGAGCAATATCTACTCCTCCCCGTATTCAGTTGATAAATGATGAAGTAGAACGTACCGGTAAAACCGGCTGGGATGGCCTTTTCTGGAAAAGCCAGTATAAGGCTTTCACTGATTATTTCCAGAAGAAAGGACTTGCCTCTCACTTCGGCACTCTTGATGATCTGACACGTTCTATGGCTAATGTGTCATTCGAACATCAGGGCAGACGCATTGAGGGGATGCGAATGCAGAATCTGGGTGATGCCTACATGGTGAATGGCTGGGAAGCGATGCCTTATGACAATCATTCCGGCATTGTAGACATCTACCGCAATCCCAAAGGGGATGCTTCTATATTGGCGTACTATAACCAACCGCTGTATGTAGCCGTTGCTTCGCGCAATCAGGTAGTAAAACTTCCGGGCAGTGCAATCGTAGATTTCTATATCGTGAATGAGAAGAATCTGAAAGGCAATCATATCTTGGAGATAAAAGTGATTGCTCCCGATGGAAAAGTGGTTTATACCCGGAATGAAAAAGTCAGCATCGAAGGCGGTGAAACGTTTGGGCAGCTTTTGCTGGAGAATGTGGAGGTTCCCATAAATGCTAAAGAGGGAACTTATCGCATACTGGCTGATATCAAAGCTGATAATCAGCAGATATGCGCCCAAGGGCACGATGAAGTGGTGGCTGTAGGCTGGCAGGCAAATGACTTGGCTGGTAATGGAGCTTACTATGGAAGTGAGAATGACAAAGTGGCCGCTTTCTATAAGAAAACTACCGGAAAAGAGCTTCCGGCCTTTACTTCCGAAACCGGCAAATTGGACTGGCTTGTTGTGAACCGTTCATCGTTGGATGAACCTGTTGTCATACCTTCAGACTTTTTCAAGGATAAGAATGGAAATTCCACATTGAAGGCCACCTGGTATAGTGAGCCTGATATGAATATTGTAGCTTCCATTAAGCCGGATACGGAGCTTAACCGGACTTTTGTAGACGGTGCGCAGCCTGATGAGTCTGTTCCTGCCAATCAGCCTTTCTCAGTAATATGGGAAGGTGATATATATCCGCCTGAGTCCGGGCAGTATTTGCTGGGTGTTGAAACCAATCGTGGCGTGCGTATGTACGTTGACGACAGGCAGTTGATTGATGAGTATTATAATGCTTCTCCTATGAAGCAGGACAGACCTGTAGTTATGGAGGCCGGAAAGCCCGTAAGAGTGAGGGTGGTATATCGCCAGACTCATCAGTCCGGGCAGATACAATTGAAATGGTCCCGGCCGAGTGCAGCCGCCATTGCTCCGCAGAAGTTATTTGAGCGGGTGAAGAATGAGGGCACCACTTTGATTTTGCTTGGCTCCACCGAAACCTGGATGAAGGCTGTGGCAGAATATACGAATACTGTATATAACGGTTATTATAACGTTGGAAAGAACTGGATTGGCGGGATTCATTTTGTGAAAGAGCATCCTTTGTTTGCAGGGCTCCCTGTGAACGGTGCCTTGAATTGGCCTTACCAGTCGGTAGTGAAGAATGGCGACCAGAGGTTTGGCTTCCGTATGCAAGGAGAAGAATTGGTAGTTGGTTCCTATCGGAGCACTCCGTTTGAGTTAGGCACAGCCGTAGGAATCATTCCTTGTGGAAAAGGAAAGATTATTTTCTCTTCACTGGATATTGCAGACAATCTGGATGACTCGTCGGGACCTGCAGAAGTGGCTAAGAAAATATTGTGTAACTATATCAAATACTCTTTTCATGAAAACATCTTCTAAGTTAGGGGCGGCGGCTATATTGATTCTGCTGGCGTTGCTTCCTATGAACATTGCTTGTGCGCAAGCGCAAAAACAGCAAGTACTCCAGCAGAGTATCAAAACCATTTATCCGACAAAGGACTGGGCGATATCCGACTTTGTTGTGACCGACCCTGCCTTCGGTGCTAAAGCCGAACCGGGATTTGACAACAGGGCGGCTTTTCAGGCGGCTATTGACGCTGCTTATAAAAGCGGCGGCGGGGTAGTGTATATACCTGCCGGAAATTATGAATTCCGTAGTACACAGCTTGGTACAAAGAATGTCAGAGTTCGTCAGGGACGTTCGGAAAGCAAGAAAGATTTCCATTTTGAATACGTTTTGCGCCTCCATCCCGGAGTGCAACTTCGCGGTGACTGGGCTGATCCGGAGGTCAATAACGGAAAAGTTCTCGGAACCATTCTTGAAGTGCGTGTCGGTAAAGATGCACCGAACTATGACGGAAGTGTTGAAAGCTGGTGGAACGATGGACAGGCGGGCAATGCACTTCGCACGACCTATACAAGCATAGCTGACAGATTCATCGAGATGAATGCAGGCACCGGAGTTACTAATCTCTCTATCTGGTATCCTGAGCAGGACATCAATGATGTGAAACCCTATCCGTGGACATTGTTCCAAACTCAGGGAGACTGTGCTACGATAGAGCATGTCACTCTCGTCAACTCTTACAACGGTTTTAATTCTGCACCGAGTGAGTTGCACTATGTGCTGGATAGTTATATCACAGCACTAAACAAGGGTATCGAAGTCCATGTATGTACCGATATCGGGCGTATTGAGAATGTCAGGATTAGTCCTGAGTATTGGGCTAAATCCGGTCTTCCGGGAGCACCTTCTCTGGCTGACGTAACAGCCTATACAAAAGCGAACGGCACGGGATACCAGATGCACCGTTCAGACTGGGAATATGTTTCTTACCTGCGTGTGTCAGGTTACAAGACAGGCGTATGGATCGGGCGTGAACCCGGCTTTGCCGATGCCCCGAATGCTCAGTTGTATGAGGTACATGTAGATAATTGCGGGAATGGATTGTATGTGGAAGATGTCAATCCGTATGGCATACTTATATCCAATTCTTCATTCGGAGCGCCCGAAGATGGCAATGCCGTATATTTTTACAAAGATTTCAGCACTTCGGTACAATTCAATGGGGTGGATTTCAACGGACCTGTTGTAAGTGATGGCAGCGATGGAGTCGTATCATTTGAAAGTTGTACATTTAGTGAATACGGGGATTATGCCCTTAAGATAAATAGTGGTAATGTATTGCTGTCCCAATGTGATTTCAAGAAGAATGCTGGACATGTATATCTCGGTGCGGATATGCATACGCTGAAGTCTGTTAATTCGGGTTATAAATGCAATCTGAAAGTTGATAATCACAGCACTTCGGCCAAAGTAGAAGTGATTACGGGGAAGAAGTACTTTTTTGAGCCCATACCTAAAAACGTAAAAACAAATATAGATGTGCACCCAAGACCGGCATCGGATAAAGTATTGAAAGCGGATCTGGCAAGGGCAACAGGCTTTAATAATAACCGTCCTGTGAAAGATGTATCGGCTGAACTGCAATCTGCACTTGATGCGTTGAAAGCTGCTGGTGGCGGTACGCTCTACTTGCCTGCCGGAAGATATCTGGTGGACAATCCTATCAAAGTTCCTTCGGGAGTTGAATTGAGAGGCTCTTGGGATGTGCAACATCACACGCAAAGTGGTGGTACTGCTATATTTACCAACTATGACGGTGGGACTATCGGAGAAAAAGGTGCTTCACTTATACAACTTGAAGCCAATGCCGGCATCAGGGGCATTACGTTGGCACAGCTCAATATTGCTTCTGATGGCTACAGTGCATCAAACCCACGAAAGACTCCGTTTTTGATACAGGGACAAGGTCCCAAGGTGTATATTATCAATGTAACCATAGCAGTAGGCGATAAAGGTATAGATCTGGCTTCATATGACACCAGTGGCACTATGTCGATTATCTGGGTGGTGTGCCTTTAAGGGCAGGCATCTGGGTTGGCGGTGGAGCCGAAGGTGGATTCATCCGCAATATGCAGTTTAATCCTCACTATGGGTCGAGACTTCCGGAAGGAGGACAGGGGTATCCGGAGGTATTTATGATGCGGTTTGTGCAATCTAATTGCAGTGCGCTTAAGTTTGCGGATGTCAAGAACCAGACTATTTTCAACAATTTCGTTTATGGTTCGGTATACGGAATACATTTCCTGAAAGATGCGATAACCGGTAAGTATCCGGGAAAGATGACCGTTATAGGACATGGTTCCGACGGATGCACCTATTCTTTGTTTGTGGAAGATGCGGATAAGAATACGAAGATCGTTGCAGTTAATTCAGAGTTGGTTAATACTAAGATTCCCAATGAGCCGGTGCGGTCGTATGTTCTCATGGGAAATGAAGTTAATACCGGTAAGGTTCATCCTAATGCCAAACTTATCTTGTACAATAGTGCATTCTGGGGAAGTCCTGTTTTCGGGGCGATTATAAACAATGGTATTGTGTCATTCCAACAGGCCAATTTCACACGTTCCGGTACACAGGGTATAGATGTCAGAGGTGGCAAAGCGCATGTGTATACTTCTTATTTCGCTCAGAAAATAGCAGCTCCGACTGCCGGAGATGGTGGATATGCAAGACTGGGGGAACAAGGAAAATCGATAGAACTCACTAATAACTATTATCTCTCCGGATTTCGGTTTAATAAATCGGGAGAGGGGCTGATTTATGGTTCTGACAAGAAGTAGGTATTGTAGCGTTTGGCCTTATGAATACATGGTCGTTTCCTTTCGTGGAAAGTCTGTTTACTCCAAATGGTAACTTCATTTACATGCAGAGGTAAAGCCCGTTACATACCGAGGTAAAGAGCGTTACAATAGGCAGTAAAGGTCGTTACATTCTGCGGTAAATGCTTTTACATCGTGAAGTAAATGAAATGTAAATGCTATCTGTTGATAATCAGTAAACTATCGAATTTCATCCTGAGCGTAGTCGAAGGATCTACTCCCTTGGCACAAAGGTGCACTAATAATGGAAGAGCAGATTCTTCGACTAGGCTTCCTTAGAAGACAGATACTCAGTAGACCATTATTTAATTTAAACAGTTATGAATAATAGTATTTTCTTTAAGTACTGTTTGTTGGGAGCTGTTCTTTCTTTTTTGGGGATGGCTGGTCTTAAATCTCAGACAGTAGTGTTTCCACGTGATTTCTCATCGGCTGAGGGACTGGTCACTGCACAAGAGAAACCTTTTCGCGATGAAGTCTGCCTGAATGGACTATGGGAACTGCAATGTATTCCTGTTCCTTCTTCCTGGAAAAGCGGCTCAGGAATTGCTCCGGAACTGTCAGCGCCACAACCGGATAAATGGGAAAAAGTAAAGATAAAAATACCTTCTGCCATCAACGTGAACGATTGGGGGAGAGGCAGCAATGTAGGTGATGGCACACAAAATCCGTATGCTCCGGGTTCTGTTTATTTTCCAAGTTATCCGGACTATTGGAAACATACCCGCATGGGATGGTTACGGAAGAACTTCCGTATCCCGGAAGAATGGACACAGAAACGTGTTTTACTTCATTTTGAAGCCGTTGCCGGAGATTGCATTGTTTTAGTTAATGGTAGGGAAGCGGGCCATAACTTTGACTCTCATCTTCCTTTCGACATGGATATTTCCGACTATATTAACCGTGATGCAGAAAATGAATTGTTGGTAGGTGTTCGCCACACCAAGTTGTTTGATAAGTCGCATCCTGTATACAAGAAGATGGGAGCCACTTATCCTACGGGGTCCAATACGGATGATCTGATTGGCATCTGGCAAGATGTGTACCTGCTTGGAGTGCCGGAGGTGAGAATCACAGATGTGTTTGTGCAGCCTTGGGTCGACAAGAATGAGTTGGTGCTGGAAGTAGCAATGACTAACTTTCAATCGCTTACCGAACCTTACCGATGGCATTTTTGCCGGGAAACCTTATAAAGAGGGAAAACCGGGCTATCAGTATGAACGCATACCACCTTACGTCACGACTTTCAATCCGGGTTTAGACCCTCAGCTTCCTTTATACAAGGCGTTGCCTATGTTCAATGCTTTGAAAGCGGCATTGAAAGGAGAAGCATGGGCACCTTATAAAGAAGTGAAGCATCCGGTGAAACCTGAACCGCCTCAACCGGTGTATAGAGTTGCTTATCTGGTGGGTACACCTCAACCTGAATTAGCCGACTTTATAACAAAAGTAGGAATCAGCTTGACTGACAAGCCTCAAAAGGCCAATTTATGGATTATGGATGCCGAAACAGTCACTGCGGAAGACCTGCAAAAAGTTCAGGCTATTTTGAAGAAGTGGCAGAAGAAAGGGGGAATGTTACTTGCCCTTAGCTCCGGCAATGGACTGAGTGGGGCTTTTTGCGACTGGTTGCCGGAAGATGTGAAACTGACCGACCGCCGGGCTTCTGCTTTCGAAGTAAATAAGAACACATCCTGGGGAAGTCATTTTGAGCTCCCGGACTTGTATTTCAGTGAGATGGATGGTGACCGCTATATCCTGAAACATGGTTTAACGGGAAATCTGATAGAAAAAGGAGAAGTTATATTCAGTGCTTCACGTACCGACTGGAACTTGTTCAATAATGTGGCCGAGCATTGGAAATGTGCACAGGTTGTTTTATACGAAACCTTGAATAAACCGGAAGGAGTAGCTTTGGTTACTTATCCTTTGGGAAATGTGAATCTGGCTCTTTCAGTGATCGACTATCATTTATGGACAAAAGAGACAAGTACTTTCTGGAAGAACTTGTTTAGGGTAATGGCTATTGATGTGGATAGAACCAATCTTCAAAATCAAAATGTGAAGAGAAAGGAGCATGATTTGCTGATGGATGGTCCTACGGATTGATAAAAAGGCGATTAATGTTTCATTTTAATTGAAAATTAATTCTCAGGTAAGCGCAATATAGCTGAATGCTTAATCTGTGGATTTTACTTTTGCAGCAAAGATTATTAAGTGGAATAGGTAGCAAGTTTTTAATAACAGATATAAAGATAATACATTATGAGGAATAAGTTATTCGTTACATTGGGTATACTTGGTATAAGTCTGTTGGCTTATGCCGGTCCCAAACACTCTCAGGAAACTTCTTATCCAAGTTACAAAGGATTGATTATGGCAGGATACCAAGGTTGGTTTCGCGGCCCGCAGGATGGAACCAATCAAGGCTATGGTCATTATGGGACCGGAAAGCAATTTGACGAGAAACATTGCACTATTGATGCATGGCCTGATGTCAGTGAATATGAAAAGACCTATGAGACGTCTTTCAAGCATGCCGATGGAAGAAAGGCACGTGTATTCAGTTCAGCGGACAAGTCTACTGTCGACCTGCACTTCAAGTGGATGAAGGAGTATGGAGTGGATGGAGTATTCGTGCAACGTTTTTTTAGCTATACCCGCGGAGACCAGCAAAACTCGGTACCTAACCGTATTTTAGCGAATGCCTTGGAAGCTGCTTCAAAGTATGACCGTGCAATAGCTGTCATGTATGATTTGTCCGGGTTGAAAAAGTCAGGTGAAGATTGCTCCCTGATTATAGAAGACTGGAAAAGACTGGTAGACAATCAGAAGGTAACTAATCAGGCTGGAAAAAAGACTTATCTGCATCATAATGGAAAGCCAGTGGTGGCTATATGGGGAGTCGGTTTTCCCGACCGCCCTTATAATATCAGGAACATCGGTTTAGACCGTTTGATTGACTTCTTGCAGAATGATCCTGTTTATGGTGGTTGCACGGTGATGTTGGGTGTTCCTACTTTCTGGCGTAATCTGGAGGCTGATTGTATCAATGACCCCTATCTGCATACAGTGATTAAGAAAGCGGATATAGTTCTGCCATGGACTGTCCAGCGTTTTTCTCCTTTGTTGCATAACGACATGGACCGCTTCCGTGACTTGGTGATTGAAGATATCCGTTGGTGTAAGGAGAATGGCGTAGATTATGTTCCTGCCGTAACTCCCGGATTCAGTTGGCACAATCTTAGTAAACTGGAATTCCCGGATGACGTGAAGCCTGTTGGCAGTATTCCCCGTCAGGGAGGACGTTTTTATTGGCAGCAGCTTTCTACTGCAATGTTGGCGGGCGCCGAGATGATTTATGTGGCCATGTTTGATGAAGTGGATGAGGGAACCGCCATCTTTAAATGTACGGGAGACCATCCGGTTAGTGATGTGGCCAAGTTTATTGATATGGACGGACAGCCTTCCGACCATTATCTGTGGCTGACAGGCGAGGCTGCCCGCATGCTCAGGAAAGAGATTCCACTGACGTTTAAGATGCCTGTAAGAGAATAACTTATGAAACGATCCTGCTTTATAATAGTCCTGTTTGTATCTTTCCTGCTCTGGGCAGGTGGGGTACAGGCACGAATAACATTACCGTCCTTTTTCTCGGATGGGATGGTATTGCAGCAACAAAGTTCAGTTGCCATTTGGGGAAACAGTGACCGGAAACAGCAAAAGGTTACTATAAAGACTTCGTGGAATAACAAAAAATATACAGTAAC
The DNA here is from genome assembly GCF_003471885.1 of Bacteroides sp. AM16-24. NCBI lineage: Bacteria > Pseudomonadati > Bacteroidota > Bacteroidia > Bacteroidales > Bacteroidaceae > Bacteroides > Bacteroides sp. AM16-24. The sequence continues at coordinate 204,001 of NZ_QRKI01000008.1, forward strand.
GACTAATGAATCGGGTAGCTGGAAAGTAAAAGTGGAAACACCGGTATATGGTGGTCCCTACCATATTGAGATGAGTGACGGCGAGACGGTACGAATTAATGATGTATTGATTGGTGAGGTCTGGCTCTGTTCCGGTCAGTCTAATATGGATATGCGTGTAGGCGGTCGTTACAGTGATCCGGTGATGGGTTCGTTGGATGCGATTGTGACTTCAGGAAATCCCGGAATACGTATGTTTACAGTAGGAAGCAAAATGACCTCCGAACCGTTGACTGATTGTAAAGGTGAGTGGCAGGAAGCCTCATCGGAGACAGTTCCCGAGTTTTCGGCTGCGGGATACTTTTTTGCACGTAAACTAAATCAGGTGTTGGGTATTCCCGTGGGCATTATCCATGCCAGTTATGGAGGCTCACGGGTGGAAGCCTGGATGAGTAAAGAAGGTGTAGCGCCTTACAAAGACTTGCCGGATGTGCATAATGCTTCTATTCTCTATAATGGGATGTTGAGTCCTGTGGTTGGATATGGCATTCGGGGATGTTTATGGTATCAGGGGGAAGCAAATGTGGATGCACCTGATTTATATATGCAGTTGTTTCCCTCATTGGTGAGCGACTGGCGCAAACAATGGGGAATAGGGGAATTCCCCTTCTACTATGCCCAGATTGCTCCGTTCAATTATAATAAAGGAGAGGGGAAAGGCAAGAATTCGGCTTACCTGCGTGAAGCGCAAGTGAAATGCCTTCATCTTATTCCTTCTTCGGGTATGATTGTGCTGACGGATGTTGGCGATGACCGCACTATACACCCTATGGAGAAAGAAACGGTGGGCAATCGGTTTGCTTATCTGGCCTTGGGGCGTACTTATGGTAAGAAGGGCTTTCCGGTAACGGGGCCGTTGTATAAATCTATGCAGACGGAGGGTAACAAAATTATCTTGTCGTTTGATGAAATGGGTAAAGGATTGACTACTTATCGGCAACCCTTGAATGGCTTTGAAGTAGCCGGTGAGGATAGAGTATTTCATCCGGCCCATGCACGTTTTGGTAAAGATGCGCAAACGGTTATTGTCTCAAGCCCGGAGGTGGAACATCCTGTCGCGGTGCGTTATGCCTTTAAGGATTATGTAAAGGGTTGCCTTTATAATATGTCTGGTCTTCCGGCATCTTCATTCAGAACAGATAACTGGTAATAAGGAAATATCATGAAAAACAAAAACGATTTATTTAAAATAGCTTGTGCCGTTCTGTTCCTTTGGATAGGAGTAGCCGGGAAAAGCTGGGCACAAGAGACAAAGAAGAGTTATTGGAATCTGCGTACCCAACTGATGCCTTTACGCTTGCCGCCTCCGCCACCCGGCTATAAACCGGAGTATCTGGACCTGAATGGAGACGGGAAACCGGATGCTATTAAGTCTGTCACCCACAACGATATACCCATCTTGTGGCTGGATGATGACGGCAATATGAAAGAAGGGGACCTGGAAGGTGATATGGTGAATGATTGCCTGTTGATTGACCGCAACAAGGATGGCATTTATGGAGGTCAGGGCGACTTGATTATCGACTGGGTAGATACGGATGGAGACGGGAAAGCGGATATGCAGATTGTTGTAGAGTATCCGAAAGAACGTACGGGAGAGGTATGGCCCAACGGGCATTACATGATTATGCTCGATCTGGATCATGACAATGTCTTCAATTATATCAATTGGAATAATTTTACCCTTCAGTGCTGGGATCGCAGTGGCTTGTCCGATTTCTATGAGGATTACAGCGGCCGTACGGCTTTCATGAAGATACATACTTCCACGTATGATATGAAGGATTTGCGTTTGAACTGGGAGAACCCTTTCCTGTTCTATGATCCGGATGGAGACCATCTGACGGAAATGGCTATCCGTATGGTGGACTCGCCCAAGATTCATGATCCGAATGCACCTTCCAATAGTTATGTAAACCGCCAGTTGGAAGGACGGGTGGACTGGGTTTCATTGGCAGTTGATCTGGATAATGATAACACTACCGGAAATGAATTCGACTTTGATTTCACGATTGGTTTCCAGGGAGAAGGATTCGATTATATGGATCAGGTTCATCCTGTTAAAAATCTGCGTGGAATGCTGGAGGCCGATAAATTCTTTATGGACCCCCGTTATCGCCAGTTGACGGAGCTGATTTATCCCGACCATGACAGTGCACAGGAACTCATCTTCCAGCGTGGCAAATGGAATCGTATAAACTTTGTATATGATGAAGATGACGATTGCAGCCGTTGGGAACGTGTAGAGTTCTATGATCCTAAAGATCCGTTTAAAGTAGGATGGAATAAGGGTGGTATCGACAACAACAAACAGAGTGATGCCGCCGGTGACCGGGGTGAGTGGGATATGGATAACTCTGGAAATGCCCAGCTCTATATCAGCCGTTTCGACGGACGTCTACATCTTTATGGAGCGGAAACCGGTGTTTGGCGTATCGACCAGAATGCAGAATATTTTCAGGGATGGGATCGTATGTGGATGGACTTCCGCGACCCGAAGCGCTTTGCTACTGTACTTTATAGTGACCGTGACAACAATGGTTTTTTCGACCGTATAGAGTATGATCTGGATGGTGACATGCAGATGGAGACTGTGATAGATTTCAAGGAACTGGGTATTGACGACACCTGTGAGGTGATTGATATTTCAAAATTTACCTATAATGATTATGTAGCGTTAGGTAAACGGATGTCGGAGGGCATCTGGAAAAAGGCGGATCAGGCGGTGCAAGTGGCGCGTCAGTATGGAATAGAGCCCCTTTGGTATGCCAAATGGATGCAAGCCTCCACTACTCGCGAAAAGTATAACCGTGGCTATTGGTTGCAATTCTATTTATATAAGGATTTGGAGAACCTGTTTATCCGGCAGGGAGATGAGGCGAAACTTCGTTTGTTGAATCAGGCTTATTATTCCGGTGACTGGTCAATCTTGGCAAAGAAAAACGCAGAAGGTTTCTACTTCTTCTCGGAGGAAGATGTGGCGGCTATCCGTGCATCGGCCAAAACCCGTTGGGGAAAGAAGATTATAGCAGACCTGGAACAGAAGATAAAAGAAAGACGAAAACATCCTATGGAAGTGCCGAAAGAGGAAAGCGGACATTTCCACGACTACTTCTGTCCGGTACATAACTTACTGTTTACTTTCCGTTGGGATAAGCCTTTGGCACATTATTGTTCGGCTTGTGACAAAGAGTGGATAGGGAACAACCGTTACGACTGGGCATGGATTCATGAAGTGCACACACGGAACAAGGAGTATCTTTATCAGTGTATGTATCTTTATTTGGCGACGGACAAACAAGTCTATGCCGATTATATCCGCACTATGCTGCTGGATTATGCCAGCAAGTATGACGGTTGGTTTGAACATAATTCTGCCAGGGAGGCTACGGATAAGCACAGTGGAAAGGCTTTTGCACAGAGCTTGGATGAGTCGAGTTGGGCGACAAAAGTGGCTATGACTTATACAGCAATAAAACCTACTTTGTCCGCAGCAGACATCAAGGCGATAGAGAACGGTTATCTGAAACCTGCGGCAAAGCTGTTGCTTCATCGTCCGGCAGGTGCCAATTGGCAAATGTGGCACAATAGCGGTTTGGTCGCTTTGGGTGTTGCGTTGGAGAACGATTCCATAATTGATGTGGCAATCAATAAAAATATATATGGCTACCATTTCTTGATGAAGAAGCATAAAAACAGTGACGGCTGGATTAATGAAGGTTCTCCGCACTATCATTATTATCCGTTGGAAGCCCTGCTGTTCACGGCTAATGCGGTGAAGTGCCGCGGAATCAGGCTTTTCGACAGGGACTTGCACGACATGTTTGTGGAACCGGTGAAGGGTACTTATCCCGATTTGTCTTTTCCGGCACATAGCGACGGATGGTATGGCGCTAATTTGCTTTCTCAATCGGCATTGTACGAGATTGCTGATGCCCGTTATAATGACCCGTTGCTGAAACGGGTGTTGGAGCTGACCTATGCACAGAAGAAACGTCTTGATCCGGAGGCTCTGTTGAACAATCAGACTATAAATGCATCAGATGAAAAAATGATTCAGCAAAGTTACTCATTTGACGCATCAGGATTCTGTCTGTTGCGCAGTGATGCACGCACGGTAGTTCTGAAATTCGGTGGCGAAGGCATCGGGCATGGACATCCTGACAAGCTTTCCATCACAATTCATGATGGCAAGAATGAACTGGTTTCCGACTTTGGAACTTCCGGTTATGGAGTTCCTGATTATCTGAAATGGTATAAACGCAGTCTGTCGCATAATACGGTGACGGTGGATGCAAAAGATCAGAAGAGAAGTGTGGGCAAGCTGTTGAAATTCACATCCCGTCCTGACGGCGGATATGCCGAAGCTGAAACGGTTACTGCTTATCCGGGAGTTGATATGAAGCGTAGTCTGGATTTGAAAGGAACTCAGTTGCAAGATGTATATACTTGTACTTCCGATTCTTCTCATCTGTATGAGTATGTGATTCTTTTCAATGAAAAACCTGTTTTAGAGGGGCAGCCGATGGCGACAACACTCACGGGCAGTGAAGTGCATGAACGGATTCATAATACTTATTCTTATCCTTATCAACCGGGATTCACTTGTCGGACTCCGTCGGCTACTGTCCGCTTGAATGTCTCTGAAGGAGACGTGATGGAAGTGGTGCTGGGGGAAGCCTCGGGAATACCCGCAAACCCGACCGTAAAAGACGGACCGGGAGCGGGAGATGTAGCGGTAAAGCCTTGCTATCCGTTGATTATCCGTACAAAAGGTAAAACGATGAAAGTAGAGGCTGACTGGAATCTTATACACTAATAGAATCGTATAAAATATAAACTTATAATTTTATGAAGAACAAACTCTGCATGCTGTTACTGGCTACGGGGATCGGATTGTTTTCTTGTGCAGAAAAGGAACTTCCGAAAGAATATACCGATAGCGTAAATGTATTTATAGGAACCGGAGGACATGGACATACTTTTCCCGGTGCTACTTTGCCTCATGGAATGGTACAGTTAAGTCCGGATACCCGTCTCTTTGGCTGGGATGCCTGTTCCGGCTATTATTATGACGATACTTCCATCATGGGCTTCTCTCATACCCATCTTAGTGGAACGGGTATTGGAGATTATGGCGACATACTCTTTATGCCTGTAGTCGGAGAGAAACCTCTGATTGCTGGGACGGCAGAAAATCCGGACGAAGGCTATCGTTCTCGTTTCTCGCATGAACAAGAAAGTGCCCGTCCGGGATATTATCAAGTACTGTTGCAGGATGATTCTATCAATGTGGAACTGACCGCTACTTTGCGTGCAGGCCTGCATCGGTATACTTACCCTAAGGCAAGTGATGCCCGTCTGATTGTGGATATGGAACCTACCATTCATGGTCATCAACACCCTGTCACCCAGATTCGTGTGGTGAATGATTCTACCATAGCAGGAATGAAATATACTGTCGGTTGGGCTAAACGTCACTATGTATATTTCTATGCAGTGTTTTCCAGTCCGTTTGATTATAAATTGTATTCGGGAACTGAGTATCAATCGGATAGTACATCTGTAACAGTCAATACCGCTAAGGCAGTGATTCGTTTTAAAAATCTCCCTGTTGACGGACGCGTATTGGCAAAGGTAGGTATTTCAAGTGTGGATGAAGAGGGTGCCCGATTGAATGTAGAGGCTGAAATCCCCAATTGGAACTTTGAAGGTGTCATGAAAGAGGCAAATACTGTCTGGAATGAAGCCCTTGGAAAGATTGATATCGAAACTTCGGATAATGATAGCCGTACTGTATTTTACACTTCGCTGTATCATGCATTTATCCAGCCAAGTCTGGCATCCGATGTAGACGGACGTTACCGTACAATGGGACATGAGATTAAGCAGGATGCTTCTTATACAAATTATACGGTGTTCTCTCTTTGGGATACTTTCCGTGCAGCCCATCCTCTCTATACTATTGTTACACCGGAGCAGAATCAAGCTTTCATTCGTTCACTGCTTCGTAAGTATGATGAAGGTGGCATCTTGCCTAAATGGGAACTGGCTTCCAATGAAACCGGTACTATGATCGGTTACCATGCCGTTTCTGTCATAGCCGATGCTATGATGAAGAAACAATGCGATTTTGATGTAAAGAAGGCACTGGAAGCGTGCATACGTTCATCAGTATATGATACTACAGGTGTTACACCGATGATGGATCGCCAGATTCTGAATGGAAAGCTGATGCCTGTATCCATTAAATATAAGAATGAACTGGGATATATTCCTTGCGATAAGGTAGGTGGTTCTGTTTCACAAGGACTGGAATTTGCTTATAATGACTGGCTGATAGCCCAGATGATGAAAGAGCATAATCGTAAAGACCTTTATGATAAATATATGGAGCTTTCCAGGAACTATCGGAACTATTTTGATCCGGAAACTAAACTGATGCGGGGACGTCTGACTGATGGCAGTTGGATTACTCCTTTTGATCCGGCATCCGTGCAACGTCCCAGTAATTACGTAGAGGGAAATGCATGGCAATGGGCATGGTTTGTTCCGCAGGACGTAGAAGGACTGATGGAACTGGTTGGGGGACAGAAATCTTTTGAAGCACATTTGGATACGTTGTTTACTACGAGTTCCGAACTGACAGGGGATCCGAATGCTGCTGCTGATGTTACCGGGATGATTGGCCAGTATGCACATGGCAATGAACCAAGCCATCATATTCCATACCTTTATAATTATGCCGGTGCACCTCGCAAGACACAGGCTTTAGTAGATCATATTCTTCGTACACTCTACCATAATGATCCTAACGGGCTTTCCGGAAACGAGGATGTTGGACAAATGTCTGCTTGGTATGCATTGAGTGTTATGGGATTCTATTCGTTCTGTCCGGGCCGCCCGGTTTATGAGATTGGCCGTCCGATGTTTGATAAAGTGACTATTCATTTGAGTAATGGAAAAGATTTTATAATCCAAGCGAAGAATAATAGTGTGGAAAATAAGTATATTCGCTCCATGAAGTTGAATGGTGAGAAGTTGGCAGAACCGAGATTCTCCCATTTCGACTTGATGAAGGGAGGAGAACTAATATTTGAAATGGAAAATTAAAAAGATGCTATGAAAAGAAGAATCGCTTTATGTATTGCTGTATCGCTTTGTGCGGGTGTGTATGCGGGCAATAATCCCGGTATATATAAGAAAGGCTGGATTGATTTTAACAAGAACGGTGTGAAGGATATCTACGAAGATCCTTCGGCATCGATAGAGGCAAGAGTACAAGACTTGCTGTCGCAGATGACCTTGGAGGAGAAAACTTGCCAGATGGCTACCTTGTACGGATCCGGTCGTGTACTGAAAGATTCTCTTCCTACTGAGAAGTGGAAAGATGAAATCTGGAAGGACGGTATAGCCAATATAGATGAACAGGCCAATGGCTTGGGACGTTTCGGCTCTTCTTTATCATACCCTTATGTGAATAGTGTAGAAAATCGGCAGACCATTCAGCGATGGTTTGTGGAGCAGACCCGTCTGGGAATACCTGTCGATTTCACCAATGAAGGAATTCGCGGGCTTTGCCATGACCGGGCAACCATGTTCCCTGCCCAATGCGGACAGGGAGCTACTTGGAATAAGGAACTGATCAGTGAAATAGCTCGGGTCACCGCTGAAGAGGCAAAGGCATTAGGTTATACTAATATTTATTCTCCTATTTTGGATATTGCACAAGATCCGCGTTGGGGACGTGTAGTAGAATGTTATGGAGAAGATCCTTTTCTGGTGGGAGAGCTTGGAAAACGGATGATTAAAGGACTTCAGCAAGAAGGCCTGGTTGCCACTCCCAAACACTTTGCAGTATATAGTATCCCTGTCGGTGGGCGTGATGCCGGTACCCGTACCGATCCACACGTAGCACCGCGTGAGATGCGAACTCTTTATATCGAACCTTTCCGCAAGGCTTTCTGCGAAGCCGGAGCATTGGGAGTTATGAGTTCGTATAATGACTATGATGGTGAACCGATTACTGGTAGCTATCATTTCCTTACTGAAATACTTCGCCACGAATGGGGCTTCAAAGGTTATGTAGTGTCTGACAGTGAAGCGGTAGAATTTCTTTATTCCAAGCATCAGGTGGCTGCCGATGCTGTAGATGGAGCTGCTCAGGTAGTAAATGCGGGATTGAATGTGCGTACTAACTTTACTCTGCCCGAGAACTTCATTCGTCCGCTTCGGCAGGCTATCAGCGAGGGAAAGGTTTCCATGCAGACGATTGATAGCCGTGTAGCAGATGTGTTGCGGGTAAAGTTTGGGATGGGGTTGTTTGATAATCCTTATAAAGGAGATGCAAAATATCCTGAAAAGGTGGTGCATAGCAAGGAACATCAGGCAGTATCCATGAGAGCGGCTTTAGAATCTATCGTTTTATTGAAGAATGAGAATAATATCCTGCCACTCTCCAAAGATTTGAAAAAAGTAGCAGTGATTGGTCCCAATGCGAATGAAGTGCAGAATCTGATTTGCCGTTATGGTCCGGCTAATGCTCCGATAAAGACGGTATATCAGGGAATAAAAGAGTATTTGCCTGATGCTGAGGTTCGCTATGCAAAAGGAACAGACATTATTGATAAATATTTTCCGGAGAGTGAGCTTTACGAAGTACCATTGGATCAGGAAGAACAGGCTATGATGGATGAGGCTGTAGCCTTGGCAAAAGAATCAGACGTAGCCATCATGGTACTGGGAGGAAATGAGAAGACGGTGCGTGAGGAATATTCCCGTACCAATCTGGATTTGTGCGGACGACAGGAAAAACTGTTGCAAGCTGTATACGCAACGGGCAAACCTGTGATCTTGCTACTGGTAGACGGACGTGCCGCCACCATCAACTGGGCTGAACGTTATATTCCGGGTATTGTACATGCTTGGTTTCCGGGAGAATTTATGGGAGATGCTGTGGCACAAGTACTTTTCGGTGATTACAATCCGGGTGGAAAACTGGCGGTAACTTTTCCTCGTTCGGTAGGACAGATACCTTTTGCTTTTCCTTTTAAACCAGGTTCTGATTCAAAAGGTTTTGTACGTGTTACCGGTACACTTTATCCCTTCGGATATGGTTTGAGTTATACTACTTTTGCTTATAGTGATTTAAAGATAGAGAATCCGGTCATTGGTGTACAAGGTAGTGTGAAGCTGAGTTGTAAAGTGAAGAATACAGGAAAAGTTGCCGGAGATGAAGTCGTTCAACTTTATCTGCATGACGAAATGAGTTCTGTTACTACGTATGTAAAAGTACTGCGTGGCTTCGAACGTATCCATCTGGAACCGGGCGAAGAAAAAGTGATTGATTTCATACTCACCCCGCAAGAGATGGGATTGTGGAATAAGGATAATCACTTCGTAGTAGAGCCGGGTACGTTTGCTGTAATGGTGGGAAGCTCTTCACAAGATATTAGGTTGCAAGGGAAGTTTGAAGTGAAATAACTTTAGATTGAGATAGGTATTATGCAAGGTTACAAAAATGATCGTATCGTTTTTCTGGATTGGTTACGTGTTATCGCCTGCTTTATGGTGATGGTGGTGCATAGTTCGGAGTGCGTATATTCAAATGATTACTCTTTTTTCTTTCCATCTGAGCTGGGACGTTGGAGTGTATGTTTGATAAATGGTTTTGTACGTCCGGCTGTTCCTTTATTTCTTATAGCTTCGGCTTATCTTTTGATACCTTTGCGGACGGATACGAAAACATTTTTCCGTAAACGTTTCATGCGTGTGGTAATTCCTTTTGTGATATGGCTCTTAATATATGCCGTATTGCCGGGATTATGGGGTGAATTCAGCAATGAAGAGGTGAAGAATAATTTGTCCCACATCTTTATTAACTTTATTCCTCGTGCTTCTCATTTATGGTTTATATATATGCTGCTGGGCATTTATCTGATAATGCCTGTACTGTCTCCGTGGTTGGAACGTGTGAGCCGTCGTGAAGAAGAAGTCTTTTTGGGAATCTGGTTGTTTACTACATTATCTTGGCATGCTCATGAGATTTTCGGAGATGTTTTTGGGGAATGCTGGTGGAATCCATATCCTTTGTTTTATTACGTATCTGGTTATGTGGGATATGTAGTGATGGCTCATTACATCCGTAAATATTTGGACTGGTCTACTAAAAAGACGTTATATATAGCTATGCCTTGCTTCTTAGTCGGATATTTATTCTGTATAGGGTCATTCTATACACGTTCGTTTACAGTGGAAGAGGTAAAGCAGTTAGAGTTAAGTTGGCAGACCACATCCATTGCACCGGTCTTGATGAGTTTTGGTGCATTTATGCTAATACGGAAAATAACTTGTGCGAGAACCCGGATATACAAGGCAATCTGCGATGTTTCAGCTATGAGTTATGGTATGTACCTTATGCATATGCTGATTTTACCGTATGTATTTGGAATATGTAATCCTGTAATGTCTCCTCCATTGGCTATATTTGCTACGGCTATAATCACTTATGTCGTATGCTATATTATAGCTAAACTTATATCCTTGTTTAAGTTTGGTAAGTATATTGTTGGTTAGAGATGGTAAGATACGGCATTTAATGCTATAAAACATGAGATATAGGTGGCATGAATTGAAAAGATTGTATCTTTGTTGTGCGATATAAACCATAGTCTTTAATCATCATGAAATGGCAACTTTGTAAATAGCTTCGTTTAGTATGATAGGGCAATAGCTAAGTCTGTTGCCCAACTTAATTGTGACCGTTTCCGTCATAAGATATTAAAATACTAAACATACAAAAAGAAGTAATTACAATGAATACGAAAACATTTCCACGTACCAATGATTATCAGACTATTTATCTGAATACCATTATCAACAATCCGAATATTATAGTTGGTGATTATACCATATACAATGATTTTGTAAATGACCCGACCCAATTTGAGAAGAATAATGTTCTCTATCATTATCCTATCAATCAAGACCGCTTGATTATCGGAAAGTTCTGTTCCATTGCCTGTGGGGTAAAGTTTCTTTTTAACAGTGCCAATCATACATTGAAATCCTTGTCCAACTACACATTCCCCTTGTTTTTTGAAGAATGGGGATTGAATAAGAAAAATGTAGCCTCAGCATGGGATAATAAAGGGGATATCATTATAGGTAATGACGTCTGGATAGGTTATGAAGCTGTTATTATGGCAGGAGTGCATATAGGAGATGGAGCCGTCATCGCAGCCCGGGCAGTGGTAACTAAAGATGTTCCTCCCTACACCATAGTAGGAGGAACACCTGCCAGGAAAATACGGATGCGATTTGAGGAAGAGACAATCGCTAAGCTGCAACAGATACAATGGTGGAACTGGCCTGTTGAGAAAATACGTCGGTCCTTACCCTATATCATGGAGGGAACGGTTGACAGACTTATCTAATTCTTCTTTTTGTATCAGAATCATATCTCCATCTTTCACCTTATGTTTTTGGGGTGGTTTGTTGCCTGAAATGATAATTATACCATCTTCGAACATACGTTTCACCTGATTGGCAGAGAGTGAGAAGCATCTTCTGATTAATGATGATAATTTGAGATCAAACTCAAACTCGCACTTGATGTGGATTTTGATAACCTCATTGGATAGATTCAGCAAATCTTCAAATGAGGTATCAGGAACGACTACATATTCTACGCTACCATAATCCAGTCTCAGGCTATTCTTTTTCTCCATTTCTGTAGAAAAAGCATACTTCCAGGCCGTATCTTTATCATTCATTGAAAAGCTATGGAATAATGTTTTGTCAATCAAATCCGGTTTACTACGTGATAACAAAGTGAGGTTACAGGTGTTGTCGCACTTCACGCATCTGTAAATCAACCATACATCTATATTTTTCTTTTGAGCATTCATCCTGAACTTGTCGCTACAATAAAATCGGTTACTATCGCAGTGACTGCACTTCTTAATTAATAAAGGGGGATTCTTCGCCTTTACTTCCCATGTAATTGTTGTCTCCATAAATAAGCTATTATCTTTCTTTGCGGGTTAAGCTATTTTTTGGCAAAGTTGGATATTAGCTATTTGCATAATTCACAAGATGTCACAAGACGCTGTGAAATATTCTTTGTTTACTTGTCAAGTTCGTCCATCATTTGGGTTATTTTCTCTTTCAGTTTATCCAGAAATTGTGTCCTACTCTTCTTCCTGTTCCTGATTTCAAGAAATATCCGGTAGAAATCACCAATCTCAATATCAAAAAGAGCTTCACAGCAGAAAGCAATGTCTTTCAGGTTCGTGTTACCATTATTAAAGCACTTTCCGGCATATAGTGCATAAATGAATTCTACTAATGAAACTTTACTTTCAGTCCATTGTAATAGTTTACTTTCTATGATGGAGGTGAACTTAAGATGCAGTTTTTCCGATAATGCATCAATCTCTGTGGAGAGATAATGGGTGAGTTGCTTATTTGCTAAGATCTCTGCTACGCTGGAATCATGCAAAGTGGAAAAAGAAGTATCTCTGTCCAACGAGTGACAGTGAACATCCGCAAGGATATCATAATGCTTTCTCATGAAATACAGATGATCTGAGTCGGTTTTACCGGATTGATAATAGTTATAGAAATTCTTGTCTGAAGAGACGTTCTTCAGACTTTCGTATTCTTCCTTCAAATATTTATATTGAGCTGACGGTGATTTCCCAATCCGGTTCTTTTCAATCTGATACAGACGGATATAAAATATCAGTAGACCGGATATTTGTGGTTTCCGGACTTTAAAGAAAAGAATTTCCTCCTCGGAATTGATAAACTGATAATCCGCAACGGTTGCTTTTAGTCGGGCGAGTGAAGTCTGTATGAAGCCGACTATTTGCTTTATCTTATCAAGGATATCAATATCTTGTTGCTCAATTCTTTTGATTTCTACTTCTATATCTTGCTTAATGTTCTTTACGAAATTCTCCATTCGCATTCAGCGCATCCATAACTTTCAGGCGGTTGCTGCGAAACCTGCTAAAAGTCTGAATTGCAAATTACAATTGCCTTGCAGAGGCAATGTAGTTAATACTAAAAATGATAAAATGAAAAACCTGTCTGAATAAGAATTATTCAAACGAAAGAAATTAGCCTGTGGTTTGTGAGGCTAATATTAAGCAATAACAAATTTAAGAATTGTGCCCAAAATATTTGCTTTTAGAATTCAGAACAAATATAGTTCTTTTTTCGTAAATCCTCTAACTCTATGGTCAAAATGTAGATTCGGAAGATATTTTTTGCTGGCACCGAAATTTGCTATTCGCGTTCTATATTTTGCATCCTGAAATTTGGTTGAGGATAAATTAGTATCTTTGTTATTCATTTTAACCACGACATTTTAGATGGATGGCAATTCTTATATATATACCGATCTCTCTGCTCTTCCTGCAGATGAACATGAAGCGTATTTGGCAGAAGGATTTGGTGGGGTTTGCACAGGTGGAACGGCTGTAATAGAGGTTTTTTCAACCAGCCGCCGAATATCCAAAAACGACCTGGTGACAGTTTTGCCGCTACAGTCAGTATCAATCCGTGAGGTAAGTCCCGATTTCTCCATGACTTTTTTCAAAATAGATAAGACGATGTTCTTGGACACCATGAGTAGCTTGGGGAAGATCACTCCTGATTTTTTCTTTTATATGCGGAAGAATTTCCAGTTTCGGTTGACTCGGGGTGAAGTTCAGAGATTTCTTAGTTTCTGCCGTGTAATTGATTTTCGGAACAGTTCTGGCGATCCCGCTTTCCGGCGGGAAACCATATTACACTTGTTGCGTATCTTTTATTGGGATTTCTATGTTCATTTTCGCAAGACCGTAAGCCGGGAGGGAGTACCTGTTCCCTTGAATTCTAATAAGGAGAACATTGCTTTCCGGTTTGCAATGCTGGTCTATGAACACTATAAGCAACATAAAGAAATGGCATTTTATGCGGATAAGCTGTGCATAACTCCTCAATATCTGACCCGAGTTATTCAGGAGGTAAATGGCCAGTCAGCCCGCGAGTTACTTGCAAGTCATGTTGTACTTGAGGTGAAGGCATTGCTTCGGGACGCTAATCTTGAGATAAAAGATATTGTGCGGCAGACGGGCTTTTCAAACCAATCGTCGCTAAGTCGCTTTTTTCGCCGGCATACGGGTATGTCTCCGACAGAATACCGGCGTACAATTCATATTATTCGCTAACTACAAAACTTGATAAATGGAACGACTGGAAGCACAAACTTGCAATGGAGATAGTACATCTTTTGAAAAAGAGATGTTGGCATTGTTACATGAACAGATTTTCTTGACAGATAGCGTGTTTGCCCGTCTGCCGATGGGTGTGGAAATTTACGATGCGTCAGGCATACTCCGTTGTTTAAACGAGCGGGCACGACTTATGTATGGTGTTGAACTTGATGCGGTAATAAACAAAGTCAATTTGTTTAAAAGTCCTTATGTGAACGAGGTGCTTTTAGCGAAGATTCAATCCGGGGAAGACATTGTGCTTGAATTTGAGTATGATTTCGACCGGGTGAATAAAGAGTATTTCCGTACTTCCAATAAAAATACCATTATCTATGAGGTCAAGATTGTTCCGATAACCAATAAGAAGGGAACTATCGTAGGCCATATATTGCTCACCAATGATGTGACTTCTACCAAAGAGGCGGAGTATCGGACTGAAGAAAGCAAGAAAAATCTGGAGATGGCGATGGAGGCTGCGAATATGTCTTCATGGGTATACGACGTGTACAAAATGGAGTTCGGGGTATTGCATGGAAATTCTGTTTTCAAAAGTGGTATGTCCTTGGAGCAATTGTTACTGACGCTTCATCCGCAGGACTGCGCTCCCTTGAGGGAACTCTTTTCCCGGCTGATAAACAAAGAAGTCCGGCAGGGACAGCTCACAGTACGTGTTTTTAATGAGCAGGAAGGAGAATTCCGGCATTATGAAAGTCGTATGCGGCTTTCGACCGAGCATTTTGGCAAATTGCAGATCGTAGGCACCTTGCTGGATGTAACTGAAAAGATCCGGATGGCAAAAAAGACACAAGATCTTTTGACTAAACGTGAATTGGCCATGAAGGTTAATGATATAGTTCATTGGGATTTCAATGTACAGACGCAAAAATTCGAATCTTACAATGACCCGGTGAACGATTATGCTTCTGATAAGTTGGTATCCTTGGAAGAGTACTTGAATGTGATTCATCCCGAAGATAGGTCTTTGGTCAATGATGCATTGCAATCTATGCTGTTGGGGCGGAATATGAATATAAATCTTACCTGCCGCATTCAGACCAGGTATGATGATACATGGCAATATTGCAATATTACGGGTGTCCCTTTCGAATCCGGAGAGGCAGGAGAGGTTATCCGTTATACCGGATTTAGACAGAATATTTCCAAACTCCACCAGTTGAACGAAGAGCTTAAAGAACGGAACTACAAGATGGAACTGACTTTCAAAACTGTTGGTATGTCCTATTGGGATTACGATGTGAAGACCCGGCAATATCGGTCATTCAATGATCCGGTGAATGATTTTAATCCCGAAAGAGCAATTATGCCCGAGGATTATTTGAATGCTGCTCATCCTGAGGATACGGAACGTGTTCGTGAAAATATGATCGGCATGTCTGTCGGGCAGTATAAGGAATTCTCACTTCAGTATCGCTCCCGTACCAAATGGGATCAGGATTGGCAGACACTGATTGTTACCGGGCTTCCGTCTGAACGCGATAAGAAGGGAAATGTCATTCGCTATACCGGTATCGCTTTCAACAATACGAAGTGGGAAAAAATGGCTCAGGAACTGAAGGAGCTGAAGGATAAGGCCGAACTCTCCGACCGGCTGAAATCGGCATTCCTGGCCAATATGAGTCATGAAATACGTACACCATTGAATGCTATTGTAGGATTCTCCGAATTGTTGGTCGATAGTGACGACCCGGATGAAAAGAAGGAGTATTGGCATATCATCGAGTCCAACAATGACTTGTTACTGCGACTTATCAATGACATTCTGGATCTTTCGAAGATTGAGTCGGGAATTATTGATCGGAAACGGGAACGGTTTAACCTGACGCAACTGTGCAATGAACTCTATGTGATGATGCGGTCGAAGATTCTGAATGTTGATGTGGAGTTGGTTCAAGATAATCCTTGTCCTGAATGTTGGATCTTTCTCGACAGTAACCGGCTTAAGCAAGTATGGATGAATTTCCTGACCAATGCGATAAAATATACCAGATCAGGATATATCAGAATGGGATACTCTGTTGAAAATGAAGGAATCCGGTTTTATGTAGAGGATACAGGGGCAGGTATCCCTAAAGATTTACAGAATAGGGTTTTCGGTCGCTTTCAGAAGCTAAATGAATTTGTTCAAGGTACAGGACTTGGATTGGCTATTTCCCGGGCAATTGTGGAAGCTGCGGATGGAGAGATCGGATTCATTTCTGAGCAGGGGATTGGATCAACCTTTTGGGCATGGATTCCATGTGAAATCTTTCAGCATGGAGATGTCGGTTGTTCGGAAACATCTCTTTCAAACCGTTGTCTGGTGTTTAGTGAAAGCAATGACAGGAAACTCAAAATATTGGTGGCCGAAGATAACGACAGCAATTTTTTGTTAGTGCGGAATATTCTTAAGGATTACGACTTGTTACGGGTGACCAATGGTGTAGAGGCTGTTGAGGAGATTCGTAATGGGAGGTTTGATTTCGTGCTTATGGATTTGAAAATGCCTGTCATGGACGGTTTGGTAGCGACTCGGAAAATTCGGGAGTTCAATAGTGACATCCCGATTGTAGCACTTACAGCCAATGCTTTTGATGCTGACCGTGCCAGTGCTATGGATGCCGGATGTAATGCTTTCTTGCCCAAACCGGTAAAACGGAAGCAATTGCTTGAACTTCTTTCAGGAGCCTGTCGGTAAAGATAAATAGCAACTCACTTTAACAGATAGCTTATCTTGTCTATTTGGGAGTGTGCTTCAAAGGTAATCGTGGGAACAATTTCCTGAACCGTACCAAATGTGTCGTAATATTGCTTCCGGCTATAATAAACGTCACAGCCAGGATAATCAATACAATTCCGCAACACAATCTCGGTGTCAGGCTTTCCCCGAAGATCGTTACTCCGAAGAATACAGCCGTGACAGGTTCCAAAGCTCCAAGGATAGCCGTAGGAGTAGAACCTATGTATTGCACGGCTTGCGTCGTACAGAGAAAGGATATAGCTGTAGGGAAGATAGCCAATGCAATCAGATTCCCCCATAAATACCATTTATCGACAACGTGCAGGCTTTGCCCGAAGTCTACACGAACTAAAAAAAGCGACAGGCCGAAAAGCAATACATAAAAAGTAACTTTAAGTGTTGCCACGTCTTTTAATATCGGCCGGTTTACCCCCACAATATAGATAGCGTAGGAGAGGGCTGATGCCATGACTAACCCAACGCCAACCAGACTGAGGGTTGTACCGTCACCTCCTTTATAAAGTAACCCTATACCGCTTAAAGCCAGAAAGATACATAGGACTGTTTGTAATGTGACTTTCTCTTTGAAGGCGACAGCCATAATCAGTGCTACCAAAATCGGATAGACAAACAGTATCGTTGAGGCAATACCGGCTTCCATATAGTTATAGCTTTGAAATAGGGTAAGAGAAGATATGGCGACCAACCATCCCAGTATGACTAATGGCAATATTTCTTTCCGTTTCAGACTAAAACTTCTGCCTCTCGCTTTGAGCATAATCCCCAAGATGGGAATGGCGAACAGATATCTGAAGAAAAGAACGGAATCCGGATTCATACCTTCCCTATATAGCGGAAGGGTAAAGAGGGGATTCATACCATAAGTGGCGGCAGCAACGGCTCCCAATATATATCCTTTGACTTTTGTATTCATAAACACTAAATTATTTCTTAGTTTTGGCTTTCTTTTTTAGGGGGAGCAAAGGTAAATCTTTTCTTTATATATTATTATTACAGATCTCTTAATTTTTGCTTTTTCTTTCCTTGCCTAGCTGTATGTCTGAATTTTAACTGGTTATATTTCAAATGTTTCAAAGAACGAACATAGATTTTAATGGAGCGGAAATGAAGTGCCGTGATCTATCAGAACTATGTATTGAACCCCGAACTGGCATCTTACATATAATTGTTGTAATCTGGTAGAACTCTCCTTTTTCCATAATGAATGATTAGGGAATATTTTGTGATTATATCCGACACCTATGATACCATTCTTATCAATTTCACTCTAACTCTGTTGCGTGAATATTGATGGTCTGTAGCATATCCGAAACATCAGCCGGAGTGATTCCCTGGCATTCTATCCTTAATACCTTTTCCCAATCTTCAAAGTCTACATTCCGTTTATGAATCTGAGGATATTGTGTAAACAGTATCCCAATTCTTGTTATGTCTTACTCCTTGGTGATGGAGGTTCGGAAAATAAAAATACTATCACTTAGTTTAATTTAGTCTACTTAATTTGTCTGAAAGTACCTGGTTACGGAGGTAAAGGTAAATCGAAATATCCTTCAATAAAGAGTTATTAGACAAACTTCATGTTGCTTATGACGAAATGAGTCTTGACTACGACGAACTTAAAACAATAGGGCCCCCTATACTGTGAAAAGCTATAGGGGAGAAATGTATAAGCATATTCATGCCCTATGATTTTTTTTATAAAAAGTTGTCCGAAATTGCTATCTTTTCAATCATTCTTTCAACTTCATCGGCCGAATTCATTATATATCCGTCAAACGCTGCTTGCATGGCAGGTTCGCTAAAAACTTCCTTTATCCCTGTCAAAAACTTGCTTTACATTAAAGTAAAAGTTACCTTTGCCGTAGAGAAAACTATAACCGAAACTTCTGATTGTAAAACCATACCTTCTGATTGTATAACCGAAAGTTCTGATTATAAAACCGTAACTTCTGACTAAAGTTTGCAGTATAAGTAAAGCAACTTTTCTCCCAATGTAAAGCAGCTTTTCTTTTAATGGCGAACAACTTTTTTATTAATGTCTGATAAACAAAAGATATGGCATACTATGTAATGGAAGAAATGCCCGACATTCACAAGACGGGCGAGCGCGTTCTCTATCCACGCTTTGCAATGATAGACCAGGTTTCAACAGAACAACTGGCACGCAACCTGTCGGAAAGCAGCGGCTTCAATGTGGGTGATATAATAGGAATTGTGAAGCAACTTGCCATCGAAATGTCGCATCAGATGGCAGAGGGACGCTCCGTTAAACTGGATGACATCGGAACTTTCACTCCGGCTTTGATGCTGCGCACAGGCAAGGAGCGGGAAGAAGCGGGAGAAAAAGCGAAGCATCGCAATGCACAGAGCATCGTGGTAGGCAAAGTCAATTTCCGTGTAGATATGAGTTTGGTGTATCGCATCAACGGTCGCTGCCTGTTGGAGCGGGCGCCTTGGAAAACCCGTCGTTCTTCGCAAAAGTATGCTCCGGAGCAGCGTTTGGCACTGGCGGTAAAGTATCTGGAGTCACATTCTTTTCTTACTGTCAGCGAATATCAGCAATTGACCGGGTTGTTGCGCACCACTGCTACGAATGAACTGAAAGAATGGGCGGCCCTCCCGGATTCCGGCATTGATACTGCCGGACGTGGAGCACACAGGGTTTATGTGAAGAAGGGGTGAAAAGAATACACGAAATTTGTTGTAAATCAAAATATTATTTATCTTTGCACCATGACAAAGACATTCAAATCGGATTTGGTTTAATAAACAATCTGTGTTTTTGATACAGATTGTCCTTTCGTTTACTCTCGGATAACTCCTTTCGAGAGTAGTTTTCTATTATTATAATTCAAGTTTAATCTGCGTACAATGATGAAGGCATTGTTATGCTTTCCGTGTATGCAAAATACATTAAGAAAATGAGTAACGAAAATAAAACAATTCACGATTTCGAACTTCAATTAATCTGTGACTTCTTCTCCAATATGGAACGCCAAGGGCCCGGAAGTCCTGACGTAACACTGAAAGCGCTGAGCTTTATAGATAGCCTTACCGACAAGTCCCTTATCGCCGACATCGGTTGCGGAACAGGAGGACAGACAATGGTATTGGCCGGGCATATTACCGGACAGATTACCGGACTTGACCTTTTTCCCGACTTTATTGATATCTTCAATCACAATGCAAAGCAATCAGGTTTGCAGGACAGAGTGAAAGGCATTGTCGGTTCTATGGATAACCTTCCTTTTCAGAATGAGGAATTAGACCTGATTTGGTCGGAAGGAGCCATTTATAATATTGGTTTTGAACGGGGATTGAATGAGTGGCGTAAGTATTTGAAGCCGGGAGGATATATTGCCGTTTCTGAAAGTTCGTGGTTTACTGACGAACGTCCTGCGGAAATCAATGACTTCTGGGTGAATGCGTATCCTGAAATAGATACGATTCCCAATCAGATAGCCAAGATACACAAAGCTGGTTATCTTCCCGTCGCTACATTTATTTTGCCGGAAAATTGCTGGACAGAGCATTACTTTGCTGCAAAGATTGAAGCTCAGAAAATCTTCCTTCATAAATATGCGGGAAATAAGATTGCTGAAGAATTCAGTTCGCTTCAGTTTGATGAAGAAGAACTGTACAGCAAGTATAAAGCATTCTACGGTTATACATTTTTCATCGCAAAAAAGATAGAGCTATGATTCATTCGTACACCGTACATGCTACGAGGTTGTTTCAGAAAACGGTCTGTTTCAGTGTGAACTGACGGGGAATATGATGTATGGAAAATCAGACTTTGAACTCCCTTGTACCGGTGATTGGGTACTTTTTCAACCATTCGACGAACATAAAGGGATTATAGTGGATATACTGCCTCGCGAACGGACGCTATATCGCAAGAAAAACGGAACGGTTGCCGATAAACAGGCCATTGCCTCGTATGTCGACAAGGCATTTATCGTGCAAAGTCTTGATGATAATTTCAATGTTCGCAGAGCCGAGCGTTTCATGGTTCAGGTGCAGGAAGAGAATATCAGTCCTGTATTGGTGTTTAACAAGGCTGATTTAGGGTTTGATAGGCAGAAAGTCGAAGAACAGATCAGGCACATTGCCCGTCAGATACCGGTGTTTTTTACAAGTATTCATCAACCTCAGACGATTTTCCAATTGCGGGAGTCTATATCGGCAGGCGAAACGGTTGTGTTTGTCGGCTCTTCTGGCGTAGGGAAAAGTTCTCTGGTGAATGCGCTTTGCGGGAAATCGGTGTTGTTAACGTCTGATATCAGTCTGTCCACGGGAAAAGGAAGACATACTTCCACTCGTCGGGAGATGGTATTGATGGACGGTTCAGGGGTATTAATCGATACTCCGGGTGTCCGGGAATTTGGTTTGGCCATTGATGATACCGATTCTCTTGCAGAGGTGTTGGAGATTTCCGATTATGCTGTATCGTGTCGTTTCAAGGATTGCAAGCACATCAGCGAACCCGGATGTGCCGTTTTAGAAGCGGTAAGTAGTGGTATATTGGACCGTAAGGTTTATGAGAGTTATCAGAAACTTCGACGGGAAGTGTGGCATTTCTCCACTTCCGAACATGAAAAGCGTAAAAGGGATAGATCCTTTTCAAAACTCGTGGAGGAGGTGAAGAAACTTAAATCGGATCGCTAATTTCTATTTAGGCAGTGCAGTATTCTTTTAGTAGAATAGCTGCATTGTTTTATATGTCCAATTATGATTTGAATTATCTGTAAATATCAATCGAGTGTCTGAATACCCCCTCCGTTTACAAACAGCGTTTGTCCGCTAACCCATTGCGAGACGGGTGCAGCAAAATAGAGTACTACTCCGGTAATGTCACTCACCTCGCCCAGACGTTTTATGGGAGTATGTTCCAGCATCTTTGCTTCTATTTCGGGAGTCAGCACTGTAGATAAGGCGTGGGTCCTGGTAGCTCCGGGACCTACGTTGTTGATACGTATTCCCATCGGACCGAAGTCGAATGCAAGATTACCTGCCATGTGGTTCAGGGCTGCTTTGGAAGAGGCATAAGCACTCATATTCGGACTTTTATTAATACTGCCCATCGATGTGATATTGATGATGCTTCCATAACCCGATTCAGCCATGTGAGGTACAACAAGCTGGCATAAACGCCATGCACTGAATAGATTGAGGTTGAATACCCTCTTGAAGTAAGCAATGTCTATCTGGAAGGGATTCTCCCGTCCGCCACCTCCTCCACCGGCATTGTTGACCAGGATATTGACCGTTTCATACTCTGCGACAGCTTTATCAACCAGGTTTACTAAGTCTGCGTCATTAAGCACATTGCAGGCTACAGCAATCGCTTTACCTCCATTCTTAACGATTTCATTTGCAACAGCCTGGGCTTTTTCAAGTACCAGATCACTTACCACTATGGAAGCTCCGAAGTGCGCGAGTGTTTCGCAACTTCCTTTTCCAATGCCATCTCCACCACCGGTCACTATGGCTACTTTTCCGCTTAGATTAAAAAGAGAATCTATATTCATTGTTATGCTTTTATATTATACAAGAACATGAGAGCATGAAAACAGTTCGACTGGGAATATTTGATTTATGAATAATAAACACGGAAATGATTTATTTCCGTTTCTTGGAAAAGCCGCACGCATTACCTTTGGGGCGAGTGGAAATTCTCATACCTTTGCACTTGTTTTTAGAAAAGAAGAATCACGATGATCAATAAATATGAAGAACGTCTGGGAACCGAGCGTATGTTACCACTGGTTTTCAAAATGGCGCTTCCGGCAGTAGCAGCACAATTCGTCAATTTGCTTTATAGCATTGTCGACCGTATCTATATCGGACATATACCGGGTATTGGGACGGATGCATTGGCAGGCGTAGGGGTAACAATTTCTCTCGTGGTATTGATTTCTTCTTTTTCAGCAATTGTAGGTGGAGGTGGTGCGCCACTGGCTGCCATAGCCCTCGGGCAAGGTGACCGCCAGCGTGCCGGAAAGATATTGGGGAATGGTTTTACCTTGCTGATTCTATTTACTTTAATTACTTCCTTCATTGCCTATACCTTCATGGAGCCTATCCTGCTCTTTACAGGCGCTTCGGAACATACATTGGGCTATGCGGTCGATTACCTTTCCATTTATTTGCTGGGAACTGTTTTTGTGGAGATTTCCACCGGGCTGAATTCCTTTATCAATGCGCAGGGGCGTCCTGCCATTGCCATGTGCTCTGTCTTAATCGGAGCTTTATTAAATATCATTCTTGATCCTATATTTATCTTTTGGTTTGATATGGGGGTGAAAGGTGCTGCTTTGGCTACGGTGATTTCTCAGGCTTGCAGTGCCGCATGGGTACTGTCTTTCCTGTTCTCCCGGAAGGCTTCTCTGCCTTTGGAGAGGCGCTATATGAAGTTAAACCGGGGGATTGTTATTGCGATGCTGGGGCTGGGAGTATCTCCGTTCATTATGGCCAGTACAGAGAGTTTGGTGGGCTTTGTGCTGAATAGTAGCTTGAAAGATTTTGGAGATATTTACGTCAGTGCGTTGACGATATTACAGACTTCGATGCAGTTTGCCAGTGTGCCGCTGACGGGGTTTGCGCAAGGCTTTATTCCGATTGTAAGTTACAATTATGGCCATGGTGATAAGCAGCGTGTGAAGGACTGTTTCCGTATTGCACTGATCACGATGTTCTCTTTTAATCTGATTCTGATGCTGCTTATGATCCTGTTCCCTTCAACGGTTGCATCTGCTTTTACAAGTGATGAAAGGTTGATAGAAACGGTTCGTTGGACTATGCCTGTCTTTCTGGGTGGTATGACCATATTCGGTTTGCAACGTGCCTGTCAGAATATGTTTGTTGCATTGGGGCAGGCTAAGATATCCATCTTTATCGCTTTGCTCCGCAAGGCCATTCTGTTGATTCCGTTAGCACTGGTACTGCCGCATTATATGGGAGTGACCGGAGTATATGCGGCTGAGGCTATATCTGATGTTACGGCTGCAATTTGCTGTACGCTGTTGTTCTTTTGGCAGTTTCCTAAGATTTTGGGAAAAATGAAGTAAATGATGATATATTATCACTTCAATGTATTGATTTCAAATAGGGATGATTATGCCAAAACTTATTTTTCCAATGGGGTAAGGATCATGGAAACTTTCGCTGGCTTATGACCTTTTGCTAAGTAACGGTTTTAATGGTTACCATACCACGACTATTAATGGAAAAGGAGAACTTGCACTTACTGACGTCATTACGTTGGCAGCTGAAATAGGGCTATCAGAACAATATGCAACTCAGACTATAGAAGAATTGACTGAGAAATGTGCTGCAAGAAAGATGGTAAAATTCAGGTTGAGATAATTACCGGCTTGATGAATATCATTTAGTTTATAACTTGATCGGTTTTAGTCGTATGGCAAAGAAAAAAACTCATATAGACTTCTGTCATGAATTGAAAGCACAGAATTTAAAAGTTACTGTCTTGGGAATATACAAGGATTACAACTCTAAAATTGCTGTAAGATGCGACAAATGTGGTTGTGAATGGTCACCAAGGGCAGGAAGTCTATTGCACGGTCATGGCTGTCCCAAGTGTGCCGGAGTCAAACTGAAATCTCATGCAGAGTTTGTGAAAGACTTAAAATCCCAGAGAGATGACGTTATCATAATTGGTCGATATGCGAAGGCACTTGAAAAAACTAAATTCAGATTCTTGAAATGTGGACATGAGTGTGATATCACTCCTGCACATATTCTTAGTGGCAGGGGATGTCCGGAATGTGGACGATCCCAGAAAGGAGCGTCTCAGCGCTTGACGATGGAGATATTTTTGGAACGTCTCCATAAAATCGACCCGAATCTTGTTGTCAGCGAAGGCGCAACGTATATAAATAGTCATACACTTATGTCGCTTCATTGTAATGCCTGCGGATATGAGTATCAAATAAGACCTCATGATGTTCTGAACCAACGTGGCTGTCCTAACTGTCACAGGTCCTGCACTTCCTTTTTAGAACAATTCATATATCACTCATTTGCTCATATTCTGGGCGAATCTAAAGTCATGTCAAGAGAGAAAACGGTGATAGGAGTTGAATTAGACATATATGTGCCTGATTTAAAGGTAGCCGTAGAGCCCGGTTCGTGGCACTGGCATAAAAATATGGTAGCGAAAGACTGGGAAAAGCATCTATTGTGCAAAGATAAAGGCATCAAACTCATAACTATATACGACCACTATGATGATGCAACAGTTCCTTTTGATAATTGTCTAGTGACACCTTGCGATCTTGTCTCTCGCCGGAATATAGATAAACTGATTGAAATAACAAAAAAGGTCCTCTCCGAATTCGGCTTATATTCGGAGCTTGGTACAAGTGAGTGGGAAAAAATTAAGAAGAATGCTCAAATTGATTCAAGGCGAATGAGCACTGAGGAATTTAGAGAAGAACTGTCTAAAATAAATGATAAAATTAAAATTATTGGTGATTTTGTAGGAGCTAATAATAGAATTAAAGCGCAATGTAAAGTCTGTAATCATGAATGGCATGTGAGACCGTCTTCTTTACGTTTAGGTTCGGGATGTCCTAAATGTGCTGGTACTTTAAAAATGACACATAATGACTTTGTTGAAAGATTAAGTTCATTACAGCCCGATATTATCCCTCTGGCAGAATATATCAATATTGACACTTCTATAAGAATAAAATGTAAAGATGTGGCTATATATGGTCTACCCAACCCTATCATCTTGTAGCGAAACATAATAGAACCGGCTGTCCGAAATGTGTCAATAAAGCACGGAGGACCCATGATGATTTTGTTAAGGAAATCGCAAAGCTGTTACCTACAATTAAAATTATAGGAACCTATGTAAGTAGGCATAAACCTATAATGGTACAATGTAGTGCATGTGGTAAGACTTGGCAGGCATATCCGGGAAATTTATTGCGGGGAAGTGGCTGTAAAAGTTGCAAATTGAAGAATACGATACGACAAAGAAGCAGGAAAATAAGATGTATCACTACAGGAGAGATTTTTAATACATTTAGAGAAGCTGCTGAAAAATATAATATAAGTAACTCGGCAATTTGTTTGTGTTGTAAAAATGATCCTAAACATAAGCATGCTGGAGGGCTAGAATGGGAGTATATTATACTTTCTGATACTCTTTGAAGCTGAAGTAATCGTTCCCATCTGGTGAGGCTTAATTTTATTATTGGATATAATGGTTACTCTTTTGTGTTGGTTTTAGGTCACGAATTGGTCACGAAAGTGTGTCTTTTTGTGGCCTTTTTAGATCTTAGGTCACGGACACTATACAAAAGGCAACTCCTACAATATATTGATATTGTAGGAGTTGTCTTTTCGTTGTCTGGTTTTGTCCAGCTTTTCAGTGATCCGCCTGGGATTCTCCTTAAAGAGTTACCACGCTGATATTTAAAACTTTATATTTTTAGCTTCAAGCATATCCCATGATTTATCCCACTAATTTGCTACGTGCTTTTGCAGTAGTTTGCTCATGGAGAATACCGAGGACAAAGGTAGTTATTTTTTAGGATCTTACAAAAGGTAGAAGTTTATTATATATTTTTAGCCATATTCTAATTTTCTTCCTGATAATAAACCTTGTAGAATTTACCTTTTTTATCCTCACCTTGTTCTATAAGCTCTCGGTCTCCATGAATATAAATATGAAAATTCTTATCCAGTTTTATAACGCTTTTCAGCGAACGGGTTTGTTTCTTGACAGCACTTTCCGAGATTGCGAAATTATCAGCAATTTCCACATCATAATTCTGTTGAAACGACGATTTGAACTGGTTAAAACTGTTAATAATATCAGGTTGACCGATTACCTCATTTGCAAATTCTGTCATATTGAAGCTTTCGTTTTCTTTAAAGAATTTTACCGATTTATTTAGCAAATCCACTTGGTCGGCTTTGGAAACTTCAAAATGCTGTGGTAATTCATTTTTTACAAAGTTTTTGCAAAGTGATAGAATGTTTTGCGTGTTATGGTATTCATCTTTTCGCTGGCGAATATGCAAGAAATCATCCATCCAATACTGCGCTTCCGCTCCTTTATTTGTGTTATCAACTACAGCTACAATATATCCGTTTTCACGTTCGGTATTAAATATCAAGCAACCTTTGTCTAACTTATTGATGTTGATGCCTTGTTCGCTATCTACGTCAAAATCGTCTCCTGATGGGAAAACTTTTAAGAAGGTGTCTTTATTTTCGGATTTGAATAATCCAACAGCATCAACCGTTTCGCCATCTATGATACAATCGTTGAAATAAACTGTATAAAATTCGCCAGCCTTTACTTTTGGGTGAAAACTTTGCTCATACAAGTGTTTGGCAAGATTTATAGATTGTTTATGTAGATATTCCACATTATCAAAAATTTCACTAACACAAGCAAAAACCTCATTCATGTTTAGGTTAATATCATGACAAAACGTATAATACTCTTGCTTTTGAATAAATGGTTTGATAAAATAATTTATCAATACATTCTTTGTCTTTTCGTCTAATCCTAAGGCAGAATGAGAGCATTTAACATGCTCATCATTATTTTTATTGCCAACAAGATGGATTGCAACACTTTGAATACTTGTTTCGTAAAACTGTATCATCTTTAATTCACTATTTTATTCCAAATACATGGAAAGTTAAAACATACAAAAGCAATTGCGATATAACACGCTACTATAATCAAATATATAATTATGCTCCCTCTTGCCCTTTTATTGAGCGTTTTTGACTTATGAGTTTCAAAATCTTTCTGGGACATATATTCTCTACTGACATTTTTCCAATAATCAAATTCTTTGCTACTCCTTCGGATATCATAAAAGTCGGCAATCATCTGAAAAATTGCCGATATAATAAAATATCCTCCAAATGCGATAAACACATATTGGATTAGTTTATTTTCAAAAAGTTTTAATATTTCTGTTGCTTTGGAAAAGAGTGTAATACCGACTAAGATAAACGCTGCAAGTACATCCCGAAGTAAATTGCTCAATAAGGAGCGAACTTTATTAGAATATAGGTCTGAAAGACTTTTTAAATCTTTCAAAAGATCTTTCAGTTCTTTTTGGTAAGAATCTTTTCTTTCATATACAATATATGAATAGCGCTCCTTCGCTTGTTGCAGACTATTTTCAAGCACATGCGGCAATCCAACAAGAAGAGGCTTTGATAAATCAATATCAAGTGTTATTCTTTCAAGTAATAATTTCAATCGCAAATCTCGTCTCTCTTTTTCTCCATAAATCCAATGAACCGCATCCATTAGTTCATTATTAAACTTCAAATTGATAGGAATATTCTCAGTCCCACATAAGACCATATCCAACCGTCTAACACCTCTAAGAATTACCTTATCATCCTTTTGAACTTCATTAACTAAACAGCAAAGAAGAATTTTTGCGGAATTTTTTAGAAAATCATTTGGTATTGATTTTTCTGGTTCGCCGAATGTAATTAAATGTTTTTCGAGATGAATACAAAACGGCTTCTCGGAAATCACATGAACAATATCTAATATATCCCTGTTTGTAGGAGATTTTGTATTAGATACAGCAAATGTTGAATCAAGATTATTTTGATTGCAAATAAGAATATTGGGACCTCCCCAAAGGCATTTTATGTCCTTAACAACTATTTTTATGGGACTGTATGTATTGAACGGATGAGCTTCTTCAAACGGGTTTGCTTTTGAACTCCATTTTGAAAACTCTTCTTGCGAATAAAAAAAGTTTAAATGAAATCCTCCTTCTTGTTCCTTTCTGATTAAAACCTCTTTGTTGATGTTTATCCGCCATGAATCATTATTTTGCAAGTCATTGATAAAGTCATTGGCAGAATAGCTATTTGACCCAATAAAAAAGGTAAGAGCAGATTGAATGTTACTTGTTGTGAAAATATTGTTCAACTCATTAAATGAGGATTTATTTTCATTGCCATATTCTCCTGAAATAGTGAGATAGCCCCAGTTCTCAGTCCATGTTGGTTGAAAACTGTTTTTTATCTTATCCAGTATATCGAATATTCCAGTAAGCATCATTGTATTTCTTGAATGTCGCTTGTTTCAATTACAATACAATATATACCATTGTTATTAGGTTCATTTGGAATGGTTATGTTGTGGTCTTGTGGCTCTCCCGTCCATTCGATTTTAACGCCCTCGGCTGTTTGCCGTACATTCTTTTTTGTTTTCTTCGTAAGTGCGTTGCGATTAACGTCAAAAGACTGACCTGCAAGTCCTTTTTCTGTTAAAAAATCATGCAAGGAGGCTTCTAAGCGACTTCTTCGGTTGCTATCATCATCCCTTACAACGAACTTAATGAAAGCATCTGTTTCAAATGTATCAATATTCCATAAATGTTCAATAGCCCGATTTTTATATTGAGATGGTTCTTGTTCTGGGTCTAATAAATTTCTATTTTCACTTGCCCACTTAAGAACAAAAGAAACTGCATTTGAAGTAAGCTGACTTTCTGTTTCTCTTGGATTCACAGATAAAAAATTCCGAAAATAGTCGGTAATAGAAGATGGTTTGCTTCTATCATAGACTAAAACATCCCATACAACATTTGCGCTGATATCGATTAAAGCTACCTTTTGAATAGCGCTTTTGTCTTCGACAAATGTATTTTGTACTTCTTTCAAAAGTGCTTTATTCCCCTTCAATTTGTATTCATAGACTTTCTTATGGTCGAGTTTTACCATAAATAAAAGTTTTCTTTTTTTGATAGATGCCAAAGCAATAACAAATACTCCGTCATTTGTATTACTTGTATGTGAAGTTTTAAACCTGTCAGTTAAATCTTTTGATGCTTTGATAAAATTAGCATCAGGCGCTTTTATGATGGTTTGAGCCAGTTTACGAACTGCAACATCTTCACCTGTGAATATATATTGCCTTCCTTGTGCTGAATCGGCTAATCGGTCTTTAAAGAACTTTGTTTGCTCTTTCGTAATTTCCAATTCATCCAAAAAGTAGGGTTGTACATCATCTTTCAAAATGATATGGAATATTAATTTTTCTATTACAATAGCTTCTTTGTCTGCTACCGATAAAACACTTTCTTTAGGCATAGTATTATGTTTTAGAATTTGTCTTTCATTATTTTGTACTCACAAACAGTTTTCTTACATCCACTCTCTACGCTTTCGCTGTGGCAAACAGTGTTTCAAACGACGGTTTTGATCCGTTTGTACCCTAACGAGAAACTGTTGCTTCATTTCTTTTTAATGCTTCAGCAAGCCATTTGCCCGTGCGCTTCCTCTCCACAAGTACAACTTTAATCTGTTCAGCTCCATTCATCAAATCGTTGAGGTAATTTGCAAATGTAATAATTAAAGTTTAACTAATCAATAGAATTGTTATTTAGTTTTCTCAAAACGACTTCAAGAGCACTATTATGCGGATGGTAGAAGTTATTCTCGCGGTCTTCCGCTCCTCTAAAAGGCTGCGAAACCATGAACTGGAAATAACTTTGAAACTGAACAGACTATTGCCTGAACCCCCGTTTGGGTTTCTTCTTTCTCTTGGATTTTAGCGGTTGTTGCTCGTCCACCGGATTGACATTCGCCGCCGAAGGAAGGATTGAAAATGCAGAGGATAATCCAAAATCAGTCAAATCTGCTTGCTTATATGCATATCTGCCTATTTTTACATCTTCTGTCTCTTTTTCCTTTTCACCTGCAAAAGATTGTTTGGGGGCTTTCAATTCCCACTCTTGCATCTTTAGTTTGTTCGTCATATTGCTATTTTTCATGGTGTTGCAGTACTCGAACGTTTCGGCTAACTGCCGATTGTAATTAAACAGTTTATCAAATCCTTGTTCTGCCTGTTGAAATAGGTTCACTCGGTCAAAGCCACCTTTTATCACTCCATTCTTGGTGTTTTTGTGATTGGTAAGTGATGATAGCTTCTTTTTATTAGATTGATCTTTCCGGCTCACAATCAAATGACAGTGCATATTCAACTCATTATCTGAACGACTACGATCAAAATGAATTTTGCCGTAATACTTTATATCCGCAGCAGATAGTTCTTTATTAAAGTTATTAGCATATTTGGGAATAAATACTTCACGAATATACCGCTTCATCGCTTCGGCTTGCTCCTGTTCGGTATTACCCATCGCCCGAAGTTCGCTTTCTGATGGGCTGACATGGATAGCATAAAACTTAGCATCTATTTTCAATAGTTGCCCGTTATTGCTATCTATATCCTTTATCACTTTTGATTTATAGATATTATCCTCTGTCAGATTGAAAAAGCCTTCGGTATAGATACCCTTTTCCATCCGTTCTAAATCTTCGTGTTCCATGTAATTAGCTAATTGTCGGCAGCTTCCTGAATTATTGTATGTTCCGTTTGATGGTGGGGCAAAGTCTATGTGCATGATTCTATGTATTTATCAGATTGCTGATTTCGGCTTTCAGACTCTCTTTCCTTTTGCTATCCATCACACCGCAAGCAGAAAGTTCCGAATAGAGCTGTATCAGTTGAAGCAGCTTTTTATAATCCCGTTGGTGTATCTGGTAGAGTGCGTTAATCTGTTTCGATTGGTTGTTTATCACATCGGCATGATTGCCGAATTGTTCACTTAACTTTTTTAGTACGGCTGTTTGTCTTTCCTGACTGGCTTCTAGTTGAGAGAGAATAATAGTTTCTAAAGTTTTGCCAATAGTATCAAAGCGTAAAGCGATTGAATTTGTTGCCCGTATCATAGGATTCAGTTGTTCTTCCTCATAGTGACGGATAAAGCGAATAATATCATCCTGTCTCTTATTTATTTTCGCCAGTTCCGATTTTACGGATTCAGGTGCTTCGGATGGATTGATATGTGCCTTATCTAAATACTCGAACGCCAACTTTACAACTTCACTCTTTTTCAGTGAATAGCGTTTGCATATCTTCTCTACCAAAGCTGCCGTTTCCTTGTCTATGGAAATGGTGGTGAATATAGTTTTTCTACTGCTGTTTGGCATGGTAATTACTTTTTTATAGAAATATGAATAGATAAATACCTGATAATAAGCATTACAAAGAAAATGCTTATTACAGGTGTCATTACAGCGTGTTCTTGTAATACGCTAAAGCCGAAGGCTTTGTCCCGCAGGGCAAGAGGGAAGAACAGGACTTGTCCAGTTCCCTCTTGCTTCATTTAGCGAAACGAGCCAAGCCATAGGGCGAGGCGGTTTCTGCTAAATGGGGAATGATAGCACTTCATCAGGTGGCAACATTACCCACCATGTTTTGCTGAGGTTTGCTTATCAAGCTGATTTTCCTTTTTGAACCGTTCGTAGGTCTTACAATCGGCATTTTCTTGAACAAATACACGAATGTCAGCCGCACGATAATAGGTTTTATGGCTTATCGTAAAATAAGGAAGTTTGCCACTCGCCCGATATCGTTGTAAGGTTCGGAAAGATACTTTCAGCAGGAAAGCTAAATCCTGATTGTCTAACAGTCGGTCGTTTTCATCCAACACTTTATCGGTATTGATTAATGATTGTAGGTTTTGACCTATTTCGTTGAGTTTCTTCGATAGCTTCTCCATCCACTTATCGAAGTTTTCATTATCTACATACATTTTGCTTCATTTTTTAGTTAAACATTATTGTTTTCAACCGATTGATGAAGCAAAGTTCGGCAAACGGACGCAAACAAGTTAGGGGAGTAGATATACTACACCCCTAAAAATAGTTGGTAAATGACTGATTTACAGATAACCTTTGTTTTTACTTTCTTTGGTAATAGCTTTACGAAGCGTATCTAAAAATTCGGTTACTTTGGATGGTTTACGGCTAATAACGCTTTCATGCTTCTTATGAATATCGCCCAGCTTGATATTAAAGAGATGTTCAAATGCTCTTCCGATTTCTGTAAGTGGCGATTCTGCTCCAGTATGGGTAACTATTCTTTTAGATAGGAATAATCCGCTTACTATCTCCATTATTTCTACAAGATAGGTTTCAGTTGTAAGGTAAAGCGGAGAAATAGACGTTCTCTCTTTCTGTTGTTGAAATGGTTCAGGATGTTTGATTCTTAGGTCTAACAGGTTTAATTCAGCATTGATAATTGCTAACGTTTTTTGCAAGAACATCTTTTTAAGCGCATTT
Source organism: Bacteroides sp. AM16-24 (assembly GCF_003471885.1). Taxonomy (NCBI): domain Bacteria; kingdom Pseudomonadati; phylum Bacteroidota; class Bacteroidia; order Bacteroidales; family Bacteroidaceae; genus Bacteroides; species Bacteroides sp. AM16-24. Next base: position 237,223 of record NZ_QRKI01000008.1, read on the forward strand.
TTCCCCCTGCCCGTAAAGAGATGATGTTTCCAGTGAAGCTAACTCAATATGGGTAGCTGTAAGAATCCGATAAATAGAAAAATAATCATTTCCATTACTCACGGCTCTAATCTGTTTAATAAATTCACCATAGGCATTTTGCATTTCTTCGTTAGTAATTTCCTGTGAGGTTTCGGTCAAAAGTCCGAATATCCTCATTTGTAATAAATCATTCATAAACAGTTGAGTTTTATTTGTTAATATTGAATAGAACTTTACTGTACAGTATGATTTTGATTTGCTTTATATCTTCCCCAGAATTTATAATGTGTCAGAGAAGTTAGTGAAATCACTTTCGCTATGAACTTATTTCTTAATGCCCAATGCTGTATACGATATAAAACCAATAAAAGAGTGAATAATATTATATTGGAAACCAAAAATCTGATTATCCAATATACATTTGGCAGCAAGTCGTGGAATAGAAATGTACATACGGTTGATGTCAAAACGATAATAACGAGCCATAAACCATGTGTTGTTTCTATTGCTTGTAAAGGACAGTAATTCATACACTTCATGCAACTTTCACACTTCAAACTCCAAAATGGACGGGCGTTAATCATTCTGATTGCTTGGACGGGGCATTGCCTGATACAAAGACTACAATTATTGCATTTACTTGATGCATAATAGGATTTTGCCAAAAAGAATCTGCCAACGACATAGTATGCCAAAGCAATGGGAGATATTAATAAATCCTGAATTATATCTCTGTTAGAAGCAAAGTCTGTTTTTCCCAAATATAATTTTCCGAAATGACTTTGTATGCGATGGTAATTCTTTTCATAAATAAACCTGATAGCTTCTTTACGGGGTGCAGGGTGTATTGATAGCCAATTGGATGGCATATCAAAAGGTATTCGTCCGATGATGTTATATCCCTTTTTCTTTAGGATGAATGAGGATAGAAAGAACGCGATACCCGTTAATCCCGGAGTAATCATATTGCCTATTTTCATTCCTGCTCTAGTGTTCATCAGTACTACTTGATTATTCCCTTTTTGAAAACTACGAATAAAATCTAATGTAATTTTCGGATAGTTGAATCCATGTATAGGAGATATGATAATAATCAGAGATTCAGAATCTATTTCTTTCAAATACAGATCATTTTTTGAAGCAATATCAAAAATCCGGCAATATGTATTGTTTTCCAAAGCACACTTTGAGAACCATGAAGCTATCATTCGGGCATTTCCTGTCCCTGAAAAATAGAATATTATTACTTTCTCAATTTTCTTCATATTGCCTACAGTCTTATTAATATGTAAATATAGGCATCTCTCTATTGCTGCATTTTACATTTCTTGCTAACTTTATAGCAATATTATAAATGTATGAGTAATTTGGAAAAAAGTACAGAAGACTATTTATCAAGAGTCAACTCTGTAATTCTCTACATAGAGGAAAACTTAGATAAGACGTTGAATCTTGACGTTATATCTTGTCATGCGAATTTTTCTCCATTTCATTTTCATAGAATCTTCACGGCTTTACAAGGAGAAACTCCTGCTGATTTCATTTTAAGATTGCGGACAGAAAAGGCTGCAAGGTTACTTCTAGAAGATAAAAAGATTCCAATTGTAGAAATAGCCTATAGATGCGGTTTTTCCAATCAAACATCCTTTAGTCGTGCATTTAGAAAGTGCTTTGGCATGACAGCCCATGAATTCCGTAAACAAAAAAAGGCTGTTTTTTCTAGTAATAGACAATTCTTTAATTCTTTAGGGGAATTAGTTGAAAGAACTGATACCTCAATAAATAACAAACAAATTGATTCTTTTGCATTAGAGAATGTCACTTTTATTAAAAATCCATATATCTGCATGAAAAGGATGCCTAAATTTGAAGTAGCCTATTTGCCTTATACTGGTGATTTCTACGAAATTGGAAATACTTATACAACTTTATTTGATTGGGCTAATCAGAATCAATTATTTGACAGTCATTCTACTAGATTCTTTACCATTTATCATGATGATCCCACCATAACAAAGTTTGAGAAAAATCGTCAAAGTGTATGTATTACTATACCTAATAATATTAAACCAAAAGGAAAAATAGGGAAGCGGATTATTCCTGAAGGAAAATATTTGGTTGGTTCTTTTGACTTGTCTGATACTGAATATGATAAAGCATGGAACACAATGTATCTAACCGTTATAGAAAAATGCTATAAATTACGGGATGCTTCTATTTATGAAATGTACGAAGCAAAAGATAATAACTTATTTTCTCAGCCTTATAAAGTCTTTATGTGTCTTCCTATAGAATGACTTAATAGAGTTATAGTCAAAAGTAGACGGTATATACCACTTCCAGACAGTTTAAAAAACGTCTCTTGATTCTTCTTTCATTTGCTGGTGAAAGTTAAATCAACACGTTTTATAAACCATTTAAAAATGAAAGTATGGAAGTAGTAACCATTGAAAAGAGAACCTTTTCGTATGTATGCGAACGGTTCACAGAGTTTGCCAAACGGATAGAAAGTTTGTGCAGCACTCATACCCAGAAAGTAGAAAACTGGCTGGATAGTCAGGAAGTATGCCTGTTGTTGGGCTTTAGCAAGCGAACACTGCAATATTACCGGAGTAGTGGACGGCTGGCTTATTCTCAAATAGGCAGTAAGATTTATTATAAATCTTCTGATATTGAAAGAATTATTACAGATAGTGAAACACAAAATCAATCACCCAAACAAACCACGTCTTATGAAAAGAACTAAAGAAGATTATCCATCCTTCAACCTGTTTTCTATTGTCGGTACATGGGAAAGCGTTAATCTGAATCCTACGGTTATCATCTTCCGGAATGATAAAGAATATCTTCTTTCTATTATATATGTATCGGAAACCACCAAACAGGCTTCGCCCGCTACTTATGAGATACAGCAAGATGGTAGCCAGTATTTTATTGCCATTGCATCTAAACGGCTCTATATTGATTATGATCCGGCAAAAGATGTACTTAGCATTTCATCACAGGGTGACTATCTGCGTAACTAATCAGCCATATAGCCATCTTGAAATCAATATTTCAATAAAACAATCTTTCAATCATGGAACTAATAAATAAAGATACTCCGCAAGTCAAAGAATTTATATCTTCTCTTGATTCAATGCTGAACGGTATTGAATCCATTGTCAAGCACTATAAACCACATCTGAACGGAGAACGTTTTCTTTCCAATCATGAGGTTTCTAAAAAACTGAATGTCAGTTTGCGAACCTTACAAGAGTGGCGAGATACAGGGTTAATCCCCTTTATCCAAATTAAAGGTAAAATAATCTACCGCCAAAGTGATATTGATAAACTGCTCCAAAAGCACTACTTTGAAAGCTGGAAAGAATAACTATCTAAAAGAGTATGATTTCCACTATCTTAAAAGGAAACCTCTTTTATTAAGGTGGAAATTATACCTTTGCATCCCAAACAGTTGTAATCATGAAGTTTGTAATAGAATATGGCACATCTGCCGATATTGACGAATTAGAAAAGTTGTATGATGATCTGAATGATTATCTATCGGTTACCACCAACTATCCCGGATGGATAAAAGGCATTTATCCTGTTCGTAAAGATGCGGTTGCTGGCATAGAAAATAAAACTCTTTTCGTTGTCAGGCATGACGGAAAGATTACTGGCTCTATTATCTTAGACCATCATCCCGATGAAGCCTATAATAATGTAAGGTGGAAAATAGAAGCTGACTACAGTCATATTTTTGTGATACGCACTTTTGTGGTGCATCCTTTATTCTTGAAAACGGGTATCGGTCGTGCTTTGATGGACTATTCGTTTGAACTGGCTCAACAATCAGGCATAAAATCTATCCGTTTGGATGTGTATGAAAATAATCTTCCGGCAATCTCTCTCTATGAGAAATGTGGTTTTGAATACATTGATACCGTAGATTTAGATTTTGGCAACTACGGGCTGGACTAGTTCAAACTGTACGAGAAACTTGTTTAAACGCTATTCAAGTGAAAGACGTTTTCCTCATGCTAGCCCCGAAAACATTGTTTTTTGGAATTTAATTTGAATCATTGACTTTTCCAGTGAAGTATTTAGTCTGTGCAAGTCTTTAGATGAAAATACGCTCGAAATGTAATGAGAGGAAGATTTTCATCTAAACCGAAGGCTCGGACTTGAACAGGCTAAATACGGAACTTACCTTTGTCAATGTTTCATGTTAAGTTTTGAAAAACTTACAATAAAAGAAAAGGATTGAGAAAATGAAATTCATTCTTCCCAATCCTTTTTCTATATTGACTACTACCTTATTTATATAGCCAATTCCGACAAACAGCTATTTACTTTTTGCATATCCTTGAAAATATTCAGATCGAGTACCCGTGCATAATGTTTTGTTACGCTTGTATCTGCGTGTCCCAACATCTTAGCTACATTCTCCATACTCACGCCATTTGCAAGGCATATAGAGGTGGCATAGGAATGTCTGGCGGTATGAGTGCTTAGATTTTTGTGAATTCCGCACACATCGGCAATTTCTTTCAGGTAACTGTTCATGCGCTGATTACATAATACTGGCAATAGCTTTCCGGTACATTCTGCCACATTTTTGTACTTTTCCAATATAGAAGCTGCCACAGGTAGCACAGGAATATTACACATGATCTTTGTCTTTTGGCGGTTCTTTCTTATCCAAAGTTCCCCTTTGTTATCTCTAACCAAGTGTTCCGGTGATAAGTCTTTCACGTCGCTGAATGCCAATCCGCTAAAAATACAAAAAATGAAAACATCCCGTACCTGTTCCACTCGTTTGATAGTAAACTCTTTGGCGAGAATGATTTTAATCTCGTCCATCGTCAGGAATTCAGGATCAGTTTCTTCCAGCTTGAAGCGGTAGTAAGCGAATGGATCTTTCTCTATCCAATCGTTTTCCAAAGCAATGCGGATTATCTTCTTCAAGTTCTTCAATCGGGTGATAGCGGAGTTCTGCGCACAACCTTTTTCAATCTTCAAGAAAGCATCGAACTTGGAAATGAAGTTGGCTTCCAAGTTATTCAAGGCAATATCCGATAACTGATATTCTTTCTTAATGAATTCCTCCAAATATCGGGTAGTGGTTTCATACCGTTGAACGGTCTTACTAACAAAATCTTTACCGATCAGCTTACGGCTTTGTTCGTTATGCTCTCTGAATACTTGCAATAGTGTTTTGTTATCTTCATCCACACCATAAAACAACTTTCTCACAAGATCAACGGTGATAACCTTGCCGGAAGTTTCCAATTCCCTATAAATTTGGTGTATGTGCGAACGTGTGATTTCTAAGTAGTGGTTCAATTCCACCGACATACGGTCTTTGCCTTTTGAATTTTCTTTTGCCTGATTCCATAGGTTTACAGGACAGCTTCTTTTGATAGAAATATCTACCATACAGCCATTTACAGTAATTCTCATGCACACGGGTGCTTCACCGTTCTTTAATAATTTGCCTTTCTTGATGAAGAACAAAACAGAAAATGATTTTCGAGCCATTTTTACATCGTTTTTAAAGTTACAAAACTATGTATTCTCTTCCAAAGTATGACCATGCAAAAATCTATGAATCAGTGAGAAAGATACAAATTCGTGGGACTTTTTTCGACTAAATTTTAGTCCCACGATTTGTCCACCGATAATATGCTTGAAACGGCTATTTTCTGCTACCCGCTAGAAAAAAGAAATCCCTGATAATGTCTGATTATCAGGGATTTGCTTGATTTTTCTTTTGTTTTCAGTGATCCGCCTGGTATCCGAATTGAGCCTTTTTTTATTGGCGGAATATCAAGCGTTATCTTTT